>NZ_BLJA01000001.1:2945573-3248073 GCF_019972295.1 Geobacter sp. AOG2
GGCGGTCTTCTATACCGCGGGGATCATGGGGTTGGGCGCCGTGGCGCTCTTTATGGTCAATGCCAAAACCTGGTCCGGCAGGACAATGAACTCTATTGCCGGATGACAAACCAGATGTTCACGGTAAACGGTGGATTCTCTTCATATTTCGGGGCAGGTTGTCCCTTCTTCTATTTTACTGGTGGGCGGGTAACGATTCGGAGACTATGCAGACGTGCTTGACGCCGGGTTCTGATTGGTGGCATAATTAGTCCATTATGGCACTAGCGAAAGAACAGTGCAGCCATTGCGGAAATACGGTCAAAGCCGAGAGCAACGGCATTTATTCCGTCCGTGTTGACAGCAAGGGCTATTTGGTGGAAATAATGGATGGGGAGATTCTTCCCGATACGTTACACTATTGCTCCCCGGCCTGCATGTTCAAACGTGAACGTGGAGTGGTCCCCAAAACCAAGATAGCATTTCATTTTTAGACGCCCGGACCCCCCCTTCCCGCAAGTCCCCGTAACAATCTCCACCCTCGTGTCCTGTGCCGCGCCACGTTGCCATGCAAATCAGGCCGGATTCATTCGGTTTTCCCCATAGACGAACGCTAAAAAATAAGGCATTATACCAACGCCTTGCGCGCCATGTTACAGAGGAGTCGTTGTGCCGGCCAGACGCACTGCCCTGATATACTCGCCGCTGTTCGGGAATTTCAGCTACGGGGATGACCATCCGTTCAAGTTGCAGCGCTATCGTCTCGTGCGGGACCTGATGGAGGCCTATGGACTGCTGAAGCTGCCAGGGATGGAAATTCGCGGCTGCGGGCCGATCGACGACGACCTGGTGCTGAGCTTCCATGCCCCGGAATATGTGGCGCGCCTCAAAGAGTTCAGTGCCTCGGACGAGCCGCGGGCCGATTTTCGTTTTGGCCTGGGCGATGCCGACTGCCCCGTATTCAAAGGACTGTACGATTGCGCGGCACTGGGGGCCGGCGCGACCTTCGAGGCGGCCCGTCTGGTGGAAGAGGAGGGGTTCGATATCGCTTTCAACCTGGCCGGCGGCTGGCATCATGCCCACCGGGCCAGGGCCTCGGGGTTTTCCTACATAAACGATGCCGTTCTTGCCATCAATTGGCTGGTGGCGCGAGGACGCCGGGTGGTCTACCTTGATATCGATGCCCACCACGGCGACGGAGTGCAGGAGGGCTTCTACGACAGCGACCGGGTTCTGACGATCTCGCTGCACGAAAGCGGCATCTATTTCTTCCCCGGAACCGGCTTTGAGAACGAGACCGGCCACGGTCGGGGCCGGGGCTATTCGGTGAATGTGCCGCTACTCGCCCACACCGACGACGCCCTCTACATGAAGGCGTTCGACGAGGTGGCCTATCCGCTGATAGCGGCCTATGACCCGGATGTCATCGTCACGCAGATCGGCGCCGATGCGTTTCGTACCGACCCGCTGACCAGGCTTGAGATCACGACCCACAGTTACGGCTATATCATGCGCAAGGTCAAGGCGCTCAAGATCCCTTGGGTTGCCCTGGGCGGGGGCGGCTACGACCTCATGAACACGGCCCGGGCCTGGACCATCGCCTGGGCGGTTATGAACGGCGTTGAACTCAACCCCCGACTGCCGGCAGCCTTTGTCAAAAAGATCGAGTCGTTGGGTTATCCGCACCGGGCCTTGTTGGACGCCATGCACTGGTCCGAAGAGTATGAGCGCAACCTCGCCCTCGATGCGGTGGAAAAGAGTATTGCGCGGATCAGGTCGGCCATTTTTCCTGGTATAATTGGAACCTATGGCAAAACTTCCGGGAAATAGTCAACTGCTGGATGCAGCCGGCCGGCCGCTACGGTCGCTGTTAGCCATCAACCGGCTGGGTGACCCGGAAAAAAATATGCTATACGCTTCGTTGCTGCCGCTGCGTTTGCGCGAACTGTTGGGGGTGGCCGCCGATGGTCTCCACAACGCGGCCGGGGAGCGTTTGACCACCGTCATTGCGCCCTCCGGGCTTGCGCTTCTCCGCATCGAGGTGCGCGCCCGGCCCGATGATGCCGATACGGTATTCTTTCTCGAGCTGGCCGATACCCAGTACCATCAGATGGAGCTTTCCTTCTGCATCATCTGCGATCCGGCCGCGCCCCGTCATGATGTGGACGTGGACGAAAGCGGCCGTAGGAACTGGTTTGCCTCACGCGGACGCAACCTTCCCGAAGAGTTGCGCGCCATGCAGGACGGCCTGTTCCCCAACCAGACCCGCCGTGGATTGCGCCTGTTCGCAGAGTTCTTTCCGCTCCTGGAGCGATTTACCGATGCCTTGGGGATGGAGATGATCGTGGCCGAGCCGCTCAGCTACGACAACGCCATTCGTTATGAGCGATACGGCTTCGACTATCTGCGTGGCAAGCGCCTGATGATGGAGATTGACCGGGAGTTCCAGCCGGGCGGCCGCTATCATGGCCGGCTGGACGGTTCCACCCCCTTTCGCGTGCCGGGTATGGAGCGCACCGTACGCGGGCGAAGCTGGGCCATCCACGACGGCGTTCTGGATGAACCGTGGGATGAAGTGCAGATCTACAAGATGATCGGCGTGCATGCCGGTATAGACACCTTCCCCGGGAGGGAGCAGGAGATCAGATGAACACCGCGGACGCTTCGACACCCACGCCACTCAACGGCATCAGCTACTTTACGCCGCCCACCGGTTATATCCTCAGCGGCCGCGACGGCCGGGTCGTCATCCCCTGGGACGGCAAGCCTCCCATCCCGCTCCTGGATGAGGACCTTGCCTCCGTTCAGGATGGGGCACCCGGCTATGACATGGTGGGGCGCGGCATCTACCAGGCGTTGCGCCTCGATCCTGAATGCGCCCATGCCGCCGAGTATGCCGCCGTGTTGAAGGACGCCTATCCCCATATAGTTTCCGAGTTGGGCGGGCAGATCATCATGCTGGATGCCAAAGATGTCGATACCCCCTATCTGGATCGCAAGATCAACTTTCTCAAGATCCTCGCCCTGCTCGATCCCGCCAACGTCGGCCTGCAGGCGGAGATTGGCCGGACCTTCGCCGACAAGGGGTCGCGCCTCGCGGCGCTGCATCAGGCCGTAGAGAGCTGGTACGGGGCGGAAAAACATTTGAAGAAGGCCGTGGATATGGATTCGACCGACGGCCATGTTGCCTATGAATACGGCGAGGCGCTGTACGTTGTGGGGCGCTATGATCGGGCGGCCGAGGTCTGGACCGAGGCGTTGTCCGACTTGGCGGCGGGTGAAAGGGCGAGGCTTGAAGCCCGAATCGCCGCGATCCTTGCCGGCAAGCTTCCGCTGGTCCCGCCCCTGGACTACCTGATCGCCCTGTCGGTGGCACTGGAGGAGCGCCATGCCGGGCGCAACGACGAAGCCGCCGCCATCATTGAGGATGTTTTGGCCGATCCCTTCTTTGTGGAGCAGTTCCCCATGGGCGAGGTCTATTACCTGCTGGGGACCTGTTATCAGGAGATGGGCATGGTAAAAGAGGCAGGAGAGGCCTTCAGGAGGAGCCGGTAATGTTCGGATTCAGCACCGCCGATTGGATTTTCATAGGTTTTATCCTGGTCGTCATCTTTGTCTGCGTCGCCTTGAGTGACATGCGGCGCAGCAATAGGCCGGACAAGGCAAAGTAACGGCATTCCCCCTTGAGGTGCTCATGGAAGAACTCGATAACGATAACGAGGAGCGGCGGCCTTTGGGTATCGTCCTTTTGGGGGGGCTGTATCTGTTCTTCTTCATGCTGACCATGTCCACCTTCGGGCATCCCTTCCCCTTGTTGGGGAGGATTTACCAAGGGCGGGTGGCGGAGATGCTGGTATTCGTAGATAGTCTGATCTGTCTCTATCTGTTCCTCGGTTTGATGAAACGGCAGACCCTCACCTGGTACCTGCTGATGGGTTACAACGCTTTTGAAGTGGTGAATACGCTGACCAATCTGGTGTATATTTCCGCGGGAGAACTGGAAAATGTGGTCGGCCAACCGGTCGATACCCGTGAGTTGACGATGAATAACTTGTCGGTCATGGTGGCCATTATATTGCTGACCGCCTTTGTTTATCGGCACCGGCACTATTTTACCAACCGGTCCAAGTACCTGTTCTGAATTATTAGGCATGTATACTGCATTTAAATTTTATTAGAGAGTCCTCAATGTCCGTTCACGGCATCGCCGTTCGAATTGAAAAACTGAACAAGTCCTTTGGCAGCAACCACGTCCTCAAGGATATCGATCTCGATATCGCGCCCGGAGAGACTTTCTCGATTATCGGTCCCTCCGGCACCGGGAAGAGTATCCTGCTGAGGCATATCATTCGTTTGGAAACGCCCGATAGCGGCCAGATCTACTTTAACGGCCAGCCGGTGTTCGACAATGGCCGGCCGCTGCCTCAAGAGTTTCGCAGCAGCATGGTGTTCCAATCGTCGGCCTTGTTCAACTCGCTGACCGTTGCCGATAACGTGGGGCTCTGGCTGCGGGAACATCGTATCTGCCCTGAGGCCCGCATTCGTGAGCTTATTGCGGAAAAACTCGCCATTGTGGGGCTGGAAGGCAAGGAGGAACTGAATACCTCGGAGTTGTCGGGCGGCATGCGGAAGAGGGTCGCCATCGCCCGCTCCCTGGCGATGGAGCCGGACTTGGTCCTCTACGACGAACCGACCGCCGAATTGGACCCGGTGACCACCGATGAGTTGGCGGAGACGATCCTCTCCCTGAAAAAGAAGGCCGGAACGACGACAATCATCGTCACCCACGATCTGAATTTTGCCCTGTACCTGTCCGACCGCATCGCCATGATGCACCAGGGCGAGATCATCGAAATAGGCATGCCGGACCAGATACGTAACAGCAGTAACCCGATCGTGCAGCGTTTCATCCGTACTACCACCAAGGGTATCCAGGGGAGCTGATCGCTGCCCGGGGGGCTGAAGGAGATTGTAATGAATAAGGGCACTGGCAGGGCCATGGTGCTTGCGGCCATTTTCCCGGCGGCGCTGATCTTTGTGGCATTCCTGGGTGCGGGATGCGCCGGGATGAAGCAGTCCCATCCGCTTTTGCCGGTCGCCGAGTATGAAAAGATGATTGTCGGCCGCCTGGATGCCGACTACGTGGGGACGGATAACTGCGTCGCCAAGTGCCACAAGCACGACAAGATCACCAGCGACTTCAAGCGGAGCGTTCACGGCGAGCAGATCAAGCCTGAAACCGGATTGCCGCTGGTCAACTGCGAGTCATGCCACGGGCCGGGAAGTCTGGCCATCGCCAAGATTGAGGAAAATAAAAAGCTCCATGGCGAAGAGGGCGGCAAATGCGATGTTTCCAAATTGCTCGACCTGAAGAAACTCCCACCACAGGCCCAGTCTCTGATCTGCCTGAAATGCCACTCCGCGGCCTCGACCCCGGCCCTGGCCCACTGGCACTCCAGTACTCACGCCCTGAACGACTTGAGTTGCTTCTCCTGCCATAAGTTGCACGAAGGGCCACAGCAGAAGGTCAGCCACGATCAAATGGCCGAACTCTGTTACGGCTGCCATCCCGACGTCAAGGCCCAATTCAGCCTGTTTTCCCATCACCCGGTGCGGGAAAAGAAGATGGGCTGTTTCGACTGCCATGACCCCCACGGCTCAAGCCAGCCCAAGCTGTTGAAGGGGAGCACGCAACGCGACCTTTGCACCCGCTGCCATATGGATAAAAGCGGGCCGTTCGTCTACGAGCACGGCGACGTTACCGAAACCTGTACCAACTGCCACATGCCGCACGGTTCGGTCAATCGCCGTCTGCTCTCGGCGGCGATGCCGTTTCTCTGCATTCAGTGCCACAACCCGGGTCACCGCAGCGTAGTAAACGGCGACACATCCATGAAGGCGCTCTTTTCCAACCGGTGCACCGACTGCCACTCCGCTATCCACGGCTCCGATACCCCCGACAACCGCGGGTACGGGACATTAAGGAAGTAAGCCATGCCAAGACGCTCTCGACAAACAAAGCTGTTTGCACCGCTGGTCGTCTGCTCGGGCTTGATGCTTCTGACGATGCCGGCCCTCGCCGCCGACTGCAATTTCTTCGATATGGGGGCGGAAAGTCATGAATCCCCAGTGGAGCAGGAGACCGAAGCCTACCGTTTTGCCCATGCCCAGGCCGGATACCGGTTTATTACGCCCGACGGCGCAACCGCTGCCGCTGACCCCTATTCGCGCCTGAAATCCGGCGTAGCGGGGGGGCTCTCCGCCGGCACGCTCGGTTCCTGCCTCAAGTTGTCGGGCGAAGCCCTCATGCTCCATGATGACGATTATCACGCCAACCTGTTTTTCGATTATGGCGGCTATTACCGTCTGCATCTGGAAAGCGAGGCCTTCTGGCATAACCTGCTTACGGAACAGCTTCCGCAGGCATCCGCCGGCCAATATGCAACGACGCAATCAACCCCTCCCCAGGACGGCTACGGCATTCGCACCGGCATTTCCCAAGTGGAGAACCGCATCAAGCTGGGCAACAACCCCATCCACATCAACCTGGGGTACTGGGAACTGAGCCGCCGGGGAACCGACCAACTCAGGTTCGGCGACTACTACTTTGGCGATACTCAGAACAGGATCGTTTCCGTCAACCGTCGGGTTGACCAGATCACGCGGGAAGGAAGCATCGGGGCCGACGCTCATCTGGGATTCTTCGACATCGCCTACGGATTCCGTATCCGCGACTTTTCAAACCAAGCTCCGGATACCCGCTATTCTTTCGCCGTAACCGGCAACGGGGCGATCATTCCGGGCAACCAGGCGACCAACGCCGTCTCCGACAGTCGGGTTACGTCCCATACGGTCAGGCTTTACACCGACATGAGCGGTGGCTTGGTGGGGACCGCCGCCTATGTCCTTACCAAGAGGGAAAACGACGCCGACGGCGGAGATGCCCGCCCTTCCTCCAAACCGGAGCAGACACTGCATTCGGTGGCGGGAGATCTGACCTATACGCCGTTCAAGGAGCTCTCGTTTGCCCTTAAATACCGACGGCTACAAAACGACCGGGAATCGCCCTCGACGATTTCCAACCCCTACTCAACCACATCGGGAGCGCTGGTGGTGCGCCCCGGCATTGAGACGGCCAAGGATACCATCGCACTTTCCGGCACCTTCCGTCCCAGCAAGCTGGTGACCTATCGCCTGGAATACCGCGCCATCATGGAGTCCCGCGACAACGTTCCCAACAGTGACCTTTTACCCGCCGACCCGGCGGCGCTCCATAGCGAATACCGCAGGACCCATACCGGCCTGGCGAAGGTCTCCTGGAGGCCGATCCCCGGTTTCAGGGTGAATGCCGGTTATACTTATCGCACAACGGATAACCCGGAATGGAAAACCTCGGCGTCGGAAAGCCACAAAGGCGAACTGTTCGTGACCTACGCCAAAAACGGGGGGTGGGGGGGCACCGCCAGCTTCATCACCTCTTATGAGCAGAGTCGGAGCACGGCCTCCACCGTCGACCCGGCGCCTGTTGCCGCCTATACACTGCCCCGGGAGAATCGCTCATATTCGGCAAACGGGAGCCTGTGGTTCAGCCCTGTCGAGCGGTTAACGATCACTACCAACTATTCATATCTGGAGGCGGTGACGGACCAGTCGATATTGTTTTCCAATATCATTGTCGATCCGGACCCTCTCGTTGGGACCACCTATCGGTCCACGGCCCATGTCTACGGCATCGATGCCGTGTATGCCGTTGCAGAGCCTCTGGACATCTCCCTCGGCGTCCAGCAGGTACGTTCGACGTCCCGATTCGACGTGCCTGTGAGGGTGTTTACCCTTGCTGGAACAACGGGAAGCTTCGATACCACCGGCATCACCACCCTGACCCGGCTGGATACGGTTGAAACCGGTGTGACGGCGCGAGCCGACTGGCGCATCAACAAACATGTCGGTTGCTCGGTGGACTACAGTTTCCGCAATTACAACTCCGGTGATGCACTCTACGACGGCTCGGTTCACAAGACCATGGTGTCGTTAACTTCGCGGTGGTAGTGGATGGTATGCGTCAACGAATCCTCTTCATAGTGCTGATGATCTTTTCCCTGGCGTGCCGGCCGCTGGATTGTCGCGCCGCCGACAAGGTCATAGCCGCCGTCATGAGCAGCGACCAGCCGCGTTACCGCGAGGCGCACCAGGCCTTTATCAAGTCCCTGGCCGCTTTGGGCTACACCTCGGCCAATGTGGAGATCATTCTGCAGGTACCGAATCCCGATTCGCTCTCCTGGTCCAATACGATCAGGAAATTCAATGCCTACCGCCCCGACCTGATCGTCGCCTACGGGGCGCCTGTGGCGTTCGTGGCCATGAGGGAATCTGACGGGATTCCGGTGGTCTCCGTTGACGTGTTCGTATCCGACGGACCGCACCGGGGCATGTGCGGCGTCAGCTCGCGGGTGCCGCTGGTCACACTGATCAAGACCCTCAAGGACAGCCGGGAGCACATCAAACCGTACCGTCGCATCGGTGTCGCCTACAACTCCCGTGAAATCGGGTCGCTAAAACAGCTCGAGGAAATCAGAAAGGTCGCACCCCAGTACGACATGATCGTGACGGAGGCGAATGTAAGCTCGTCCTCTGCGCTGGAATCGGCTCTTCCCGCCCTGCTCGACCATTCCGATGTCATCGTGGCTACGGAAAGCGGTATTGTGTCCCGGCAATTCGGCAAGATCGTCGCCCGTGCCAAGGCCCGCAACATCCCGGTGCTCTCCACCATGCCAGGCGCCGCCGAAAAGGGCGCACTCATCTCGCTTGAAATCAATCCCGAAGAGCAGGGGCATCTGGCTGCCGACCTGGCCACCCGCATTCTTGAAGGAGCCCGGCAGAGCCATCTTTCGTTGCTCTCACCCCGTCGTATCGAGTTGGTCATCAATTTGCGCGCCGCCCAGGAGTTAGGGATCAACCTTCCCTTCACGGTCCTGAGCAATGCCACGCGCGTCATCAAGTAGCGTTCCGCCGGTCCTCTGTTTTTTTTGTTTCATGGCCGCCGCGTAATCGACTATACTATCACCCCATGGGTAGAATATTATTGATCGATGACGACCAGGCCTTCACCAAGTTCCTGGCCGGGTACATACATGACGCCTATCCTCTGTTGCAGGTGGATATCTGCAACAGCCCGGTAACGGCTTTAAATTCGATCAAGGCCGGTGGGTATGACCTGTTGCTGATCGACTTGGAAATGCCGGCCATGGATGGTTTGAAATTGCTTTCGTTCGCTACCCAGGCCGGGATGGACAAAAACCGGGTGGTGATACTTTCCGGGCGGGATGCCGACTTTCTGCATGACCTCTGCCCCATGGGTACCTGTCTGGCGGTGCTCAACAAGTTCGAGGCGAGGCAGCAAACGGTGCTGGACATGATCTTCAGTTCCCTCAGTAAAAAGACCGCAGGCAGGTAATACCGAGAACCGCTTTATATCACGGTCCGTAGCGCCATCCCCCCCAAAAATCATAATTGCAAAACCTGCTGAGAGGTATAAAATCGTATCGTCCGCCACGATGGCGGGCAGCTTCTTTCATCCCCATTGAAAAATCCCAAGGAGGTCGAGAGTGCAGAGACGAACCATATATCTGGTGGTGGCAGCCCTGATGGCCCTCGTGTTGAACGGTTGCGTCTCCCAGAGCAAGTACCAGATGAAGGAGGATGAGGCCAAAGGGCTATCGAGCGAGCTTGGCGACCTTAAACAGCGATACGGGAAGCTGAGCGCCGACAATAGCGCGTTGAAGGACGAGTTTGACAAGCTGAAGGCCGAGGCCGCCGGTTTGGCCAAGGACAAGCAGGCACTCACCAAGGATAAGAACGAACTGGAGCAGGTGCTTAAGGCTAAAGCCGACACCCTTTCGAAGAATATCAGCGATCTGCGCCAGAAGGTTGCCGATCTGGAGGGGGAGAACGGGCAGCTCAGGGGCGAGATTGCCGCTCTCCAGAAGGCCAAGGAAGAGAAGGTCAAGGAGGTCAGCAGTACCTACGAACACCTGCTGGAGAACATGAAGAGCGAGATCGCCCAAGGGCAGGTGACCATCTCGGAGTTGAAGGGAAAATTGACCGTCAACATGGAAGCCGCCATCCTGTTTGATTCCGGCAGGGCCGATGTCAAGCCGGACGGTATCGCCATCCTGCTCAAGATGGTCCCGACCCTGAAAGAGGTCAGGGATAAGTCGATCCGCATTGAGGGGCACACCGATGACGTACCGATCAGGTCGGCCCAGTTTCCCTCGAATTGGGAACTTTCCGCAGCCCGCGCCATCAACGTAGCCAAATACCTGCAACAGCAGGGGATCGATCCGGCGAACCTCTCGGCCGCTGCCTTTTCCGAATACAAGCCGGTGGCCGACAATGCCACCAAGGAGGGGCGTGCCAAGAACCGGCGTATTGAGATCACCCTGGTGGCCAAGGACTGATGGCTAAAAAGAGACACCAGGAAAAATCGGCGGCGGTCGGCCAATATCGTGCGACCCCTTTTGCCGCCTTGAAGGGGATGGACCTCTCCCGGAAAGAGCCGGATGCCGTGCCGCCTCCTTCCCGGCCTCTCGCCCATGAGGTGCAGCCGGTTGAGGAGGACAGTGAGCTGTTCCTGCGGGCCATGGCCGGCGTGACGGTGTCGCGCACGCAGCAGAGCGGGCGCAGGGGCGTTGATGGTAAGCGGGCGGACCGGCCGGCACCAGTTGAGGAGGGCGACAGTGACCTGTTCCTGCAGGCGATGGCCGGCGTAAGATCGCTGGGCGCTCCGCCGGGGGGGGCGGATAAGGGCAAAACGGCTTCCTCCGCCGCCGGTAGGCAGGCACGATCTTCTTCTCCTCCCGACGACGACCGGGAATCCGCAGAGTTGTTTCTGCAGGAGATCGGCCGCTTGAAACTGGAAACGAAATTCGTCGATTCTCCCTCCGCCGATGAAGAGTTGAAACCGTTGTCGGGCAATCGTCTGCGGCAGGTGAGGCGGGGCATTATTTCCGTTTCCCATCAACTCGACCTGCACGGTCTTACCCGGGAAGAGGCGCTGGCCGCGCTTCCCCGTTTCCTGGACGCGGCGCGGCACAGGGGGCAGAAGGCCGCCCTGGTGATTACCGGCAAGGGGATCAATTCTCCGGGTGAGCCGGTGCTGCAACAGGCGGTGGCCTCCTGGCTGCGGGACGCCGGCCGTGAGATGGTGCTTGAATTCGCACCGGCCCCGCGGGAGATGGGCGGAGGGGGAGCCTATGTGGTCTTTCTCCGGCCCCTGCCGCAATCCCCCGCCGCTGCCTGAACCGTATCCGGCCCGAAAAGCCGGCGGTGTGACTCAGGTTTTGCCAAACAAAAGGGACGCCTTCCGGCGCCCCTTTTGTCTTTCGTCCATCAGCCATTTTGGGGCATCGTGGCTTAATGGGCCGTCACATACTCCGCAATGGTGCGGGCGATGGTTTCTACGCTATTCTTGTCGTTGTTGAAGACCAGGTGATAAAAGCTCAGGTCGTGGGCATCCCGATCCAGAAAGTCGCGGATGAAGTTGTCCCGCTGTTTCTGCTTCCTGGCGATGATCTTTTCGGCCTCCTCGGCCTCAATACCCAGTCGGTTGGCAATGGAGCGCACCTTGAACCCCGGCGAGGCGTACATGCGAAAATGGAAGCAGTTCTTCAAGGGTTGGGTAACAATGGAACTGCCCCGGCCGAGGATGATCATATTGCCTTCTTCCGCCAGGGAAAGCACATGGCGGCACAGCACCCGGAAATAATCCTTTTCGCTTTTCCAGCGTGAAGAGAACGTCGCCAGTATCTCGTCCAGAAAACGGCTTTTTTCCCCCAGACTGTTCATGACGTTTGCGGACAGGTCGTGATTGTGGGCAATCTCCTCAAGAAGCCCCTTGTCCATGAGCATCCATGGTTCGCCGCGCTTCTTCTCCATGAGCTCCCGCAGGCATTCCGCCACAGTATATGCCTCGCAGCCGAACTCGCGGGAGATGGTGATGGTCTGCCTCGCTTTGTGCTTGTGGGGGGACGAAGCGCCCTGTTCCCGCCTGCGGCTGAATTCCAGTAGGGAACTGAGCCTCATCTCAACGGATGGTATCAAGAGTTTTTCCGGCATGGCGACCTCCGTATCCGCGAATTTGTTTGCCTGTGTCAAAACTGTAGCACAGCAATGGCGATCCGCAAGCACGCATGAGGAGCGGGACGGCGTCATTGACACCGACGGCGTGGCGCGGTATACCGATAGCCATCTTTCGGGGCCACCGCAAGCCATCAACCAAGGAGTTACCGTGCCATGATCACCCATATCGTCTTTTTCAAGCTGTCCGATGCCAGTGCCGAGAATCTTGCCGCTACCCGTGGGAAATTGCTCGGCATGCAGGGCAAGGTCCCCCAGTTGCGCCACCTGGAGGCCGGTATCGATGTCATCCGTTCGGAGCGCTCCTATGATCTCGCTCTGGTGACGAAGTTCGACTCCCTGGACGATCTCCAGGCTTACCAGGTTCACCCCTACCATGCCGGAGAGATCCTGCCCCACATGAAGTCGGTATGCTCCTCTATCGTTGCCGTCGATTATCAAGACTGACCGCTTTCAAAACCCTGTGTCTTGCCGTGATTGCGTAGTGATCGCACGGAGGTGACGCTAAAACTGTATACATTTTAACTTGACTAAACTTTCTTGCGATAGTAAAATTCAGTTCTACTCAGGCTAACACTGCTATTTATGGCATAATTACCTGTAACTACTGCATTTTTTTAGTATTGCCGTATCGCATTGCCACTGGGATTTTCAGGACGGTATGAGCCTGTAGACACTAAATGCAAACAGGAGGTAGAAGATGTCCGATTACGGTACTTTGCAAGATCGCGTACGCCACAAGTCACTTTTGAGCAAGGTCATGACGGCCGAAGAAACCATTCAGTTCTTCAAGCCGGGTATGAACCTGGGCTGGTCCGGTTTTACTCCCGCCGGTTACCCGAAGGTGGTGCCCATTGCCTTGGCTGATCATGTGGAAAAGAACAATCTTCAGGGCAAATGGAAATTCAACCTGTTCATCGGCGCGTCGGTCGGGGCCGAAACCGAAGACCGCTGGGCTACCCTCGACATGATTGATCGCCGCTGGCCCTATCAGACCGGCAAGAACATCGCCGCCGGCATCAATGAGGGTCGCATCCGCATGGGCGACAAGCACCTGTCCCTGTTCGCCCAGGATCTGGGCTATGGTTTCTACACAAAGGACAGCGAGACCGGCAAGCTTGATCTGGCCATCATCGAGGTTTCCGCCATCACCGAGGACGGCGGCCTGGTTCCCACCTCCTCCTGCGGCGTCATCCCCGAGATTCTGATGATCTGCGACAAGATCATCGTCGAGGTCAACACCGGCCAGCCCTCATTCGAAGGGATTCACGACCTGGTCTCCTGCGGTACTCCGCCGAACCGTCAGGTTCTCAATATCACCAAGGCAAACTCCCGTATCGGATCGACCTCCATCCCCTGCAATCCGAACAAGATCGTGGCTGTGGTCGAATCCAAGCTTCGTGACCAAGGACGCGCATTTGCCGAGCAGGACGATACCTCCGAAGCCATTGCAAACCACATCATTGATTTCTTCAGCCATGAAGTAAAGATGGGACGACTGCCGGACAACCTGCTGCCGATCCAGTCGGGTGTCGGCTCCATCGCCAACGCCGTTATCGGCGGTTTGGCCAAGGGCCCCTTCTACAACCTGTCCGTCTACACCGAGGTGCTTCAGGACACCATGCTCGACCTGTTCGACTCGGGCAAACTCGACGCCGCCTCCTCCTGTTCGCTCTCGCTTTCGGCAACACCGGGTTTCCCTAAATTTTTCGAAAATATGGACAAGTATTTCGACAAGATTACCCTGCGGCCGCTTTCCATCTCCAACGCACCGGAGCCGATCCGCCGCCTGGGGGTCATCGCCATGAACACCCCGGTAGAGATCGACATCTACGCCCATGCAAACTCGACCCTGGTCGGCGGTACCCGCATGATCAACGGCCTGGGCGGCTCCGGCGACTTCCTGCGTAACGGTTTCCTCAAGATGATGCACACCCCGTCGAGCCGCCCGAGCAAGACCGACCCGACCGGCATTTCGTGTGTGGTGCCGCACTGCTCCCACATCGACCATACCGAACATGACCTGGACTGCGTGATTACCGAGCAGGGCCTGGCCGACCTGCGCGGCCTCTGCCCGCGCGACCGCGCCAAGGTCATCATCGACAAGTGCGCCCATCCGGATTACAAGCCGATCCTCAGCGAGTACTTCGAGATGGCCAAAGCCGACTGCCTCAGGCGTAAGGTCGGTCATGAACCGCAGCTGTGGGACCGCGCCTTCAAGATGCATCTCAATCTGGAGAAGAACGGCACCATGAAGATCAAAAACTGGGACGTCAAAGTCGACCTGTGTGAATAACAGCCGATATCGTTTTTGCCCCAACCCCGCCGGTCTCTCCGGCGGGGTTTTTTCATTTTTCCCGGCTATTTACTGCTTGAACTTGTCATGCAGTTGTGCTTTAAATAACGCGGTTTGCCTGCCTGTCACCATATGATCATTTTACTCCCGGGGCGGTAGCGATGGCTGATGAGATAAGCGGTTTCCAAGGCGCCGTGGCGGGTCTTTCCCTCACGGACGTCATCCAGCTCAAGGGACACAACAAGTACACGGGCTGCATCACCGTCGAGTACGGCGAGCAAAAAGGCGCCATCTATTTTGTCGATGGCGAGATCATTCATGCCGAGCTGGGCGCGGAGATCGGTGAGGAGGCCATCTACCGGATCATCAAGTGGCCCGGCGGCGTCTTCGACATCCACCCTGAAATGACCTCCAACGTTTGCACGATCCATTATCGTACTGATTTCCTGCTGCTCGAGGCGCTTCGCCGTATGGATGAGGAAAATGCCGGAACGCCTGCGGCGAGCACCGCGGCGGCCCCGGCCGTGACGCCGCGGCGGACCATGAGCAAGCTGGCAGCGCGGCTTCAGGATATTCAGGCCGTGTCGTACGCGGTATTACTGGACAAGGAAGGCCGGCCGATCCAGGATAACAGTGTCGAGGCCGCGGCCCTGGCCGCCAAGGGGCTCTTCCTGGCCACCACCGGCAACCGCTTCGGTGAATTGATGGGTTTGGGGGATCTCAAGGCATCGGCCGTACAGACGAAGACGTATCACCTGCTGATGTACGACTCCAAACAACACTATCTCGGTATCGCCGTCAAACCGGAAGCCAATCTGGACAGCGTCGAAAGGGAAATCAAGGCGGTATTGATCCCCGGCAAGTAGTTTCCATCCGGAAACCTAAGTAGGAGACTGGCATCATGCAGGCAATCTTGCAGCATATAAACAGCGTTGAAGGTGTCATCGGCAGCGCGGTTTTCAGCGACAAGGGAGAGGTTCTGGCGCACGCTTTTCCGTCGTTGATCGATGTCCCGACCCTCAAAAAAGCCGCGGCCCTGACGCAGGAGGGCCTCTACGGGCTACAGATCGGGCAGACCCTCGATATCCTTGATCTGCGCTACGCCGAAGGTCGTATACTGGTTAAGGCCTTCCCCGGCGCCATGCTCTGTCTTCTGTGCGCCAAGAACATCAATCTCCAGGTCCTGTTCATTACCCTTAACCTTGCGGTCAAAAAACTGGAATCGCTTCTGCCGAAACCGGGAGTGCCTGCGGCCTCGGGGCAGCGGGCCGAGGTTCCCGCGGCTCAGGATGGCGCCGCCGGTACTCTCAGGCTGCGCGTCAGCCACTTGGCAAACAAGGAGGCCGGCAGCAGTTTCGACTCGCTCGGCATGATCGCCGTCAGTCAGCCGACGTCCAAATATATCACCGACTACTACAAGGCCCCGTTTAAAAAACTGAAGCTGGTCAACGAGGCTGTGGGTACGAGCGGGACATTTCCGGTCATGGTCATGAACGACATGAGCCAGCAGTACGACGGCGCGATCATTGTCGGACCGGGCATCGAAAAGAAGCTCAAGGTCGGCGAAGGGGACAGGATTGTGGTCGCGTTGGGCTAGACGCGGCTAAACAGCTTGGAAGACAACGGGGGGTGAGATTTCACCTCCCGTTTTTTATGCGCTACCGAGGAAGGGCGGATTCAAGACGAAGGAATTAAAATGCATGGGGGACACTAGGCTGCAAGCGGCACGGCCAACCCCAGCATACTGCGGTAGTAACTGTCATGTCGCGACGCTGACAAGATTTCTCTGATAGTCCTATCCACATATTTGCGTGACAGATAGAGCTGGTAGATATAGCCGGAGAGGCGGGTGTCGCCGATGATGATGTAGCCGTTGATCATGCCGTCCTGTAGGTAGACCCTGCGCCAGACGTCTCCCTGTTGCCAGGTCACCGCCTCGCCGGAAAAGTTTCCGGCCGATACAATGGGAAAGTCGATATGTTTTTTGAGCACGTTGGTATTAATTGATCCATTGAAGGTGCCGTCTCCGTGCAGCAGGTGCCGGGCCGCAATACGGGCCTGTTGCATGGCGTTGGGGTAGGTGGCGTAGATACCGGTCGCCCCGGTAACGGCGTGCCAGGTGACGGCCACATCCCCGGCGGTGTAGATGCCGGCCTCCGTCAGCATCTGCGGGTCGCCGGGCACCCCCTTGTCATCCCCCCGCAGCGGCTCGGAGTTGGGGGAAACGCCGATGGAGACAATCAACAAGGCGGTTTCCACCGTACTGCCGTCAGAGAGCTGCACCGACGCAAGTTGGCCATTATTGGCGACGATCTCGCTGACCGTGCTCTTCAGGCGGATGTGGATACCGGTCTTCTCCGCCAGTTTGCGAGTAGCGAATTGCCCTCCCTCTTCGTCGATCATCTGGGACAGTACGCGCGTGTTGCGATGCACCAGGGTGATATCCAGACCCCGGTGCCACAAGGCCAGAGCGGCATCGACGCCGATGAAACCGCCGCCGAAGACCACCGCCTTCCTGATATTGTGTTCCCTGATGTAGCTGTCGATGGCCACCATGTCGCTCAGGGTCTTGAAGCCGAACACGCCCTGCGTCTCCAGCCATTCCGGGCGGGGATACCAGCTGCGGGCGCCGGTGGCGTAGAACAGCCGGTCATAGGATTCGCTCCGTCCGGCGGCAGTTCTGACCACGTGTTGCTCCGCATCCACCTCGACCACCGGGTCGGAGAGGCGCGCCCCAACCCGGTAACGCTCGTAGAAATCCTTGCCCTTCCAGTAAACCGTGTCCAGCGGTTCTCCGGCAAGGTAGAAGGGGATCACGCAGGGAGAATAGGGGGCAAAACCTTCGTCACTGCACATGACGATCTCCCCCCCGAATCCGTCCAGCCTGAGCCGCTGGACGAACTCAGCCGCCGCCATGCCGGTTCCGACCGTCACCACCTTCATCACTCACCTCCCCGGCGTCGGGAGAACTCTTTTCTGCGCAGTTCCCTGAACAACTCAAGCTGGGCGGGAAGACCTTCAGCCCCCAACAGATAGGTGCGCAGGCTTTTAGAGGCCCGCTTGGAGCGGTTTGCGTCATAGTCGGTATATACCAAGGCGCCGGAATGGCAGGCCTCCACACAGGCCGGTTTCCCGCCGACCTTGACCCGCTCGTTGCACAGATCGCACTTGTAGGCCACATCCCGGCCATAGCAGGAACGGTGGGTCACCTTGAACGAGATGGCATCGAAGGGGCAGACCATGGCGCACATGGCGCACGCCTTGCACATGGCCGCGTCCAGCAGAATCGCGCCACTCTCGGCATCCCGGCTGATAGCGCCGGAGGGACAGGCGTTGAGGCAATCGGCCGGGTCGCAGTGACGGCACGACAGGGGGAATGACTCATGCTCGATCCCCAACACCCGCACATTGATCTGGGTCTTCCGGTCCCCCAGGGCCGCCGGCAGGCTGCGGGCGGGGTGATGCTCCACGGCGCAGGCGGTTTCGCAGGCCTTGCAGGCCAGGCACTTCTTGTAATCGACGAATATCCGTTTCATGGCTGGTTCTCCCTGGTCCCGATAAGCGGGCAGCGTATGTTAAGGACGTTATTTGCTGCAAAAAATGTCTTCGAACGTGTTCATCAATGTGCGTGGTGATGCCCGTGCACATGATTATGGTCGCTGCTACAGGTACAGGGCGGTGTGTTCAGGCGTGAGGCCAGAACGGTCACGGCGGTGGCGTAGGCGCTGTGACGATCATCCATGATCCTGGTTACATCGGGGTCAAGGGCTTGCAGTTGTACCTCGGCCGGCAACTCGATCACGGCGTCGAAGAGGGCATCCGGATTCTGGCCGCTCTCCTCTTTGAATTGCTGCAATCTGGTCGCCCCGCCTGCCGGGATCTTGTTCACCACGAGGTAGACCAGCGGGATGCCGCTCTGGCGGGCCAGGCTGGCCGAATGGCAGGCCACGCTCAGGGCGTTGAAGGAGGTGTCGGCCACCACCAGGCATTGGCCGAAGCCCTTGGCCAGTGCGCGGCCAAAATGCTCCACCCCGGCCTGGGTGTCCAGAAGGATGGCCTCGTTGCTGCGGAGCGCCAGATGCCGGATAGTGGCGTCCAGAAGGACGTTTTCCGCGCACAGGCAGCCACCGCCTGCCTGCCGTACCGTACCCATCACCAGCAGGTTGAGGTTCTCGGCTACCTTCAGGCCGAAACGGCTCACCACGTCCTCTACGTCGGGGTTCAGCTTGAACAATGCCCCCCAGCCGCTTCTGCCGGGGCGGATGCCGGTTTTTTCCTCGATATAGTCGGCATGCCGATTGAGCGGTACGATGTGGGCGGCGGCCTCGAATCCAACTCCCAAGGCTTGGGGCAGATTCATCTGCGGATCCTCGTCCACCGCCAGGACATTGATGCCATTTTTGGCCAGCACCGTTGCCAGGCAGGAAGTGAGGGTGGTCTTGCCCACCCCCCCCTTGCCGGTGATGACTACACGAGATCCTGATGATTGCGATTGACACATGCGGGCCCCCTTTCAGATACCCAGCGCGGCGCGCCGTTCCATGATGATCTGCTCCATGCGGTCGGCAGTTTTGCTCGGGTCCTCCTCGACGAAGAACCAGCCCCCCAGCACGTCCTTGGCATCCTCGGTGAGGATCTTGGTCACCTGCGGGCCCCCCAGGATCGGCGGCAGTGGCCACAGGTGCACCGGGATGCCGGAACCGACGAAATAGGTGCCGATGGCCACCGCTTTTTCCGTGGTCCACTCCGGAGCAGAACCGACCAGCGGCAGGTCGGAGATATCGATCTTGAGGTGGTCGGCAAGGGCGCCGGCCAGGTTGAGCATGCGGGAACAATCGACGCACGACCCCATATGCAGCACCGGCGGGATGCCCAACTGCTTGCAGACCGCCTTTAGCCCCGGGCCGGCCAGTTCCTGGGCCGGCAAATCCATCAGGCCCGCCTTGGCGGCGGCGATGGCCCAGCAGCCGGTGCCGATCACCAGGATGTCGCGTTTGATCAACTCGGTAGTCAGGGTCTTGTGGAAAAAATCCTGCTGCACCTTGACGTTGTTGCAGCCGACGATCCCCGCCACCCCCTTGATGGTGCCGTTCACGATCAGGTCGATCAGCGGTTGGGGCGTGCCGCCCAAGGCTTTGACGATCTCCTCTACCGTGAAGCCGACAATTGCGGTGGAACTGTGCTGGGGGATGTAGACCCGCGCCTTGTTGCGGTTGGGAAAGGCGTCGATGGCGGTTTTGATGATGCGGGTGGCGATGGCGTCGGCATGCTGTTCCTCGAACTGGATGTGCAGTGCACCGGGGATTTTGGCCTGCTCGCTGGTAGTGATGAACCTGGTGTGGAAACAGGAGGAGAGGTCGGCCAGGGCCGGGTAGATACACTGCACGTCCACCACCATGGCATCCACCGCCCCGGTCATGATCGCCAGTTCACTGTGGGATTCATTGCCCGCCATGCCGACTCCCTGGCGCAACAGCACCTCGTTGCCGGTACAGCACAACCCAACCACGTTAACCCGCTTGGCGCCCACCGCCTCGGCCGCTTTCCGGCATTCTTCCGATTGGGCCATTTCCACCACCTTGGCCGAGAGGATCGGTTCGTGGCCATGGACGATCACATTGACGCTCTCCTCTTCCAATACCCCCAAATTGGCTTTGACCGACTTGATGGTCGGCGTTCCCAGCAGGATGTCCTGCAGTTCGGTGGCGATCAGCGAACCGCCCCAGCCGTCGGACAGGGAGCAGCGCACCGATTGGGCCACCATGGAGAGCGGGTCGTGGTCGCATCCGAAGTGGGTACGGTGCAGGATATCCACCGCTTCGCGGTCGACGGCCCGCGGCAGGAAACCGGTTTTGGCGCCCGTGGATTCGTAGAGCGATTCTTCCAGATCTTTCAAGCGCTGGAAACGTTTCTTCGGCATGTACTTTTCCATGAAGACGATCGGCTCTTCGCCCTGGTTGCCGAAACAGTCGAGGGCCATGGCCGCCACCTCGGCCGCCACATCCGGCAGCGAACGGCCGCTGGTGGCGATGTCGAGCCGCCCGGCCACGGCCAGGAGTTTCTCCGGGTCGCTGATGCCATAATCGGTATTGCTGCCATCGGCCACGGCCTTGAGCAGCAAGGCAACCTTGCGGCCGTGGTCTGAGTGGGAGGAAGAGCCGACGGCAGCCATGCGGGCCAGGTTGCGGGCTACGATGGTGTCGGCACGCCATGGGTAGGTCCTTCTCCGAAGGGATCGATCCGGCAGGGCCCCATGGAGCAAATCCGGCAGCAGGTTCCCAGTTGGCCGTAGCTGCATTGGGGTTGTTGCTTTTCATAACGTTCCCAGATGGTGGCGTACCCTTCCCGGTCGGCGATCCGCAGCATCTCCACGGCCGCCGGATCGACGCTTCGCTTGTCATGACCATTGTGTGCCACGTCCATACATCCCCCTTAGAAAAAGCATTCTGATCAAGTATTTGCGCTCAGAATACGCCAGTCGTCGGGAGGCGAAACAGCGGGATCTTGCCGGAGGTATTCCGGGCTTGTGAAAGGCAGGAAACAGAGGGTGAATGGTAAACCAACCTATTTGAGGCCGATCTCCACCAGGAAGTCTTGCAGCTTGTCGCGGCTGACCGGCAGGCGCACTTCGCCCGACCCCACCTCGACGGAGCATTCATGGCGCTCGCGGTGTACCTTGCGAACCTTGGCGATATTGACCAGGTAGCTGCGATGGATACGGAAGAACATCTCGCCGGAAAGGCGTTTTTCGATGGCGCCCAGGGACATGTCGCAGTGATACTCGCCCGATTCCGTGCAGATCGAGGCATAGATGTTGTCCGCCTTGAGGAAGACAATCTCCTCCGGTTTCAGGAGGTGGATCTCTCCCCGCAGGGTTACCGGCAGCCTGATCAGCTTTCGCTCGGCCAGGATAAGGGGGGTGATGTCATAAAACAGGGCGCAGATCTTATCGTCGGCAGGCTCCCGCTCAGCGAGGGAAAAGAGTTTGACCACCAGGTAGCGGTCCTGACCCTCGGTGGAGATGATTTTCAGGGAGAGCGGGATATGCCGTCGGGCCTGATGGGCCAGACGCAATGTTTCGGCCACCTTTGTACGAACGTCCTCACGGTGCAGGCCGAGCAGGTCTCCCTCGAAGAGCCGCTCCCGGGGAACGTTCCCGAAAATCAGAAAGATCATGCTGCTGATGGAGGAAACGGTCAGGTCGCCGTTGAGGACTACAACGCCCGGTTCCATCTGCTCGATCATGCTGATGAGGGTGCGGCTCATGGATGCAATTCTCCTTTTACAGGCTGTTGTAAAGCTATTGCGGAGAGCCGTCTGCGGCGTTGTGCGGTACTCGCGACGTAGGCCTGGCTACTTGTTTTATGCCTCGGCCGCTCCGTTTCGGGCGCCTGGCGTCCGGCCCACCTCCGGACGTTTCTCAACAAACTGTTTATGCCGGGTTCTTTGCCTTGGGATGTGCCTTGTCGTAGACTTCCATCAGGCGGTCGATTCCGACGTGGGTGTATTTCTGGGTGGTGGAGAGGGATGCATGGCCCAAAAGCTCCTGGATCGACCTGAGGTCGGCCCCTCCCTCCAGCATGTGGGTGGCGAAGGTGTGCCGCAGGGTGTGGGGCGAGATATGCTTGAAGGCGGCGACCCTCAGAACGTGGGCATCCACGATGCGCGCCACGCTCCGGCGGTTGATGCGCTGGCCGCGGGTATTGAGGAAGAGCGCTCCGCTCCCGGCCGGTTCCCCGCGCTGGGCCAGATATTCCCGAACGGCAAGGGTTGCGCGGCTTCCCACCGGTACGATGCGCTCCTTGCCCCCCTTACCCATCACCCGCACCATGCCGCCGGCCAGATCGATATCGCCGATGTCCAGGCCGGTCAGCTCGGAAACGCGCAAACCGCTGGAATAGAGCAGCTCCAGGACGGCCCGATCCCGAAGGACGTACTTTTCGTCTGCCGTAGGCGCTTCCATCAGGGCGGTGGCCTGATCGATATCCAGGTGGAAGGGCAGACGTTGCTCCCTCTTGGGCGTGGCGGTCAATTCCGCCGGGTTTTTGTCGATTTCACCCCGACGCAGCAGGAAGCGGAAAAAAGTCCGCACAGCGGCAAGCTTCCGGCCGATGGAACTCTTCTTGGCTGTTTTGCCGAGCTGGGCCAGGTAGCGCCGCAGCAGCAGATGATCCACTTCCCCGGCGGAGACGCTATCGCCCCGTTCCTTGGCCGCAAAGGCCGCCAACTGTTCCAGATCGCGACGATAGGCTGAAAGGGTATGGGGCGAAACGTTGCGCTCCGTCTCCAGGTAGGTGCAAAAGGCGGCTATCTGTCCGGCAAAGGGTCTCACGATGCTCATTCGAAGGGGGGCAGGCCGCTCTTTATCTTCCAGCTCTTATGTTCGTCGATGTCGCGATAGACCCAATCCTGATGGTAGCTCTGGGTCTTGATGCGGTTGGAGGGAAGAACGTAATAGTCGAACTCGGCCATGACCTCGCCGGTCCCCTTGTCCGGCAGGCATTCGGAGGTCAGGATGCGGAAATCGGTGATGGTGACCTCACGCTTTTTGATGTCGGCGGCGGCTTTCATGAACCCGTCGCGCAACTCCGGTTCCACATAGATCATGCCGGCTCCCTCGATCTCATGCCAGCGCAGCAACTTGTTGTAGGCTTTCGTGCTTTTTTCGAACTCATCGCGGATGGTCGAATTCGGTACGCTGCATGCCGCCGTCATCAGGCAGCACATCAGGAGGAAGCCCCCTATGATCGTTCGTGTCATCGCTGTTCCCTTTCCCGTGCATGGATGTGATCGATCAATTCAAGGGCCAGTTCGCACTTGCCGAAGGGTGGGATCAGGTAGTAGCCTCCGGCGGCGGTGAAGGTGGCGTCGATGAATTCCTTGGCAATGGCCAGCCCTTCCCGTGCACCGGCCTCCTTTTCCAGCCCCTTCATGCGGGCGCGGATCGCGTCCGGCACGGTGATGCCCGGCACCTCGTTGTGCAGATACTCGGCATTGCGTTCGCTGACGAGCGGCATGACCCCCGGCAGGAGCGGGATGCCGCAATCGCGGGTCTGTTCAAGCGCCTCGAGGAACAGGGCAGGGTCGTAGACCGGCTGGGTCTGGGCAAAGCGGGCGCCGTTTGCCACCTTCTTGCGCAGCCGTTCGGCCTGGACCGCCATGTTCTTGGTGTTGGGATTGAAGGCTGCCCCGATGGTGAAGCCGGTCCCGCCGCCAATGGGATTGCCGATGGCGTTCACGCCGCGGTTCATGTCGGACAGCAGCTTGATCAGGGTGAAAGAGTGCAGGTCGAAGACCGAGGTGGCGCCGGCATGGTCCCCCATGGCGGCCGGGTCGCCGGTCACCGCCAGGATTGTGCGCAAGCCCAGGAGGCTGGCGCCCATCATGTCGGATTGCATCCCGATCAGGTTGCGGTCCCGGCCGGTGACGTGGATGATGACTTCGATGCCGACCTCGCGCCGTATGATACTGCCCAGGGCGATGTTCCCCATACGGGGGCGGGCCAGCGGGTTTTCGGCTAGGTTGATGGCATCGACCCCGGCCTCCTTAAGGCGTCTGCTGTTCTCCACGATCCGGCGACAGTCCATCCCCTTGGGTGGGTCCAACTCGACGGTGATGACCTTGCGGGTTCCCCACGGGTCCAGGAATGATGCTCCGCCGGGCCGGGCGCCTTCCTGCGGCCCGGCGGAGGCGCGGGAAGCGGCGGGAGTGCGCGGGGCAGGCGCCCGGCCCGCCAGGGTGCGGGCGAGGGAGGCGATGTGTTCCGGTGTGGTCCCGCAGCAGCCGCCGATCAGGTTGGCCCCGGCGGCGGCCATCTCTTCAGCCATGGCGGCGAAATAATCGGGGGTGGCGCGGTAGATGTAGCGCCCCTCGTGGTACTCGGGAAAGCCGCTGTTGGCATAGGCGGAGATCGGTTTTGCGGTCAGGGCCGCCAACCGGCGCACGACCTTGACCAGTTCCAGGGGACCGGCGCCGCAGTTGGCGCCCAGCATATCCGCTCCGGCCGCTTCCACGGCGGTACAGAAGGACTCTACCGTCGTGCCGTCTCCGCTCCGCCCCCCCTCCATGAAGGCCATGGAGGAGCAGACCGGCAGGCCGGTTTCACGGGCCGCCCGCGTCGCGGCGACCAACTGTTCCAGCGAGGCAAAGGTCTCCAGCAGGAGCAGGTCCACCCCCCCCTCGGCCAGAGCGGCGCACTGCATCCGGAAATGGTCTTCCATGACGTCGGCGGTCAACACCTGCTCTTCGCCCTTCATGCGCACCAGGGGGCCCACCGAGCCGGCCACCAGCACGGTCTTCCCTGCCGCCTCGCGGGCGATGCGGGCTCCGGCCCGGTTGATCTCGCCGACCTTGTGCCCCAATCCGATGGCCGACAGTTTGGTGTAGTTGGCGCCGAAGGTATTGGTCTCGATCACCTGGGCCCCGGCGGCGGCGTATTCGCGAGCCAACTCCAGGACCAGCGCCGGGCGCACAAGGTTCAAGTGCTCGAAATTGCTGTCGAGCCCGATCCCCTTTGCGTAGAGCATGGTGCCGACGGCCCCGTCTCCGGTAAGGATCTCGGTTTTCAGTCTGTCGAGGATATTCATGGCCGGCTTTTCTGGGCTGCGCAGGCTGATATGTATCTGCTGTTGCCCGAATCGTTATAAAAGAGTAGTATATAAATTTTGAATGCGAATCTGTGACGTTACCCGGTTCAGGAACGGAGTTTCTTCATGCATACCGTAATCCAGTGGCTTCTCGATACCATCGGCTCCATGGGCTATCCCGGCATCTTTCTGCTGATGGCCATGGAAAGTTCGGTGATTCCGGTGCCGAGCGAACTGGTCATGCCGCCGGCCGGCTACCTGGCTTTCCAGGGGAGCATGAACCTGGGGGTTGCCATTCTGTGCGGTACCTTGGGAAGCCTTGTGGGCGCCTATGCCAATTATCTGGTTTCCCATTACCTGGGACGGCCGCTGGTCGTCAAATATGGCAAATACGTTCTGATTACGCCGGAGAAGTTTGAAAAGGTGGAACGGTTCTTTTTGCGGCACGGCGAGATATCGACCTTCATCGGCCGGCTTTTGCCGGTGGTCCGGCACCTGATTTCCATTCCGGCCGGATTGTCCGGCATGAACCATCTCAAGTTCTCGTTCTACACCCTGGCGGGGGCGGGCGTCTGGTGCAGCATACTGGCCGGCATCGGCTATTTCATCGGCGAGAACCAACAGTTGATCTTGCAGTATTCCCACAAGGCCCTGGCCTGGGTCGTGCTGGCGAGTGCCGTCATAATCGCCATCTATATCAAGGTGCAGCGCCGTCGGCAGAACGATAGCCGCACGCCTATTAAAGCGCAAAGAGCCGCATAACGCAAAAGGATTTTTGGAGGAGTCAGCATGCAGATGAAGCGCTCGGGGCGCATCCATTACCTGGCCGTCGATTTCGATGGCGCGGACCGGTCCGTCCAGGGCTTTACCACCCGGCACGAAGGGGTGTCGCGTCCCCCATACAACTCGCTCAATCTGGGGCTTAACACCCTGGATCAGGGATTTAACGTCGAGGGGAACCGCAGCCTCCTCGCGCGCGCCTTCGGCGTCAATCAGGAGGCCCTGGTCAGCGTGCGGCAGGTGCACGGCAGCGACATCCTGGTAATCGACGAACCCAACGAGGATTACAGCCATTTTTCCAGTGTTGAGAGCGACGCCATCATAACCAACCAGCCCGGCGTCATGATCGGCATCTGCGTGGCGGACTGCCTGCCGATCCTGCTCTGCGACCCGGCGCGGGGCGTGGTGGCCGCAGTCCATGCCGGCTGGCAGGGAACCGCCGCCAAGGTGGTTGCCAAAACAGTCGCCGGGATGAAATCGCTCTTCGGCTGCGAGCCAAAGGAGTTGCAGGCCGCCATCGGACCCGGTATCGGAAAGTGTTGCTATGAAGTCGATGCTCCGGTCCGGCAGGCCTTTCTCCAGAACGGGTTGCCCTGGGAATCGTTTACGGAAGCTCACGGCGAGGGCAAGTGGCGGCTCGACATGGCCGCCGCCAACCGGGACCTGCTGCTGACCGCCGGCGTGCCGGCCTCCGCGATACAGGTTTCCGACCTGTGCGTCTGCTGCCGGAAGGACCTGTTCTTCTCCTATCGGAGGGATAACGGCGATACCGGCCGGCAGATGGGCTTCATCATGCTGAAACCGTAGGTGCTTGAACCAAGTGGCTACGACGATCATAAGGGAAACACCCGCCATGCAGGCGGCGAAGACCGTGCAGGCACAAAGGAGATCATGGATGAAATTCGGAATAATCGGATGTTTCTTGCTGCTCATGATGCTGTTGCCTGCCGGGTGCGGAAATTTGTCGGAGCCGATGAGTTTTACCTTTGCGAGCCAGACGGATGTCCCGAAAAACACCTATATCCTATCCAACAAGGTCCAGATCCTGGGCAACCAGTTTCCGGCCAGCCTGTCTATCACGAATGGCGAATATTCCATAGATGGTGGGTCGTTCTCCTCTAACACTTCCAATGTCACCATCAAGATAGGGCAATACCTGCAGGTGAGGCAAAAATCGTCGAGTGACTCTTCGGCATCAAAGGTTACGACGGTTACGGTCGGCGGCTACACTACGACCTTTACCACCACCACGGGAACAACTGACGGTTCCGTGACCCTTGGAACGGTAACGGTTTCCAGTTTGTCGGCAACGTCAGGCACGGGCAGCGATAACACGAAAGTAGCTGTTAATATTTATGCCACAATTACCAGTACGGCCACCGACACAAGGAACATTCTGGTGACCTGCCAGCCCGTCTTGAACACAGGTGGGCTCGGGAGCCAGTTCATGACCGATTCCTCTTCGCCCGTAGTGGTCGATTATTCGGGAACCCAGGCCACTGTTCCGGTCGCCAGCGGCGAGATGCTCAAGACGGATTTCGAAAATATTTCATTCTGGAAGATCGTTGCGGTTACCAACCCCTGATCGGCGCTGCCCCGGTTCCCCGGAACCGGGGCGGTGAAGGGAGTTTCCTGCCCCCATGCTTGCCAAGGTCCTAAGCAGCGCCCTCATTGGAATCGACGCCATCCTGGTGGACGTGGAGGTTGATCTCGCCCCCGGCCTTCCCTCGTTTGCCACGGTCGGGCTGCCCGATGGCGCCGTCAAGGAGAGCAAGGACCGGGTCAAGGCGGCTCTGAAGAACTCGGGCTATGACTTCCCGGCCCGGCGCATCACCGCCAACCTGGCGCCGGCCGATATCAAGAAGGAGGGGGCGGCCTTCGACCTCCCCATCTCCATCGGCATCCTGGCCGCAACCGGCGTACTCAAGGGGGGGCGGCTACGGGACTACATCCTGCTGGGCGAACTTTCCCTGGACGGCGGCCTCAAGGCGGTTCGGGGCGCGCTCTCCATCGCGGTCGCCGCCAAGCGGGCCGGGCTGGCGGGCATCATCCTCCCGGCCGAGAACGCACCCGAAGCCGCGGTGGTGGAAGGGATCGACATCATCGGCGCCACCAGCCTGTCACAGGTGGTTGAATTCTTGAGCGGTCGGGAGGGCATCGACCCGTGCCGGATCGATCTGCAGGAACTCTTCAGCAGCGGCTGCGACTATGGCGAGGATTTCAGCGAGGTCAAAGGGCAGGAACACGCCAAGCGCGCCCTGGAGGTGGCTGCCAGCGGCGGGCACAACATCCTGATGATCGGCCCACCCGGTTCCGGCAAGACCATGCTGGCCCGGCGCATACCGACCATCCTGCCGCGCATGTCCTTCGAGGAGGCCATCGAAACCACCAAGGTCTTCAGCATCAGCGGGCTGCTGGAAAACGGCCGGGCGCTCATGGCCGTGCGGCCGTTCCGCAGCCCCCACCACACCATTTCCGATGTGGGGTTGATCGGAGGGGGCACGACCCCGAAACCGGGCGAGGTCTCCCTGGCCCACAACGGCGTCCTGTTCCTGGACGAATTGCCCGAATTTAAAAAGAATGTCCTGGAGGTGCTGCGCCAGCCGCTAGAGGATGGCCGCGTCACTATCTCGCGTTCGCTCCTGACCCTCACCTACCCGTCGCGAATGATGCTGGTGGCGGCCATGAACCCCTGTCCCTGCGGCTATCTCGCCGATCCCACCCACCCCTGTGTCTGCACCCCCATCGGTATTCACCGTTACCGCTCGCGTATCTCCGGCCCGCTCCTGGACCGGATCGATATCCATATCGAGGTACCGGCGGTCACCTATCGCGACCTGTCCGACCGGGGGGAGGCGGAGAGCTCCCTGGAGATCGCCCGCCGCGTGGGAAACTCCCGCCGGCTGCAGCTTGAGCGCTACCGCGGCACGAAAATCCACTGCAACGCCCAGATGCCGCCCCGCTTCATCAAGAAATATTGCGAACTGGACACCGCCGGCAACCGCATGCTGGAATTGGTCACCGACCGCCTGGGCTTCTCGGCCCGCACCTACAACCGTATTCTCAAGGTCGCCCGCACCATAGCCGACCTGGGGGGAAGCGAACACATCCTCGAAGAGCATATTGCCGAGGCGATCCAGTACCGCAGCCTGGACCGGAGGGCTCCCTAAACGAAAAATTTATATATCTTGACAGGTTTGACCAAATTTCAACATAATTACCAAAACCGGTTTTACAGGATTTTCTGTCGCATAAAGGAGATTTATCGAATGAAGTTGAGCATGGGCAGTAATCTCTCTACCGGACATCAGAAAAAAGCCGCCAGAGGACCCTCTCTTTATATTTTTATCTGCCTTTCCCTTTTGGCTTTCGCTCCCATCGTCGTTCAGGCAACCACCACCCCACGGGTAGCCGCCGGCGCCGCTCATGTTATTGCGCTGAAAAGCAACGGCAGTGTCTGGTCCTGGGGCAACAATATGATGGGGCAGCTAGGCGTCGGCAGTACTACGGACGAACTTTCCCCACGAGCAGTCAGCGCCACATTCGGGACCCTCTCCAGCGCCACTGCCGTTGCTGCCGGAGAGACTCACAGCATGGCTCTCAAGAGCAATACCACCATGGTGGCGTGGGGCAATTATACCAGCGGGCAGTTGGGCAATTCCACCATCACCGCAATTCAGGCCACGCCGGTATCAGTGGTGGACAGTTCCGAAACCGCGATCTCCAACGCCACCGCCATTTCCGCCGGCTCTGACCACAGTGTCGCCATCGTCGGCGGTACGGTGTACACTTGGGGAGACAATTTTTATGGTCAATTGGGGTCCAGCACCAATGTGGGTACCCATACTGCAAATAGCATCCCGACGGCGGTGGCCATAACCGGTAGCCCGACCATCACGGCCGTCGCCGCCGGTTCGGATTTTACCCTGGCGCTCGACAGCAGCGGCAATGTGTGGGCCTGGGGCCATAATAACTATGGCCAACTAGGGAACAGTTCGACAACCAACAGTTCCACACCGGTGCAAGTAACCTCTCTTTCCAATGTTACGGCCATTGCCGCCGGATGGGGGCATGCCTTGGCCGTGAAGAACGACGGTACGGTCTGGGCGTGGGGTTGGAATTTTTCGGGGCAGTTGGGGAACAGCACCAATTTTGGCATTGATACTGCCAATTCCGTCGCGGTACAGGTAGCCGGCCTTTCCGGCGTGAAGGCCGTTGCTGCCGGGCGTGCCCACAGCATGGCCCTCACAAGTAGCGGCACGGTCTACGCGTGGGGTGGCGGGGCAGCAGGACAGTTGGGATTAGGGAGTGGCGTCGACCAAACCACTACCCCGCAACAAGTAACGGCCACAAGCTTTACCGGCGTGAGCGCCATTTCCGCCGGCGAGTTTTTCTCCGTCGCCATTGATGGCAGCGGCAATGTCTGGACCTGGGGGGAGAACGGAAGCGGCCAGCTTGGCAACGGCGGTCCAATTGGAGTTAATGTGTACGCACCGGCAAGCATAAGTTTCAGCCTCGGCAGCACCAGCACCCTCCTTGGCGACATGAACAGCAGCGGTAAGATAACGGCTGCCGATGCCCTGTTGGCGCTTCAGTATTCCGTGGGGATCAACACCTTGAGCCTGACCAGCGCCGAAGCCCTCGCGCGGGGTGATGTGAACAGCAGCGGCAAGGTGACGGCTGCCGACGCTTTGCTGATCCTGCAAAAGTCCGTCGGCATCAATTCCTATTAGCGGTTTCATGACAGATTACTACTAGCTTGGAGGTAGGCGATAATATGAAAAAAGCTGTTGTATTTACCCTGTTGGCACTCTTGACGTTTGCTCTGTACGGCTGCGGCAGCGGTGATTTCTCGTCAGGCACAACCGTCAGCGGAATGGGAGCGAAGGGTCCGGTCAGTGGAGGGAAGGTAGCTATCTTCAGCGTGACGACGTCAGCCCATATCGGCAAGCAGCTCGCCACGGGAACCACATCCGCGAGCGGAGCTTTCTCGGCCGATCTTGGCGGCTATACCGGCGCCATATTCGCGACCATGTCCGGTTCCAGCGCCTCTTATACCGATGAGGCGACGAATACGACACAGACGCTTGGGTCAACGAGGCTGCATGCCGCAGCGGTCGTTGCCACGCCGGGGCCGTTCAATCTCGCCATCACACCTTTTACGGAACTTGCCTATCAAAAGGCCGCCACATTGAAGCCGGCTGATATCACCACCGCCAACACGCTCATCAGCAACCAGTTCCTGGCGGGTAGCGACATTATCTCCACCCTGCCGGCGAATATTCAGAGCACGGCCCCGGCGGTGACCGATCCCGACAAGATCAAATACAGCCTTGCCCTGGCGACATTTTCCCAACTGATCAGCGGCGGCACGTCCATTGATGACGGTATAGCCCAACTGAGTGCAGCCATTACGGATGGCACGGTCTCTTCCGTCTGGAGTTCGGCGGTCGGCAGCCTTGCATCCAATACGACATTTACTACGAATTTCCAGTCGGGGCTTTTAACCGCTCCGGTCAGCATCGTCTTCTCCTCGCCCACCTATTCGGCGATCATCAACCAGGCGGTAACCATAACCGCAAATGTCACCAAATTCGACGGGACGGCCGTCCCTGCCGGCACCAAGGTTACCTTCACCTCCAGCGGCGGTAGCCTCGGCACTCCCACCACCACAACCGATGCCAGCGGCAATGCAACCGTTGTCCTGACCCCTTCCGCGGTCGGGACAGTGAAGGTCACTGCCACCGCCTCCGCTTCCGGCGTTACCGTAACCACCAAGACAGCGGCCGTGGTGTCGGTCGTCCGCGATCCCAATGATCCCGGCTCGGTTACGCTTGCCTCATCGTCTTCTACGGCTCAGGTCGGTCAAAGCGTGACCCTGTCCGCCACGGTCGGTGTGGCAGGCGGCGGACCCAACAATGTGACCCCCGGCAGTGCACCGAATCCCGCTGCGACCGTAACCTTCAAAATCACCAGCGGCACGGGCACCTTGAGCTCCGTCACGGCCACCACCGATACCAGTGGCGTTGCCACCGTCACCTTGACCAGCGCCACCGCCAACACGGTCACAGTTACCGCCTCCGCCGGCACCGATCCGGTTGTCACGAGCAGTCCGGTGACAGTAACTTTCACCCCCGACCCGACAGTGCCGGCCACGATCACGGTCAGCGCCTCGCCGTCCAGTGTCCCGGCCGACGGCAACACGACATCTACCATCACTGCAAATGTGAAGAATTTTGCCGGGACGGTGCTTTCGGGCCAGACGGTTTCATTTTCCACGACCGGTGGCACCTTAAGTGCGACTTCAGCCACCACCGACGGCAGCGGCAATGCAACGGTGACCCTGACCGGTACAGCCACCGGCTCAGTGACCGTTACCGCCACGGCAGGCGGCAAGAGCGGCAGCACCCAGGTGACCTTTACCACCCGTCCGACCAAGGCGGTCGTCATCCTCAGCACCAGCGGAACCTTTACCTCGGGCACGGCCATCGGCACAATCAACTGCGATGTGACATTCCCGAATGCCAAGGGATTGACTCTGAGTACTGCCGTATTATCCGGGGGGACCACGAGCGTCAGCCCCACCCCGACATTGGTGTCCAATGTGGCCACTGCCGGGGACTTGTCGCTCGCCCTGCAGGCAAATCTTTCAGGAAGCACCACGGTAGGTTTCCCGCTTGGCCAATTTGCAACGGTAACCTTTACCATACCATCGGGTACCACGCTGCCGGTGACGGGCGACTTTGCCGTTGCGTCGGGCAGTGAGGTCACCAATACCTCGGGGAGTGTACAGTCGGGCATCAGTGTCAACATCCTGAGTGTGACCTTCCAGTAACGCCATACGAACCCAGCCTGCGACAAAAGGGCAGCCATAAACGGTTGCCCTTTTGTCCCTTGAATCAGTAGGAAGGCATCATGAAAAAGGTAATTCTATGGGCAGTATTGGCGCTTCTGCCGTTGATCGTGCATGGTTGCGGCGGCGGGAGCAGCGGTGGCGGCCAGACGGCCACGACCGCCATAACCGGCGCGGTCTCGAAAGGGCCGATCAACGGCGGTACGGTCAAAATTTTCGAGATCACCACATCGGCCCATATCGGCAGACAGCTCGACGGTTCGCAAAACGGCGCCGGCATCCCGGTTGTCAACGGTTCTTTCACGGCCAATGTGGGCTCTTACAAGGGGGCCATCTTCGCGACAATGTCGGGGGGCACCTATACCGATGAGGCGACCGGGCAAACCACCGCCCTGTCCCAAAAACTCCACGCCGCGACCTATATTGCGACACCAAAGGCGATCAATCTGGCGATTACCCCTCTGACCGAACTGGCGTGGCGCCGCATGCAATTGCGTCCCACCGACATGGGACAGAACAACATCGACAGCGCCAATACGCTGATCAGTACCCTCTACCTAAAGGGGCTGCCGGCCGGTTCCTCAATCATCAGCACCCTTCCGGCCGATGTGCTGCCGGGAACCACAGCCACCGACCCGGCCCGGATAGGCTACGGCCTCGCCCTGGCGACGGTTTCCGATTTGATGAATTCCCTTGGCTACTCCCTGGAACAGGTTCTCACGATCATGGGTGATATCAATCCGTACCCGGCGAACGCCATCTATCCTCTCCAGGGGACCTTGACTGACGCGAACGTCCTGAATGCCATGGCGGTGCTGCCGGCGTCCACCTACCTGCAATCGGGGATTGCCGAGACCCCGATGAAGGTCACCCTGACTCCCTCGACAAGCGGCGTTATCGCCAACAATGCCGATACCATCACCTTTACCGCCGCAGTCAAGGGGCTGTACGACATTGCTCTTTCCGGCACTTCGGTGACCTTTGCCGTGACCAGCGGCACGGCGACCTTTGCCAATGGTTCGACGACGCAGACGGTTACGGTCGATACCGCCGGTACTCCCAGCACTACGGTGGCCCTCAAGAGCTCGGTGGTGCAGACGAACCCCGGAGTGACCGTCACCGCAACAGCCGGAGCGATCAAGACCAGCACAGCCGTCGTCTTCGGCCATGACCCGGCCAGCCCGGCAACCATGAATCTGTCTGCCAGCCCAACGTCTGTTTATGCCGATAGCAGCACCGCCATCACCGTGAGCGCGACGGTCCTGAATTACCTCGGGGCAGATCTTGCCGGGGTTCCCGTCACGTTTGCCGTGACCAGCGGCATCGGCACGTTGAGCGCTTCCTCCGCCACGACCAATAGCAGCGGCGTCGCCTCCATAACCGTCACCAGCGGTACGGCCGGTTCGGTGACGATTTCCGCCACAGCCGGCACCGTCACGAAAAGCATTCCCGTCATTTTTACGCCCGATCCGGCCGCACCGGCGACGGTGGCCATTACCACCACGCCGAGCACCCTGGCGGCCGACGGCACTGCCTCGTCAATAATTGGAGCAATTGTGCGGAATTATAATGGGACGCTTCTGCCAAACATCACGGTCACCTTTGCGGTCACCAGCGGCAACGGCACTCTGAGCGCCACTTCGGCCACAACCGACAGCAACGGCTCTGCCACGGTTGCGCTCACCAGCAGCACGGTCAACTCGGTAACGGTCACTGCAACCGCCGGCGGGAAAAGCGGTAGCGCTTCCGTCAATTTCACAGCACCATAACCGCTCGTGGCAACTTTCACGTTTTCGGGTGCTTCGTCGGCGCCAAATATTCTACTGACAAACGGGCAGGATTATAGTAAATATTGATTTCCGACGAAGAATCAGTAAGATATTCTGCCGATGGTGATCCTATTCATGAATGTTATGCAGTTTGTTTTTATTCTCTTTTTTGCAATGGCATCCGGCGGCAGTGCATATGCAGCTGAAGCTTCCTGCAAGACCGCAGAATGCCATTCAAGGGTCGGCGGAACACAGAATTTTCATGCTCCGGTTAAAGATGAAGACTGTGTCGCCTGCCACAAACAGACTAATCCCGCTCATCCGCTGAAAGGGGCCAAAAGTTTTGTCCTGACATCGGAAGGAGCAGCGCTCTGCTATCAGTGTCATGACACCTTTGGCAAGAAGAAGGTGGTCCACCCCCCGGTAAAGGACGGCGAATGCGCCTACTGCCATAATCCTCACGGCGGTGTCGAACGCTTCCTGTTGGGGGTTGGCAGCGACCAGACCCAGCTCTGCATGGGGTGCCACGATCCAGCGCCTTTCAAACAGCCGTTCGCCCACGGACCGGTGGCTGTCGGAGAGTGCACGAAATGCCATGATCCCCATGAGTCAAAGGAAAAAGCGCTCCTCAAGGGGGCCGTCTGGGAGACATGCATCAAGTGCCATACGGATTTCCTCAAAACACTCCAAGAAGCAACATTCATACACAATCCCGTGAAGGGCGGACCCTGCACCGCCTGCCACAACCCCCACGGAAGCGCGGTACCCCAGTTGCTCAAGAAAAAAACGCCCGATCTCTGCGTGGGATGCCATAAAAACCTGGGCAAGAAGCTAAAGGCCAAGATCGTCCACAAGCCACTGTTGCAGTCGGGTGGATGTAGTACCTGCCATTCTCCCCATTTTTCAAAAGCTCCCCATCTGCTGGCGGATCAGGAGAAAAACCTGTGTCTCGGCTGTCACGGCACCGACAAACTCGGAAATCCTCCCTTGCACAATATAAAGAAAGAAATCGAGGGAAAGAAATATTTGCACGGCCCCGTTGCAAAGGGCGAATGCAATGCCTGCCACGACCCGCACGGCAGCGACAATTTCCGGTTGCTCCGGGGAAGCTACCCGCCGGATATTTATGTCCCCTACAAGGATGGTACTTACGAAATCTGTCTCAAGTGCCACGAAAAGAATATGCTCCGTTTTGCCGACACAACGATCTATACCAAGTTTCGCAACGGTAATCGTAACCTGCACTACGTCCATGTCGTCAATTCGCGTAAAGGCCGCACGTGCCGCATCTGCCACGAGCCGCACGCCAGTAACGGAGAAAAGCTGATCACCAAGGAAGGGATAAAGTTCGGTGACTGGAAAATTCCGATCAATTTCCAGATTACCCCGACCGGGGGGAGCTGTGCGCCGGGGTGCCATCGAAAATTCCGTTATGATCGTGACAAGCCGGTTGATTTGAAGGAAGACAAATGATGAATCACAGAGTACAAGCAGACAGGGAGAGAAATATGAACCAAAATGATCGTACGCGTAGTACCGGCAGGTTCTGCCGGATGTTGCTGGCGGCATGTTTCCTGATGGGGCTGGTGTCGGGGTGTGCCGGGAACAAGGGCGTAGTATCGGGAGAGCCGGTTTTCTTTCCACCACCACCCGATGATCCGCGTATTCAATACCTGACGGGTATTTCCGATTCAAGCGATATCACGGGATTGCAAAGCAATTTTTCACTTGTCCTGACCGGCGGAGAAAAGGCCGATGTGATCAGGGGTGTCGGCAAGGCCTTCGGGATCACGACGCATAAAGGCAAGATTTACATTGCCGCCACCACCTCCGGCCAGGTCATCGTCATTGATATCGCCAATAAAACCTTTGAATACCTTAAAGGGGCGATAGGGCCGGGCGCCTTGAAAAAGCCGGTCAGCGTGGCACTTGACGATGATGACAATATCTATGTCGCTGATACGGGTAGAAAGGAAATTGTCGTCTACAACGCCGCCGGCAATTTTGTCAAATCGTTCGGCAAGGAAAGCGAGAAATCGAAACTCGTCGGCATTGTCGCTTCCGGGCCTAATCTGTACGCCATCGACAATCGGGCAAATGAAATCAAGGTCTTCGACCGGAAAACCAGGGAATTGGTCACCACCTTCGGCAAGAGCGAGGATGCTAACGCCATGTCCCTCCCATCGTACATCGCTGCCGATGCCGACGGCAACCTCTATACCACAAACATCGGGAGCGGCAAGATTCTCAAGTATGACCGTGACGGGCATCTGCTCAGCGCGTTCGGTAAATTCGGCGACAGCTTCGGCGAGTTCGCCCGCCCCCGGGGAATTGCCGTGGATGGCTCCGGGTTGATATACGTGGTAGATGCGGGGCACCAGAACGTGCAGATTTTCAACAAGGAAGGTCGTATATTGACGTTTTTCGGCAACCCCGGTCTCCCGGCAGGGTCGTTGAACCTTCCGGCAGGGATTGCGGTGACAAAGGATAATCTGGAGTATTTCCAGAAATTTGCCGCGCCGGGATTCCGCCTGGAAAATGTCATATTCGTCGTGTGCCAATATGGCAAGCCTTCCATATCGGTGTTTGGTTACGGTGCCATGGAGGGGAAGAAAGGCAGCTCTGCCGGGACCAAAGATCCGAAATCGGAAAAGTAACGGAGCGATGTCATCTATGCCGGCGATGAAATGAGACCCGATGGGGACGATACGACTTTTTATTTTTATTGCATGCATCGCGTGCACGGTTTCCGGCTGTGATCCACTGACCGTGCATAAGGTTACGTCAACAATCTTTGACGGGGTTCCGGATTTGCCCCCGGCAGACCAGTATTGCCAGGATTTTCATCAAAACAAGGTGAAGGAGGACCAGGAGGCGGCAAGCAAAATGGCCGCCGCGAACTCAAAACAGCAGTCGTCGATCCATCCACCGTATGCTGAGAAGAGATGTGACGGCTGTCATGACAAAAGTACCGCGTCCGGTCTGATCAAGCCGCGCAACGAGATTTGTTTCGTCTGCCATCCCACGATTATCAAATCGCCGTTTGTGCATGGTCCGGCTTCGGTCGGCAGTTGCCTGGAATGCCATGATCCCCATTCGTCGCCCTATCCCTCGCTGCTTAAGACCGATAAGGCATTGATATGCGCTACCTGCCATCGGGAAAAGAGGGCGGCGCAGGCACTGCATGCCAGGGTCGCCGCGAGGGGTTTGCTCTGTACGGATTGTCACGATCCCCATGCCGGCGCCGTACAATACTTTCTTAAATGACACCGCATGAGGACACTTCGGCTCATCATCTGTTTCAGCTTTTTGACGGTACTCTTCCAGGCCCCGGCCTTTGCGGCGCGCCTGGAAGAGGTCGTCGAGCCAAGGGGCCTGTTTCTCCTGAGTGGTATCAACCAGTCGGTTTCTCTCGTCTATGAGCATGCCGGCACCACCTCGAACTCATCGTCGTCAAGCAGTGAACACCTGTGGGAAAAATATCACATCGGTACAAACATCTCCGTCACCGACCCCCATCTGCTTAATATCCAACTCGACGGCGATATCATGTTCGACCAGAATTACGCCTCGTACAGCAACGTCGGCGCGCGTGAAGCCAACGGTGTACAATACCAGTACAGCCTCATCGGCTCCGCGTTCGACCGGTCGTCATTTCCGGTCATCGTAACCAGTGTCCGGGAAATAAACACGATAACGAACTCCTATACCCCAAGCTATACCATCGATTCGAGCGTCAACGGGCTCACCCTCTCCTACCAGCACCTGATGGTCCCCCTGCACGTCAGGCTGGAACGGCGGACCCTCGAATCGAGCGGTCTGACGCAGGACTACAGCACCACGACCAATGCATTCCAATTTACCGCCCAGCATGCATATAAGGATATCAGCAGCACGGGGTTCGACCTATCGGTAACCGATGAGCAGCGCAAGGTGGAGGGGCAGGACCAGGTCTCGGCAAAGGGGTATTCGCTCACTCTTGCCAATAATGTTGCCTTCGATCCGCTCAAAAAATACGTTCTGGACTCGCAACTACAGTTGCAGAGTACGACGGGGACGACGGTCCCCCAAACAGCCCTCAACCTGACAGAGTCGTTCAACGCCCGCTTCGGCAAGTCCCTGCAGGCGGCCCTCAACTACTTTTACTCGTATTACAAAACGCTCAACTTCAACAATGAAAGACAGACCACCTCGTCCAACGGTATCGGCGCCATGGTCACGCACCGCCTCTTTTCCAGCCTGGAGACCCGTTTGACCGGCAAGGTCGCCAATTACCAGACGCTGGGCGGCCACGAATCGTCATATTCCGGAGGGGGGATGCTGACGTACCGGAAGACATTGCCTGCCACGAGCGACCTCACCGTCTCCCTGTCCGGGGATCACCAGGTGACCGACCGACAGGTGACCGAATCGACCGTTTCGGTCCGGGATGAACGATTCGCCAATGTCCAGCAGGGGGATATTATCAGTCTTAAGACGGTCGCAAAAAGTTATGCGGTGGTCAGCATCACGAACAGCGATCAAACCATCACCTATGTGGTGGGTCGGGACTATACGGTCTTCGAGACCCTGGGGCGGATTGAAATAGTCACCGGAGGACAGATCGTTTCGGGTTCGACACTCTTGGTGTCCTACACCGCCGAAATCGATCCGTCGGTCAAATATTCCACGGATACGGTAACCCTGAACGGTGTCCTCTCGCTGTTCAAAAATCACTATCGCATCAAGGGATCCATGCTGCGCCAGGACCAGCACCGGATCTCCGGGCCCGCCATAAACATCAGCCTGGTCAACACCAGAAGCGATCAACTCCAGGTGGAAGCGCTGTACCCGAGCAATACGTTCACGGCCACCTTTGCCAAATATGCGGCAAATACGACCCAATACACCTATGTGGAAGGGGGTTGGCGCTATGACCGCCAGTTCGCCATCTCTTCGGTTACGTTCACATTGCGCGACCGCTATACCATGTACGATAATGTCGGACTTACGCCCCGCTACGACGAAAATATGTTCGAGGCAGGTTCCGGGTATAGCCGGCTGCTCTTCTCGTGGATGCAGGCGTCGATGTCGTTGAATTATGTGGACACTCACAGAAGCGACCTCGACCGCCAATATTTCTACGTCAAGGCTGGCCTCCAGGGACGCATCAGCAAGCTGTTTTTGAGCCTTACCGGTCAGAGCGTCCTGCGTATCTATGGCTCCCAATCGACACGGGACGACTATGTGCGTGTTGAAGTAAAAAGGTATTTTTAATATGTGTACGAAAAACGCGATTCGGTTCGACGGCTACAAACTGTCACTTCGGAGACGGGCTGTGCTTCTTGTCTGTCTATTGGTTGTCTGCCTGTTGACAGCCTGTAGCGGCATCGTCTCCACCCGCCCTGCGCGGGTGACCGATTTGCAGTGGCCCCCCAAGCCGTACCAGGCCCGGATCAAATGGGTGCAAAGCATTGCCGATTATAATGATGCCGGCATTGCAAAGGGGTTCTGGAAAAAGGTGGCGGAGTTCTTCACCGGGCCGGACACCCGTCGCATCGTCAGGCCCTACGGCGTGCTTTGCGACGGGCAGGACCGCCTCTTTATCGCCGACCCCGGCGCCGGTGTCGTCCACATGATGGACCGGAAGAAAGGGCGCTATGTCGTCATCGGCGACAAGGATACGCGCTTGAAAACCCCCATCGGACTGGCGCAGGATGAACGCGGTTACCTGTATATCAGCGATTCCACCAACGACATGGTCTATCGCTACGACATCGACCGGGAGACATTGACGCCGTTCGTACACCGGAGCCTGTCGCGCCCTACGGGGATTGCCTACAACAAGGTCAACAAGCTGCTGTATGTCGTGGAAACAACGGCGTGCCGGGTTACGGCTTTCGACCAGGACGGTGTCGAACGGTTCCACTTTGGCAGCCAGGGAGAAACTTTAGCCCAATTCAACCGGCCCACCGACATCATGGTGGATGCCAAGGGGCAGGTCTACGTTACCGATCCACTGAACTACCGTATCAAGATGTTTGCGCCGGAGGGGGTTTTTGTCAGCCAGTTCGGCGTTGCGGGGGACGCTCCCGGAGACCTGAACAAGCCTAAAGGGATCGCCGTCGACAGCGCCGGGAACGTCTATGTCTGCGACGCGCTTCAGGATGCCGTTCAGATATTCGATCGGCAGGGGCATCTCCTCATGACCTTCGGTTCCCAGGGAGAGAGGGACGGTGAATTCTGGATGCCGTCCGGCATCTCCATCGACTATCGCAACCGGATCTACGTGTCGGACACCTATAATCGCCGGATACAGGTCTTCAGGTACATCTCCGGTGAAGAACCGGAAAACGGCGACGATCAGGAAGATGAGCAAAACAGTGCGAGGTAACAGGATGATATCCCCATTGTTCGTCAATCCGCCGGCATGGCGCGTGGTAACGCGCATGACCGCTGCTGCATGTTGTTTTGCCGCTCTTTGGGGATATGCTCGTGGTGCGCACGCGGGCAAAATGAGTGTTCTCAACTCCCCGCACAATCTTTCCGCCAGCGGCCTCGGCAAAACGGCCACGTACGGGGAGCTTTCCAAGGAAGACCGGGTATGCGTCTTCTGCCATGTCCCCCATAATGCCGTCAAGAACACGTCCCTCTGGGATCGGGACCTTCCGATCTGGAGTCGCAATCTGTCGCCGGACAGCAACTATCTCAACAAGATGTACCAGTCGCCCTCCCTGAAGGCCAGCGTCAGCGCGGCCCCTACCGGAGCCTCGCGCCTTTGCCTCAGCTGCCACGACGGAACTATCGCCCTGGGCCAATTCAAGGGGTCCCTTGTTTCAAGCCCCGCAACAACCATCTCCGGCAGCGCGAACCTGACGACGGACCTGTCCAACGACCACCCCATCTCCTTCGAATACAGCGCCGCGCTGGCTCAACAATCCGAATTGGCGTCTCCCGAGACCCTGCCGGAGCAGATCAAGCTCACGGACGGCTATCTCCAGTGTACCTCCTGCCATGATGCCCATGACAATGAATACGGCAAATTCCTGGTCATGAAGAACGGCAGCGATTCCAGCGACTCCGCCTCCTACGCCCCCGGATCGCCGCTGTGCACCTCCTGCCACAAAAACAACGGCTGGTCGAGCGCTTCACACAACCCAATCTATAATGTCCTGAAGAGCCCCACCCTGGACGCCGGTTGCCAGCTCTGCCACACCCCGCACAACGCCCCGGTGGCGAAGCGGTTGCTTAAAGACGACACGTGCTACCTTTCCTGCCACAACGGCAGCCCCACCGACCTCACCGAATCTCTGGACGTCAAAACGTCCTTTCAGCAGCCCTATCGCCACGACATAGCTGCCTATACGGGTACAAACGGCGGTATCCACGGTGAATCGAGCGAACTGTCGTTCTCTTCTTTCCCGCGCCACGTGGTCTGTGCGGACTGCCACGCCCCCCATGCGGCAAACGAGACGAACCGGCCCCTCTCCTACCTCAATGCCCCCTACGTCAACGGTCCCCTGACCGGGGTAAAGATCAGTTCGGCGGCCACCGCCGCCAAGGAATACGAAATCTGTTATCGCTGCCATGCCGGTACGAATCCCGGCAGCTTCATCGACAGCCAGACGCGGCGGGTCGTGACCCAGCCGGACGAAAATATCCGTTTCAACCAAACGAGCCTGAGCGGCTCCTATCATCCGGTCATGACCGCCCGCCGGTCGGACGGTTCCAGTCTGCTGACCGCGCTCCAGAGCAGCATGACCATGATCTACTGTTCCGATTGCCACAACAGCGACCAGTCCTCCAAGGCCCTCGGTTCCGGCACCGGCGCCAACGGCCCCCACGGGAGCAAGTACGAGCATATCCTCATGGCCCAGTACGACATGCCGATCCCCGCCTTGGCCGGACCGCCCTACAGCGCCGGTTCGTACAGCGCCGCCAAGTACGATCTCTGCTACCGCTGCCATAACGAATCGTATATACTTGGGACCTCTTCCGGCTTTTCCAACATGACCAGCAACGAGCATGTCCGCCATGTGGTCAATCGCATGATCGCCTGCTTCGTCTGTCACGACCCCCACGGCATCGCCGGTAATTACCATCTCATCAACTTCAGCACCGACTATGTCAGCGCCGCCGCTCCCGTCCCCTCCTACACAACGCCCGACCCTACCAGTAAAACGGGACAATGCATGGTAAGCTGCCACAGCAGCGACTCCGGGTACACCCACGGGTACTCTCCCACGGGCGCGGCGCAAAAGAGCCTGCTGAGAAAATGGTAATGGCCGGGCCATGCCGGAGCCTCGGCCGGGGAGGCGGTGAAAGAACGGAATCGCCTCTCGTGTAATAACGGCAAAACACAAATCCCCCTCGGTAAACCCCCACGACATTTTTCGCCTCACCCGCTCTCGTCCCGCCATTCATGGGCAATGGGACGGGAGCGCTTCCCAATCCATTGCTGTGGCACCGAATTTGCAAAATACGATGAAAACTGTTTATAGCTGCGCATGCGAATGCTGCCATGATCCTGTTCACACATTGTAATGGCGGAAAGGAGGACGTAAAACGCTGAGGAGTAAACCGAGTATTGACGTCTTGCCGTAAAGGCGGGACGTCGCCTGAGGCGGAAACGCCCTGGACAATGAAGTGAACCACGTAGCATATCAATCTAGTAAAGGAGAAGCAGAGATGAAGCAACTCGCAGTTGTACTGGCTTTCGCAGCGTTAACTGCAGCCGCAAGCGTTGCCTTCGGTGGACAACTACCTGCCACAGGTGTCAATGGCTCCATGCATGACATGAACATGATCAGTGGCGCCCAGCAGGACACCTTGCAGCGCGTTTGCGTGTTCTGCCACACGCCGCACAACGCCACCAAAGACGACCAGGCTAATGGTGACAACTATCCGCTTTGGAACCACACCTTGGTGGATACAACAGGCTGGCAGTCCTATCAGTGGGCAACCCCGGCCAACAACGCCCTTACCATTTATGACCCCCTGCAGGGACCGAGCCGTCTGTGCATGAGCTGTCATGACGGCGTAACCGCTATCGACGAGCACGGTCCGGCTCTGGCTCAGGCCGGCGGCAGGGCTCTCTCCGGCGACAGAGCGGTTGGCCGCAACAAAGACCTGACCGACGACCACCCAATCGGCTTCAGCTATGTGGATGCCGTCAATGCCCGTAACACGAACTCTCAGGAACTTGCCCTGACGACCGACCGTTTCGCCACCAACGTTACCCTGAGCCCCACAGCCGGCACCTACAATACGGTTGACCGTACCTCCGGCAAACGCGCCATCGGTGACGTTCTGTACGGCGGCAGCATCATGACGTGCGCCAGCTGCCACGATGTCCACAACAAGGACAACGCGGTTGACGCCGTGGCTTCCAACGGCATCCAGTACAATTACTTCCTTTGGGCGAAAGAGAAGGACTCTCTCATCTGCCTCTCGTGCCACATTAAGTAAGAGTGCAACTTAATACGGCTTTGCTTTGCAAGAAACTAAATTTATAAGAACGCTTCGAAAGGAGAAGCAGATGCACAAGAAAGTACTTGGACTTATCACCCTGCTGTGTCTCGCACTCCCCTTGGTCGTTTTCGCCAGCTCCAACTGGCAGATGAAAACCCAGGTGATGAGCGCAGGCGGTTCGATCACCATGGTGCCGACAGGGGAAGTAAATACGTACGGTATGGCATTTAAGACCTATACCACGACAGGGACCACCCAGTATGCGGCTACGGTTACCCCCGAGGCCGGCTACAAGATTGCGAGCGTGATTTTCGACGGCGCCCCGCAGTTCCCGTCTAACTCGTCGTTGGCTTTCACGATCGCCGCCTTCGCACCGACGGCCGCATCGCAGCACAGCCTTATCGTTAACTTCACCAAGGTCCTTTACACGGTTGCCATGAACACCGCCGACGGCGGTTATGTCAGCCCGGCCGGCAGCCTCAAGTACAAGCCCGGCTCCAACGTGACCTACACCCTGACCCCCGCCAGCGGTAAAAACCTGGTCAGCGTCAGCGGTACTTCCGGCAGCACCGTTACGTATTACAACGCCAGCACCGGCGCGGTGGTTACCCTCCCGGCCGCTACCGACGTTGCAGTTCTGATGTCTGTTTCCAACATCCAGGCAGGCGCAACCTTCACCCCCAGCTTCAAGGGTGTGACCGCCAGCGCCGGCGCTCCCCAGACCGCTGTTGTGGGTACGACCGTGACCCTGGCCGCAGGCACCGCCAGCTCTTACAGCTGGCTGCAACTTGGCGGCCCCGAGATCGTAACGCTGAGCAGCACCTCTGCCCAGAAACCGACCTTTACCCCGGGCACCGCAGGTGTGTACACGTTCAAAGTGACCGTAACCAGCGGCGCATATTCCGACTCGGCCACCACCACCGTAACCGCCTCTTCTTCGCTGACGCAAGCCAGCTACGTAACCTGCATCAAGTGCCACAGCCAGGTAGGCGTTGGCGCCGGCATCTATGCCAACTGGTCTACTTCCGTTCACAGCGGCAGCGCACACAGCTCCTGCCAGGCCTGCCACGTGGGCACCAACACCGGCGCACATCCGGGCACCGTCAGCACCTCCACGGTTGACAGCGTCAACTTCACCACCAAGGTTGCCAATGTTAACGGTACCCTGGCTCAGGGTGCGGTTTTCTGTACCTTCTGCCACACCGGTTCTTACCCGATCCCGCATGCCACCGTCGGCCTGCCGGTAACCTGCTCCAGCTGCCACACCGCCAGCAACGGCGATGCCCACAGCATCACGGACATTGATGCCGTATACGCCAAGGTCTCCGGTTGCGTCGATTGCCACGCAGTTGCCAACCCGGCCAAAGCTGGCGGCGTAAACGACAACAACGGCGTTCGCGCCATTATGCCTGAGTTCACCAAACGGTCCCACCACATCACCGGTGGAACCCCGACCAATGCACAGTGCGTTGTTTGCCACTTGGAAGGTAAAGCCTCCGGCACTGCCATCCTGATCGACAAAACCTATCACATGGCTGACGCCAACGTCCATCTGCGTAATGCCGATGACAACAGCGACATGGCATGGGACGGCACCAACCACACCACCATGGACAACTTCTGCTTCTCCTGCCATGACAGTGACGGCGCTACTGGTCTTGCCGCTTCCGGGCTGCAGGGAGTTACCGGTTTCACCGGCACCTCCACCAACCCCTTCGGCGACACCCTGACCAACGGTTACGACCAGGTTGCCCGTACCGGCGTTGTTGACGTAAAAACCGCATTCACCACCACCAACGCTTCGCACCACGCCGTAAGTGGCCAGCGTTACAAGTACCGTTTCTCCACCACCGCCAATGCCGCAGCTTGGGCAGCCCGTACCGGCAATCCGGTTCCCGCTGCAAGTGAAGTTGCTGAAGGTCACACCGACCTTGACGGGAATCCGATCTCCTGGACCGGCCTGACCTATGACCCGGCCGGCCCCGAAGAGGGCGGCGAAGCAACCCTGTACGAAGGCGGCAAGTTCGTTGCCACCTACATCCCGCTCGGCGATACGAAGAACGTTGCCGATAACTCCACCCTCCATTGCGGCGACTGCCACACCGTCGGCCAGTGGAAAGTCGGTTCCTCCACCAACGCTGACGGCACCACCACCTCCGTCGCCATCGGCGCCCACGGTTCGGTGAACGAGTACCTGCTGCGTAACAGCCTCGGTACCGACGAGATCCACAACAACCTGACCTATGTCTGCTTCAACTGCCACAAAGCAGGGGAAGAAGCAGCCACCCAGACTCTGTGGGATGAATTGGTAGCAGAAGGCAAGATTACGGGTTCGGCCGCTGTAACGGGCACGTACCTTAACTGCGCCGACTTCGGTGGTTACACCGATGCCAGCAAGACAGCTTGTGTCGGCGGCGCCGGTGTTACGGTTTCCGTCAACAAGCCGGCAACTGCTGTACCTACCTGGAAAGCCGGTTGGAATGCTCTCCATCCGACCGTAGTTATGGGTCAGCTCACCGGTTACTACGTAGCCCACGCCGTATCCGCAATGCACGGCCAGTGCCAGGCCGACTCGGCCAATGCCGTCGGCGCTACCCGTCTGGTTGCCTCTTGGGAGCCTGACAAAGTCGGTATCTATGACTACGTTCCCGCAGCCGGTGCAACAGCAACTTCTCCGAGCGCCGGTTCCACCGAGCCGTTCGTAGCCGGCAGCAACGCCAACTCCGGTAACATCACCGGCATCGCCTGCATCAACTGCCACAACAGCGGCCTGCGTAACAGCTGGGGCGGCATCCACGGCGGCAACAACACCTATACCGATGGTCTCGGCCGTACGCAGACCACCTACCGCTTCATGCCTGGTATGGGCAACTACCGCTATGCACCTCCGGGCGGCTGGGATGGTCAGGATGTTTCTGATAACACCCTGCTGACGGTTAACAATCCGATTGCGGATAATGGACCTGCTTACGGCTCCGGCTCGGCAGGCTTCCCCGGCGCATCCGGAAAACCGATGGGTGGTTGCTACACCAACGGCGCTGCCGATACCAACCCCGGTTACAGCACCTGTAGCCACCACGGCACCAGCTCGGCTGCACAGTCGAACTACAACCCCGCTGGCACCGTAACCCAGTCGGGCGTCACCGCGTACTTCCGCACCACCTATGGCGGCGGCACTACCGGTAACCCGACCACCTACGAGCCGACTGTTCGCGAAGCGACTTCCGGCACCTCGCTGGTAACACGGCCTCTGAAGTACTAGGCCTCTGCTGTAGGGGAGGGGGACCTCACGGTCCCCCTTCTTCTGCCCTGCTATGCAATAAATGCCGGCCTCGCGCCGGCTTTTTTTATTCCAATTAAGGGCGGCATTTGGTAGAATAACCACGATAAATGGATAGCGAATTTTACTGAAAATGGCGTCTGCGACGCGACCTGCAAAATTTTGCAAACCCTGTCGGGCGCTGTCTTCGAAACAAGTTGAAAGGATACGTATAGCATGCACATAGGCCCGGGACTCGGCGTTGCCATCATGATGAACAACTATTTCCACGACATGGCCACCGGGTTGTTGGTGGGGAGCGGTTTCGCCCTGCACGCTATTCTGCGCATCCAGGCCTCCATGAATACGCCGCAGGCCACCCTCTTTTTCCTGAAAACGAACCGCCGGATGGTGAAGCTGTTCAGGTTTGCCCTCTGGTGGGTCATCCTCGGCGGCATCCCGCGCACCATCTTCTATACCAGCTTTGAATGGGCCAACGCGGCCGACAAGCTCCAGGTGCCGGCCCTGGCGGTGAAACATGTCATGATGTTTACGGCGGTGGTCTGGGGTATTTACGCGTGGCGGCGGATGCAGGCGAAAGTGGCTCTTCTGCGCGAGTCGCTGCCCGCCGAACTGCAAGAAGAAGTGTGAAACCGCGAACGGTGACAAGGTGAAATAAGAGCGAATGGAAGAGAAGGGGTTATCTCAGGCCATTCGCGATTCGCAGTTAACTACAGGTTAAAACGTGCTCTTCCGTATTCTCAAAAACTCCTTCCTCAAACGCCCGAAGTCTATTTTTCTGGTGTTCCTGTCGATTGCCATGGGTGCTGCGGTAGCCACCGCATTTCTCGGCATAGCCGGCGAGGTCTCCCACAAGATGGCCCTGGAACTCCGCAGCTACGGCGCCAACATCCTGCTGGAGCCGTCTGCCGTGGAGGGGGGCGGTTTTCTGCGCGAAGAGGACCTGCCGAAAATCAAGACGGTTTTCTGGAAGTACAATATCACCGGTTTTACCCCGTATCTGTTCGGCGTCGCCGAGTTCAGCGCCGGCACGAAACGGGAAAAGGGCATTGTGTCCGGCACCTGGTTCGAGAAGCTTCTCGATGTCCCGGGAGAGGACCCGACCGTCCAGGGCATAAAGGAAATTGCGCCCTGGTGGGAACTGCAAGGCGCGTGGCCATCCACCGCGGACGGCGCCATTGTGGGGGCCTCCCTGGCCAAGCGGCTGGGGGTTGGTGTCGGGAGCGACATAGCAACAACCGTGCATGGGCGGACCCGGCATTTCCGGGTGGCCGGCGTCGTCACCACCGGCGGTTACGAGGAGGAGCAGCTTTTTGCCCCCTTGGTCACGGTCCAGGAACTCCTGCAACAGCCGGGAAAGGTTTCCCGCGTCCTGGTGAGCGCCTTGACGGTGCCGATGGACGACTTCGGGAAAAAAGACCCGGCGCTGATGACCAAGGATGAATACGAGAAGTGGTACTGTACGGCATACGTGACCTCGGTCGCCAAGAATGTGGCGGAGGTCATGGCCGGCAGCCGCGCCAAGCCGATCTGGCAGATCGCCAGCGCCGAGGGCGCCCTGCTGAAAAAGCTGAATAGCGTGATGATCTTCCTGACGGTGCTGGCCCTCGGTGCATCCGCCACGGCCGTGTCTACCAGCCTCATGGCCTCCATGGCGGAGCGTAGCCCGGAAATCGCCCTGATGAAGGCCATCGGCGCCGATCGCATCCAGATAACCGCCATTTTCATCGGTGAGATCCTGATCATATCAGGCATTGGGGGGGTGGTCGGATATCTGCTCGGCGATCAGCTTGCCGGGCTCATCAGTCGTTCGGTTTTTAACTCGACCATAATATCCCCGCTTTGGCTCTTTCCGACCGCCATCATATCGGCGCTTGTGGTGGCCATTGCCGGAAGCGTCGCGCCGCTGCGCCGTGCGCTGCTGATCGAACCGGTGAGGGTATTGAAGGGATGAGCCGGGAATCCGCTATCGGGAATAAACCGGCAAAAAGCATCCGAATCACAAAGGCGCGCGGAGGCAAAGTAAAATCAGGCTGACATCCTGTCGAAGCCTTTCACCCGACCGGTCGAGTCTTTCACTTCATCAACAGATGAATTTTTTTGTGTCTTTGCGGTAAACAAAGCAATCTATCCCTGAAGGAGGAAAGAATCATGTCCAGACTACTCATCGTTACCTCGTTGATCACCCTGCTTGCATCCGCGGCGTTCGCCGCCGATGCCCCGACTGCCGAAAAAACGAAAGCGTCCGAGGCAACTGAGGCGACTGGGGCTGGCGAAGGTCAAAAGACCATGGACGCCAAAAAGGACCACAAGGCCGTGAAGGCCAAGAAGGCTCCCAAAACCATCGCGGAAGTGAATAAAGAGTATTATGACAAGGCCGCGGCGGAAAAAGGAGTGGTTAAAACCAGCTCCGGATTGCTGTACAAGTCGCTCAAGGAAGGGACCGGAGCGACACCGGGCATACTCAGCACCGTCACGGTGAACTACCGCGCCACGCTCACGAACGGTAAGGAGTTTAACAGCTCGTACAAGCGCAAGTCCCCGGAAAAGCACAGAATGAATAACGTCTTCAGGTGCTGGCAGGAAGGGCTGTTAAAAATGAAGGTCGGCGGAAAAGCACAACTGGTATGTCCGCCTGAGCTTGCTTTCGCTGGCAGGGGAGTGCCGAATCTCGTTCCCAAAAACGCCATCGTGATCTATGAAATCGAGTTGCTCGGAGTGAAGAAGTAAGAGGTTGCCGAGCATCGAACAATTTTGAATTCAAACGTCTGAATACCGGATCCCGGCCTATTACCATGCAAAAACGTCTCTGGTTGATACATCTCGTGATCCGCGCCCTTGCCCATCGAAGGGGGCGCACGGTGCTGCTCCTGGCTGTTCTGGCCATGGCTTCAAGCCTTGCAACGGCGTTGGGCATCGTGTCGTTCTCCATGAAGAAACGGGTGGCCGAGGAGGTGCGGAAATACGGCGCGAATCTGGTCATTATCCCCGAAACAGCCAAGATGAACGTGGGGAGCGGGGGGCTCAATTTCGGCGAGATCAGCGAGCCGGTCTATCTGGAGCAGCACAAGGTCGAGGAGGCTTTGGACAAAAGTGGTCTGAAAGCCGATCGCTCGTTTCATCTGCAAGGCGTCCTGCGTTTCAGGAAGGGCGACATCATGGTGGAAGGGGTGGACTTCGCCGAGGTTCGCCGCCTGTTCCCCTGGTGGCAGATCAGGGGAGCCTGGCCGACAGCCGGCGAAGCGGTGGTGGGCAGTGACCTGGCAACGCGTTATGGTCTGAAAACTGGCGATACGATGGAGCTTGGCGGGCCTGAACAGCCCGTGCGGCTCCGCATCTCCGGGACCGTTGCGACCGGCGGCGAGGAGGACGGTCTTCTCTTTCTGGCATTACCCGAACTTCAGCGGGCGTTGGGTCTTGACGGCAAGGTCAGCGTCGTGCGACTGCTGATCACCGCCGAAGGGGATAGCCTCAAGAAGAAAGCAGCTGCGTTGCAACCGCTGCTGCCCGACGCAAAGGTCTCCGAGGTCCGGCAGATCGCCCGTACCAGCGAGGGGCTGCTGGCCAAGGTCAAGCTGTTGATGGTCCTGGTGACAACGGTCGTATTGATTTCGGCCGGAAGCAGCGTGACCGGAACCATGAGCACCACGGTGCTGGAAAGAAGCAAGGAGATCGGACTGATGAAGGCCATGGGGGGGACCCGCTGGGAGGTTCTGCTGATCTTTTCTGCCGAGGCGGCGCTGCTGGGGATACTCGGCGGTGTAGTGGGTTATCTGTTGGGAAGCGTCATTGCCCAGTTCATCACAAAGACGGTCTTTGCCGCATCGTCGGAGATCATCCCCTGGTTTCTGGGTATCTCCGTTGGAGTCAGCCTCTTCCTGGCCCTGCTGGGGAGCCTGGGGCCGATGATATCGTTGTTCAAACTCGATCCGGTGAGAAGCCTCAGGGGCGAATAGGCACTGAAAGGTGAAAGGTGAAAGGTGAAAGGAACTGCTAGCATAATTGAAACGCTTGGGCTGACACGCAGTTACGGCGATATCTGTGCCCTGAAGCCGCTTGACCTGCAGGTGCCGGAGGGGGAGTGGCTGTCGGTCATGGGGCATTCCGGTTCCGGCAAGAGTACCCTGCTGAACCTGGTGGGAGGCCTTGACCGTCCCAGCGGAGGTTCGTTGCGGATTGGCGGGGAAGATATGCTGCTCCTCAGCGAGGACGGCCTGGCCCGTTTCCGGCGGGAGTTTGTCGGGATAATCTTTCAGCAGCATCACTTGGTCCCTTACCTGACGGCTGTGGAGAACGTGATGTTGGCCCAGTACTTCCACAGCGTTCCCGATGAGGCTGAAGCAATGTCGGCCCTTGAGCGGGTGGGGCTCGGACATCGCCTGAATAACCGGCCCGGTGAGCTTTCGGGGGGGGAACAGCAGCGGGTCTGCATTGCCCGTGCAATCATAAACAGCCCAAAGCTCCTTTTGGGCGATGAGCCGACCGGCAACCTGGACCACCAGAGCACGGTGATGGTGATGGAACTCCTCAAGGAATTGCGGGCTGAAGAGAAATTCACGGTTATCCTGGTAACGCATAACCAGGAAGTGGCTACCTGGGGAGACCGGACCATCTACCTCGATGACGGGGTTTTGGTACGCGAAGAACGGATGGGATCCTGATGGCTGTTGTAAAGCTTATTCCTCATCTGCTCTCCTGGGCCGGCATCGTTCTGGTCCTGCTGAGAGGATTTCCGCAACGCCGCTCAACCCTGGCGGCTGCGAGCATCGCCGGATTTGTGCTCGGGACGGCTGGGGCCTTTATCCTCTTCCGCTCCTTGAGCGGGGAACTTTCTTTCGAAATAATCAAGGGCGCGGTCGGGGCTGTTTTTCTCCTTCTCTGGGGCGTAGCCGTTGCGGCCGTCTACAGCAATAACGTGCGTGATCTTTCGTTCTTGCCGGGAACACGGTTTGTCAAATCGCCGCTTTGCGCGGGCGCCGGGGCAGTTATTACCGGTATGTTGTCGGGAGCGGTATGTGCCAGCAGTTTCCTCGCAACGAACGGCAATGCCATGACGGTGTTGTTCGTCGTTCTGGCGGCCGGAGCCCTGGTTTTCGTCGCCCTGGTGCTGGATCGGCTGCTGCCTGCTTCTTTCACGGTATCATGGTCAGGGCTTTGGGCGGCAATAGTGGCCCTCCTGTTCTTCAGTTCCTCTTCGGTCATCCGTCTTGACCTCTTTTCTCCCTTGAGCATGAAAGTGATGAAGTTTTCACACGACTTCGTCCACCAGTTCTTCGAATCCATGCTGATCCCGGACCACCTCTTCATTCGTACCTACCTTTGGGGGTATATAGGCCTCCTGTTCAGCAAGGAGGTCGGTTTATGGGGGGCGCTGATCATCTGGTTCACCCCGGTGGTCCTTGTCCTCCTGGCCATCCGCTTCGAATTGCTGCCGTCGGTTGCCCATATTCGCCAAGGAGCCCAGCGGCGCAGACAGCTTGCTGCCGCCATTATGGCGCGGCGCTACCGGCTTATTCCTCCTGTGCTCGCCTTGATTGTCTTTGGAACAGCAGCCTACCGGAGTAGTTTCCCAAGTGTGGAATACTGGGACCCGAAACCGGTGCCCGTCTCGGCAGACGCTTCCGGGGAGATCTTTATCCCGAAAAAAGGGGAGATCAGCCTGGAGGACGGCAAGCTGCACAAGTACCTTTACAAAAAAGGGGGAAAGGAAGCTCGATTCTTCGTGCTGTTAACCCCCGCGGGACGTTTGACGGTGGACCTGGACGCATGCGCTATCTGCAAACCGGACGGCTACGGGCAGGCCGAGGGAACCGTGATATGCTACTATTGCAAGACGCTGATCCCACTGGAAACCGTCGGAAAACCCGGCGGGTGCAACCCGGTTCCCATTGATTTCACGCTCAAGGAAGACGGAGTGCATATCGACGGCATGTCGCTTATCAATAAATGGAGCAGCACTGTCCAGGAAACCGCACGGGTTAAGGAGGGAGGCAAGTGAAACGCCTGCTGAGTATCGCCTGGGCGGTAATGTCGTCACAGGCACTGCTTCCCCTGGTGTGCGGCATCTTCCTTCTGACCTATATCGGGATTGCCTTTAGTACCGATGATGCCTTGATCGCTTTGATGGAATACACGAGATCGAGCGTTGTTCTCACGGTTCTCCTTGCCCTGATCCCGATGAACAGCGCCTGCCGGATTCTGGCAGAAGCGAAGAGGTATATTAAAAGAAGGCGTGCGCTACGTGTGGAAACGACGGACGTGCCGGCGACGCTGTTCGATGAAACTGTTGAGATGAGTGTGTCACCGTCTTTCGGCGAATTACAGGCCCGCCTGAAGGCCTCCGGATACTCGGCCCGCCAGTCGGATAACGCGCTCGTGGCATGGCGGGGGCTCAGCATCTTTCCCGCCCGAATACTCTTTCTCGCCGCGTCTTTTTGCATTTTTGCCGGCATCCTCGTCAGCCTCACCACCCGGACCTCGCACAGGATGGCGGTCATCGAGGGGCAGCCAATCCCCACTGCAACCGGAGGAGGCGGGTTGGTGGAGAGGATCACCATGAGGACCGCATCCGGTTCGGTTCTTGCCAGGGTATTATCCATAGAAGTAGCCCAATCGGATTCAGGGGATGCAAAAAAAGTATTCGGGCTCTACCCTCCCTCTACCTACCGCGGCTATTTTGTGTATCCCCGTTACCTGGGGTTTGCCCCCGTCATTCGCCTTTCAACCCCTGACGCACAGAATTATGAGACGCAAGGCACTCTGAATATCTACCCCCCGGGAAGAGAGGACAGGGTGAAAATCCCCGGTTCTCCGTACCTGATGGAATTCAGCATGGCGCAACCGCCAGATGGGAGCGACCCCTTCATAACGGGACGCGTGACCTTTCTGTTTAGACTGCTGAAGGGGAAAGATGTTCTTTTTGCGGGGAGCGCGCCGGTTGGCGGGGAATTTGTCCATGATGGCTATCGTTTGGCAATCCCCGATTGCCGACGGATGGTGATAACCGATTTCATTCGCGACTATGGGGTTCTGTTGGTTTGGACGGCAAGCATCCTTTATCTTGTATCAGGCTGTATCTGGCTGCCCGTAAGGGTTTTCGCCCCTCGCCGCGAGATGCGTTTCACGTTTGCCCAGGATGCTCTACAGGCGAACTCCCGTGCGGAAGGGGGAAGAAGAAAGCATGGGGGCATATTCCACGAAGCTCTTGACTATCTCGAGTCGGGGAGAAGTAAAATGGATAAAGCTCCGTGACGGCCGAGCAAAGAAACCACATACTACGAGTTGCGTTTATCGCTGTTCTTGTCGTTGCGGTGTACCACAGCACCTTCGGAAACCGTTTCGTGTGGGACGACCTCGACGTAATCGTAAAAAACCCCCTTCTTGAAAACTTCAGAAACCTGCCAAAGTTTTTCTTTTATGAAGACAGAACAGGCGATGGGTTCACCGGTTATTACCGGCCCATGACGTATATCTCTTTTTTGCTCGATCGGTCCATCTGGGGCCTGAATCCCGTTGGGTTCAATATTACAAACATTTTTCTGCATATCGCCACGGTACTTCTTTTTTATGCGGTGGTATGCACACTATTCAAAAGGGATCGTTTGGCATTCATTGCCGCGCTGATCTTTGCGCTGCATCCGGTGGCTGTTGAGACCGTAAACTTTCATGCGGGGGGAAGGAACACGCTCCTCAGCGCCTTTTTTGCGCTGCTGTCGCTGCTTTTGTACATCAAAAAAAGGCATCTGGCGGCGATAGTGTGTTTTACGGCAGCAATTTTCTCAAAAGAGTTCGCACTTCTTTTACCGATCATTTTCATCTTGTACGACAGAGGCATCAGTTCGGAAAAAAGACGCTGGTCAGCCTATCTGCCCTATCTTGTGTCGATCCTGTGCTATCTGGCCCTGAGGTCGTTTGCCGTCGCCCAGGGGAATTTGCTCAAAACGATTCAACTATCGGGTAACCTGCTGTTAATCCCCAAGATTGTGGTGCGTTACTTTGTAAACATGGTGTTTCCGGTCAATCTGAAAATTATGTATGATGTCCCCACGGATATCACGGCATCATCGTTTCTGATGTATGCAGCCGGTTTGTCCGCCATTGTTGGCGGAGTGTTTGTCTTCAGAAAAAAGAACGAGATTGTATTCTCGGCAGGCTGGTTTTTCCTTTTTTTGCTCCCCGTTATCGGCATTGTGCCGCTTGGGTCTGCCTTGATGGCAGACAGGTATGCCTATTTCTCGTTAATGGGATTCAGCCTGGCACTGGCCTATGCGATCTGTCAGGCAAATAAGCAGGCGGTGCTCCCCATCACGGCAGTACTTTGTATCGCTTTCGCCACGATTGACGTTCAGCGGAACGCCCTGTGGAAAGATATGCCATCCCTGTATAGACAGATGACGATAGATGCCCCGGGGAAAAGCATCGGTTTCACGAATCTCGGTATGTATTATTATGAACACGGGGATTTGGCCAATGCAGAAAAGTATCTGAAAGAGTCGTGTTCCAAAAAAGGGATTGTAATCCGGGATGCATACCAATACCTGTCTGCGGTCTATTGGGAAAACAACAAGTTGGATGAGGCGTTGTCGGTGCTGGATAAGCTGATGACCCTTGAACCCGGCAATCCGCAACCCTACATAATGGCGAGCAGGATTTACGAGAGCAAGGGCGATAAGGCCATGGCCCAAAAGTACTACACAAAAGTTACGGCAATGTTTCCACAGATCGAACAAATGATGGGTAATAGAGCCATAACCCTTTGCCATGAAGGCGAGAAACTGATGGCCGAAGGCAGGCTCCTGGAGGCGGAGAGAAAGTTCAAGGAAGCATTGATGATGAAACCAGGCTTCGTTCCCGCGTTGATCGACATGGGAGGCCTCGCCGCCGAAAAGGGAAATCTGGCGGGGGCAGTGGAATATTTTCGTAAAGCGGTTACTCTGGAGCCGGGCAACGCTTCGGCGCACTATAACTTGTCCATGGCGTATGATCTGATGGGGAAATCTTCTGAAGCACGGGCTGAAATGAAACTCTACCAGGGACTTGACGCTGTTTCCAGGCAGCAAGGGAAGGCGGTTGAAGGGGCTGCCAACGGGGAAACGCCCACTAGCCTTGAGGGCGCGAGGCGCCAACCACTTCAAAAACAATGAAGCAAAAAAAGTCAATGACTCGAAGGGTCTAAGGAGTCCGAACCACATCTGAATTAACCCGGATGGCCCAAGACATGGAGAGCTTGATAAAATCTGCACAGGCCCGCCCAATCCGCCCTCCCGGTGCAATTCAGGAATTGGCGAAACAGTTGCCTTTAGCTGCAGAAAAATGCTAACATGCTAAAACTTTGTTAGGTGTGGCGTTGCCATCTTCTCGTCATTGGATGTGAACTGCCGGAAGTCACGGTAAGTATGTCCGGGCAGCGGCAGGCTGTGCCACTAAATATACTCTATGTGAGGGACCGACAGGCGCTATGCAAAAGAATACTAGGTTATCAGTGGTGGCTGGACTGTTTTTCACCTCTCCGTACTTTTTACTGGTTTTTCTCATTGTTCCTGCCTATACCGTACTCGGCCTGAAATTGCATTTTCACGTCTCCGGGGACCTGCTGCTGGCCAACAACATCGCTTTTGCCTTATGCATTGGGGCGCGACTCGTTCGGTATGCGCTGAGGCTGAGGGGTAATATCCGCTATGGCGCCGGATACCGTCCGCCAAGCAATACTATAGAGCTGGGCCGATCATCCTCGCAGTTGCAGACTGATTTGAAGGATGCCGGCTACCATTTCGATTCCGATGGCCACTACGGAGAAAAAAAGGACCTTGGCTTTTTGGGGACGACATTGCTGTACGGTGGCTTGCTGCTTTTGCTTCTGGCCGGCTCATATGACTATACGCATGAATACTCCGTTATGGGCCGCCTGGGGGTTGGCGAGCCGATGCCGCTTGATAGCACGGGCCTGCTCGGGCAATATGAAGCGGGTTTTTGGGCTGGGACGACGGAATTACCGCTGCTTCAGGTCAGAAAGCAGATTCTGCCGAATGCCCAATGGCCTAAAGGAGCAACGGAGATTGCCCTGCTCTCCAAAGATCGTAAAGAGTTGGCCAAAGGCACCATAGCTCCCGGGAAGCCCTTCAGCAGCCAAGGCCTCGATTTCTACATGACCAGGTTTGTTTTCGACGCTTTATTTGTGTTAAGACAGGGGCCCTCCATCGCCTACGAGTCATTTGTCAAATTATTACCCCTCGCCGCAAAAAAGGGGGAATACAGCTACTATGGTTCGCTCAAGACCGACAAGTTCGAAAATGTGCGGGGTGTCGCCTGGCTTAACCCTGAAAAGAAGGCGGTGCATGTCGAGGCGAAATTATCTGGGAAAAAGGCATTTGACGGCGTCTTGGAGCTTTGGGGTAAGAATAAGATAACACAGGGAGAGTACCTTGGCTCATTAGAGGGACTTGCCCAGTGGTCGGAAATCCGCGTGGCACGCGGAAGGCATCGTCGCACGTTGATGCTCGGGGCGGCCCTCGTCCTTTTGGGCGGGCTCTTGAGGCTTATAATCCGGCCGCAGCGTGTCTGGCTGGAAGACACGGAGGAAGGCAGCCGTGTGAGGACTGCCGGTAGAAAAACCTTACAACTGGTTGAACAAGCAGGGAAACAATAACATTCTGTGGGTATTCTGCTAAACCGGGAAGCCTTGTTGCCGGCGCTCCCGAAACAATGACGAAAAGAACAGGACACTCTAATGTCGAATTTGGAAACTCTATTTTTCTGGACGACGCTGGTTATTTACTCCTTGGCGAGCGGTGGGTACATCTATTCATTCGTTTTCAAGAACCCTCGTTTCATGTCGAAAGTGACAGCCCTCATCTCCGTCGGATTTATTGCCCACACGATTGCAATTGGCGCCCGTTACCTTGCTCAGGGCCATCTCCCCTGGTCCGGCGATTATGAAAGTGCAATGATGGGCGGGTGGTTCATTATCGCCGGCACACTCTTTGTGGGCTGGCGGAATAAGCCTCTACAGGCCCTGGCTACCGCTACCGCTCCCTTGGTCGTTATCATGATGGGTTTCGGGGTCATGCGCAACCCCGTACTGACACCCATGGCGGCAAGTTTGAAAAATTACTGGCTTTATATCCATGTCTACTTTGCGTGGCTTGCCTTCGGAGGGTATGCCCTGGCGATGGCCGCTGGCGTTCTCTACGTGCTGAAGCACAAGAGTGAGCTGCGCGGAGTGGTTAATCCGTCCTATGAACGGTTCCCTACACTTGACCGATTGGATGAGCTTATCTTCCGTTATGTCGTTTTCGGCTTTATCACCGATACCATCATGATCTGCGCCGGCGCCATCTGGGCCAAGGATCTCTGGGGAAGCTACTGGAGTTGGGACCCGGTGGAAACCTGGTCGCTCGTCTCATGGATTGTCTATGGGATTGCCATCCACCTGCGGGTCACGTTCGGCTGGCGGAATTCCCGGTTTGCCTGGATTGCCATTCTCGCTTTGAGCACGGTCATTATCTCGTTTTTTGGAGTCACCTTTGTTATCGACACAAGCCTGCATACATTTCAAGTCCGTTGAAACATCACTTTATCGACATGATTGACAAAGTGATAAAGTACCTCAAGTCCCTCCGTTTCACTCTGCTGCTCATCTGCCTGCTCGGTGCAATGTTCCTGGCAGGTCTCTGGATTCCCCAGAAGAGCATGGTGTCTGCGGCACTGTACAATCAGTGGAAACTTCACCTCCCCATTGTCGTGGGGGTATTCGAGTTTCTCGGGCTGACCGCGATCTACACCTCACCGCTCATGCTGACCCTGTGGTCTCTCTTTTTTATCAACTTGGCATTGGTCATGTGGCAGCGATTGCCGCTCATCAAAAAACGGATCGCCTTGCCGGAAAATCGTGCATTTGATCCGGGAAACGCCTCGGGATACCCGTTTCATGCATCGTTCCGCCTGTCACCGGGGCAGGATGGTGCGGCCGTCATTAGCCGACTTCGTTCACGCAAATACACCATTGTAGGTGACGCGAACGGCTTTTATGGGGTAAAGAACCGCTTGTCCCCGATCGCTTTCGGACTCTTTCACCTCAGTTTTTTTCTTGTTCTGCTTGGGGGACTGACAAGTCTCTACACCAAATTTGCCGGGGTGCTCGAACTTGCCCAGGGAGAGACGTTCCAAGGTGATGTTTTGAGTTATGTCCCGACGCCGCAACTGCCGAAAATCGGAACGCCTCCCCAGGCTGCATTCACGGTTACCAGTATTGCTCCCCAGATGACCAATGGGACCCCGACGGGACTCAAGGTGGGGCTCGTCGATGGGCATGGAGAAACACACGAAGCCGATGTCAACCGCCCGTACAAGGTGGACAGCTCGAGTTTCCTTGTCACCAATGTGGGTCCGGCGCCCCTGTTCGTGGTAAAGGACCGGTCGGGGAAGGAAATTGACGGGGCATACATGAAGCTTCACGTCATGGGTGGGAAGACAGATGTCTTCTCACTGGCCGGTTTTCAGTTTCGAGCCCATTTCTATCCCAACTATTTTCTCAAGGATGGTGTTCCGGCAACCCGCTCCCAGGAATTTAAAAACCCGGTTTTCACAATTGACGTAGAGCGGCAAGGTAGAATCATAACACAGGGTACTGTTTCTCCAAACGGCGCCTTGGCTTTTGCCGACTACCAACTGGTGCTGAAAGATCTGCCCTACTGGGTGAGCTTTTCGGTCTTCAAGGAGCATGGGGTCCCAGTAATATTTACCGGTTTTGCCATTGCTTCGTTGGCGATTGTCTGGCGGTTTCTTTTCTACCGGCGTGAGATCATAGGGGCCGTGCGGGAGAAGGATGGTGAGCAGTTCCTTGATGTTGCCGGCCGTTCCGAGTTTTATAAGAGCCTTGCAGAAGATGAGTTTATGGCTTTATTCAATAATTTAACCAAAGAGAGCAGGAGTAAAACAACATGAAACGCATACTTGGCCTTGTATTGGTTGTGCTGACACTTTGCAGCGCATGCCAGCGGCAGGAAAAGAAGGTTGCTGAAAAAAAGGGACAGTATAAATATATCCTGTTGGTCAAAAGCCAAGGTAAGTATGGATACTGCGACCGTAATGGAACATTGGTGACTCCTATCCAGTACGAGCACGCCTCATTGTTCTCCGAAGGTCTTGCAGCAGTGCGCCAGAATGGCAAGGACGGGTACGTTGACCAGAATGGGAACATGGCCATTGCGCCCCACTTCGACGCGGCTTCCGTTTTCAGGGAGGGAAAAGCAGCGGTACTGAACGGCAACCGCTGGAGCTACATAGACCGAAACGGTAAGCAGCTCACCGAGTCGCGCTTTCTCTTCACGTTAGCCTTTACGGAAGGTTTGTCTTCGGTGGTTGTGGTCGAAAAGGACGGATACAAGGCAGGATATATCGGACCTGATGGCAATTTCGTCATAACCCCCAGATTTTACGACGCCTCCTTTTTTTCCGAGGGTATGGCTGCGGTTAGGATGGGTAAACAGCACGGCTATATCGATAAATCGGGGCAGATGATCATCGCGCCTCAATTTTACGAGGCAGGGCCTTTTAAGGATGGGCTTGCCCGGGTAAAAGTAAACGGAAAGTACGGCATAGTAGGGTTCGTCGATAAAAAAGGAACCATGGCCATCCCCGCTCAGTACGAAAACGCGACTAACTTCAATGAAGGGATTGCGGCAGTTAAAAAAGGCGACAAGTGGTGGCTGATAGACACCAAGGGCAACCAGGTAACGAACCGTACGTTTGACTCACCGACGATCTTCACCGAGGGGCTGGCGCCAATCATGGAGAACAAGAAGGTTGGTTATATGGACAAGCAAGGGAATATGGTAATTGAGCCGAAATATGATGCAGGTTCAATCTTCGTCCAAGGCCTCGCACCGGTGAAAGTTGGAGAAAAGTGCGGCTACATAGACACCAAAGGGAAGATGGTGATCAAGCCGGAATACGATTGGGACCAACGTTCGATTGACCAATACACTGCATATTATACAACCATTGGACGCTGAAAGAACACAGCCCCCCTTGATACGGTCTTTGTGGCACTGGTCGGTACCAAGGGGGGCAGGTGAATGAAGCTACTGCAAAGAAGGTGATCAGTTTGTGGACGCCCTGTTCCTGTTAGTCAAGTCAAAGAAGACCGCAGCCTTTTTTTGTCTCTGCCTGACCACAGCAGTGCTCTTCTGGCCGGTTTTCTTTCAGGGAAAGGTAATTGTCCCCGGAGATTTTCCCAATAGTAATCCCTTTCTGTTTATTGGCAATACTCCGCCCCCTCCTCCACAGAACACCCTGTTAAGCGACGAAATTGAACAGTTTTATGTTTGGCACAGAATTGCCGCGGAAACTTTGCAGGTTGAAGGACATATCCCCCTCTGGAATCCATATATTTTTACCGGACAGCCTCTGGTCGCAAACGCCCAATCGTCACTGTTCTATCCCCCCAACCTGTTGCTTCGCATCCTCTCGCCGGGGAAGGTGGCAACCATCCGGGTCATTTTTAATTTGCTCTTTGCAGGGTTTTTCACCTTCCTTTTTTGCCGAGCGCTGAATATTTCCAACAAAGGGTCCCTGGTTTCCGCCATAACGTTCGCATTTTCCGGGCCGACGATCGTTTGGGTAGGTTTTCCGCTGGCAAACGTCCTTGTTTGTCTTCCTTTTCTGATGTGGGCGGGCGAAAAAATACTCTTGCATAGAAGCCTCTTCCGTACCGCCATGCTCGGAGCAGGCATGGGATTGGCTTTACTGGGCGGACATCCGGAGACAACATTCCAGATCCTGGCGATATTTTCGCTCTACTTTCTGGCAAGGGTTGTATTTCTAAAATCAAGTCTGCAAATAAAAGGTGGATTGCTTGGTTCCTTCCTTCTGGCTGTCATGCTCGGAGCAGTCATTAGCGGGATTCAATTGCTGCCGTTTCTCGATTTTATGCGACAAAGTTCGACCTTTGCCCGGGGGGGACGAGGCGGGGGCATGGCGGGGAATCTCTTTTACTCGCCAGAATGGGTGGCGAACCTTACAACGGCCATCACGTTTATCTGCCCAAATTTCTTCGGGAATCCTCTCGATCATAGCTACATCTGGCCCTTCACGAACTTCCAAAATTATAATGAGCAATCCGTATACTTCGGGCTGGTACCCCTGGCGCTGGCCGGTGGAGCCCTCTTCACCGATTCGAAACGTTTACCGTTACTCATTATCACCGTTCTGTCCATATTCTGCATAGGGGTCGCCTGGCACCTCCCCTGTTTCGAGGCCATCAGTCATCTACCGGTGTTCTCAATGGCGCCCAGCAAGAGGTTTAGGCTCCCCTTCGTTTTTCTAGCCGCCGTCATGGCCGGTTTTGGGTATGATATTCTCCTAAACCGTATGAGATCAGGGCAGGGTGAAAAAAAACAATCCTACTCCCCCCTTGCCATCCCTTTTGCGACAATATTGTTTTTCATCTTGATCATTGCCTTGAAAGTCTCGGTGGCAAACGACATCCCTCCTGGGACTTTTGGCCAAAAAATTCTCGACTCTGTTTTCGCATTTCGGCAATGGAGGACGTACCTCCCTCTCGCCATTGCAGTCGCCCTGAGCCTTGGATATCTCTTCAGCCAGCATTTCGTGAGAGTTTCCCGTCTTTTTCCCGGTGCTTTGATTGCTCTGACAGCATTCGAGTTATGTGCGCTTGGTTGGGACTACAACCCCGTGGTTAAAGAAGCCGATATCCTGCCGGCTGCCCCCGCCGTTGAATTGTTAAAAAAGTGGGATAGGGAGCCTTACCGGATTTTGACAACGGATGGTTATTTTTACCCTAACTATGGCGCCGCCTATGGGATTGCCGACGTGGCGGGTTACGATGCACCGGTCTATCAAAGTTTTTCGGACCTGTACCTTGCCCAGGGTGGCCGGAGCTTCGGAGAACAGATAGATTCCAGGCAGCAGTGGGACCCAAGCTGGCCCCTGGTCAATTTTCTCAATGTCAAGTACGTCATTTCTCCGCGTGACCTCCCCCCGGATAAATTCAAGCTGCTTTTTGAGAATAGATACTTCGCCATTTACGAAAACCTACATGTCCTGCCGAGAGTATTCATGGTCTATGACAGCGAGGTAGTCTCTGACCGCACGGCCATGCTGGATAAAATGCTTACCCAAAAAATAGATTTCCGGGGGAAGGTTTTTCTCGATGAGCCTCCGCAAGCCCGGCTCGTGGCCGTGCCGGGGGCTCCGGCCAAATATTCCGTAAAACAGGCAAGGAATACCACCGATGAAGTCGATCTTACGGTCAGCAGCGACAGGCCCGGCATCCTCGTCATGAGCGACCTGTATACCCCGGACTGGCATGCGCGGGTAGATGGCAACGAGGTAAAATTGTACCGCGCGAATTACGCCTACAGGGCCGTTTTGGTCCCTGCGGGCCAACATACGGTTTCCTTTCGTTATTTACCCAAGTCATATGTGATCGGGGTGGCCATGACCATGTGTGGGGTGGCAGTATTTCTTATTGCTTGTGGGGTGGGGTTGCGCAGGCGACGAACAGATAAGGCCGCATAGGGCTTTGATTGTTTGAGTGGGTTAGGCGCCAATTTTGATAAGAGCGCGGGAGTGATGTCCGCAGCGATGACCGCAGTAAGCAATAATCACCACATCGTTTCTAGTAACCTCGTGCTTTTGCCCTGCGCTCAGCAAGTTCCATCTGTTGTTCATGTTTTATTCTTGCTTCCTCTTGTTTTTTTCGTTCCTCCTCATTTCTTTTTTCCTCCAGTGCCTGCATTTTCAGTTCTGCTCTGCGAGCCTCGGCGGTTTTTGCGTCATCTTCTCCACCCCAGTACTCGATAATGATCTGCGAGTCTGTCTCCCGGATAGTCCCTTGTCCGGCAAAGCAGGGCACAGCAATAACGAAGAACAATACGAGTAGGAAGAACATTCTTGCCATGGTATCTATTCCCAATAATGATGAGGCAACAAAAGATCAACCCGGAAGCGGTTTGACCTCTTCTGACTACTTCCCATCCGGAAAGCAGGCAACACGGGAACCATATCGCTAGAATCAAGTATAATCGCGGTGCCGGTTTTCTATCAAGGCTTTTTTAAAAAATCGGCGGCAATCACTGGGGTAGCATTGTTTAAACCTTTAGTTAGCTGTTGGGCAGGCCTTGTTATGGCAGATACCGTTTATACGCAGAGGTGTCTCACTATGGTTTTTGGAGGGTTTCGGCCTCGTTGAATTTATTCATTTCATCCTGTGCTTTCGTTGTTTCACCCTGTTTTCGATATACCAATGAAAGATTATAATGTGCGGAGGCGTTTGACGGCTCAAGGGTAATCGCCTTTACTAGGTATCCCGCCGCGTTCACATAATCGCCCCGTTCGTAGTCCAGGCGCCCCATGGCGACCATCGCCGGCACAAAGTCCGGTTTAACCAGTAGAGAGCGCCACAGGCTATTTCCCGCCCGTATATAATTCCGGTTGTTAATGAATTGCTCCCCGGAGCGGCAAAGTGAACCAGCCAATTGAATTCGAGTTTTTTCCTCATCAGGTATATTCGCAACGGCTTTGTCATGCCAGATTTTGGCCCGCATCAAATCTCCCCGTTTTGTATAGATCATTTCCAGAATCGCATATGGCTCTATATACGATGGCCGCGATTCAACCGATTTGAGTAGCAGTGGCTCAGCCTTATCGAATCTGTTGGCTTCGCAGAAGACGGTTGCGACAAAAAACATGTGAGAGATTGGAAAATCGGGTTTAGAGCAGGAAATGGTTAAATAGCGTTCAGCGTTTTTCAGATCGCCCTTGTCATAATAATAGAGGCCGAGAGCCCCATAGCCAAAGTACGTCTCTGGGGCATCTTTTGTCATTTGGGTAAATAGGGTAAAATCATTTTTCCAGATGTTGTTTTGTTTGATGTCCATTACGGAATAGAGCGTACAAAGTAAAACGGTACTGCTCACCATAACCCGAAGTTTCCATTTGCACAGGAAGCTCGCCACAGCAAGAGCAAAACCCATTAAGGCAAAATAGGCATAGCGGTCGGCCATTAAGGCCGAAGAAGGTAACGGGATTACATTCATAACCGGAAGTAAAAATAAAAGAAACCAGCAGATGGCTATAAAGAGTTCGGAATTTTTCCTGACAACATAAAGCATGCTTATCAGCAGGATCACTCCTATCAAGCACAGGATTGCAATGTAGAAATTCACCTGTCCCGAGTAATAGACTTTAAGCTGGAAAGGCACTACCATGTTGACGAGATAGCGAATCACGAATAATGGCGCCAGCAACAACCGTTCGGAAAAATGTATTGTTGCAAGAAAATTCGCTTTCGAGACGGCAAGCGACCGGAGGGCCAGATAACAGATGAGCGGGATCAGGTATAGTTTGTAAATGCGAAGTTTTGGCTTTTCCAACCGGATGCGATAATCGTACAATATGAATATTACCGGCATCAACAAGGCAAATTCTTTTGAAAAAAGTGCAAGAGTGAAGCATGCGGCAGCGGGGATATGTTTTTTCTTTATATAGAAGAGTAGTGACAACAGCGAAAAACAGGCGGAAAGAAGGGTGTTTCTGCCGCCGGCGTGAAAATTTACCGTTTCAACGGCAAGAGGATGTAATGAGAACACCAGTGCCGCTACAAATCCAAGGTTTTCTCTGTTGAAGAGTGCGACGACGACCCGGTAGAAGGTTATGGCAACCAGAATATGGAGAAAGAGATTGGTGATGTTAAAGCCGACGGGATTTACACCCCACACCGCCCGGTCCAAGGAAAATGAAACATACGTCATGGGGCGATAATAGCCCGTGGGTGTTTCAAACTTGTCTTCGAGAAAGAAGAACTGAGGAATGTTGCTTAGCTTCTCCAGAAGAGGGTTATAAACGATTAAATCGTTATCATCCCATACAAATTCATGATTGAGAGTGTTCCCATATACGAGCAGGAGAATGATCGTTATAAAAAGGTAGCGGTATAAGAGAGATTTTTGTATGTCTATCATAGCATTTCCATAGCGAATGTTTGTGTGATACGTCGTCGGAATATTGACAGGTAACAACAATCAGATTAATGATTTCGAAAGGCTGCCACCACAGCCCGCCACTCAGGAGCACACCCTTGAAACAATCCCCGGGAGCCATTCTCCCCACGTCAAATACCAAGAGAACTTTATGGGTGATTCTGCTCCTGATGATGATTGTCGCTCTTTCGCTTATCGTGCGCCTCAGATTCCTGGCCGAGCCGTTTGATTGCGATGAAGGCTGGTATGCCTACATGGGGCAGGAAATACTTCGCGGTTCCTTGCCATACCGTGACCTGCCCGAGATGAAACCCCCCGGCGGTTTTTATCTGTACGCGGCCGGGATTGCTCTCTTCGGCCCGACCGCTGTTGGTGTCAGACTGTATTCTCTGATCATTTCCATGATAAGTATCATAGGGGTATACTTTGTTGCCCGAAGAATGGCCGGTATAACAGCCGGCTTATGGGGGGCATTCTGCTTGGCCATGCTTTCGGCGAGTCCCCTGATGCTCGGTGGAAGCACCAATCTGGAGGTTTTCCTTATTCCGCCACTTCTCGCGGCAGTCTGGTTCCACTCGGGTGAAACCCCTCCCGGACGGCTCGGGCTTTTCCTCTCAGGCGTATGCATCGGCAGTGCCCTGTTCATCAAACAGGTCGCAGTTCCGTTCGCCCTGTTGCTGGCGCTCTTTTCCTTTTATGCCGTACCGGAAAGGAGGTTGAGCCGTCAGCTCCGTTCACTGGCATGGTATGCCACGGGGGTTATTGCCGTGAGCGGGTTCGCGGTTGCCTGGATGGCCTACCAAGGCATACTGGCTGATTTTCTCCATTACAATTTTACCGTGCCCTATCGGTATGTTTCAAAAAATGATTTTTCCGGCCCCCCGCTTGGTCTGGTATTGGACAGGCTCGCTCCGGAGCTGGTCCTGGGAAGTATTGTGGCCATGCCGGCGGCGCTTTTCTTCTTGTTGCGCCGACAAAGTCGCGGCCTGCTATTAGGTGCCCTCCTGCTCCCTGCCGCCTGGCTTGCCGTCTTGCTGCCGGGAAAGCATTTTCCTCATTATTTCGTCGTTCTCATGCCCTTTCTGGCCATTATGACCGGCATCGGCCTGGCAAGACTCAAGCAGGTGGAATATCCGTTGAGGCTTGCTGCCTATGGGGTACTCGCCGTGGTCTTCGTCTGGTGTGGCAAGATGGCTTACCCTCTCTATTTCGTTATGACCCCCCATGAACTGTCGGACTACAAATATGGGTCAACATTCATCCAATCAGAAAAAATGGCAGAATATCTACGTAGTCACACTAAGAAGGGTGAAGTTTTTTACCAGTTTGGCTTCAACCCGGAGTTGTATTTTCTCTCGGGAACCCGTGCGCCGTTGCCTTTTGCCATGAGTATCTCGACCGTCTTTATGCGGGACCCTCAGCGCGCCGTCACGACAATGCTCGCAAAACTCGCCGCGAATCCGCCGCACTACCTGTCATACGACCAGGAATGCGGAAACTTCCCGGGGAAAAGCGAAGTAGTGAATATTATCAACACAATGTATGTCAAGGATGCCAGTTTCGGTTCCGTAACCTTATACCGTTTTCGTGGCAAAGAGTGAGTAGGTTCTCCCCGGTTTCGACCCGCAAGATTCATAAGAACCCTTGTTGGAATGCTATCGACGCCAAAACGCGCTGCACGTATTCTTCCGTTTTCCCCTGGGGGTCTCACCTTGGGATGCGTCGATTCTTACGGCGTCCCCTTCGTCTCTCCCTGTTTTTGGCGTAACAACGAGAGACTGCGCTGGGCAGAGGCATTCGCAGGATCAAGGGTTATGGCCCTTTCAAGGTATTTTGTTGCGTTCAAGAAGTCTCCCTGCTCGTATTTTACGCGCCCCAAGGCAACGATTGCCGGAACAAAGTCAGGCTTCACCAGCAGCGCCCGCCGCAAAATATTCGCCGCATGGGCGTACTTGCGTTCCGCTATAAACCTTTCCCCTTCGTGGCAAAAGTCCTCGGCCATTCTACCCAACTCTATCTCAAGATGGGGAATAGCTTTCCGGGCCTTGGCAAGGTATGAGTCGGCCAAGGCTTTATTCCCCTCCCGTTCGTAAATCATTTTTAAAAGCAGATACGTTTCCGGGTTGGCAGGGTCCTGCTCCAGGGATTTGAGCAGGAGGGCACTGGCTTTGTCAGCCTTGTTCGACTCCATGAAGATGGTGGCGGCGCCGACCAGATAAGAGGGAGGTATGTCCGGCTTGGAACAGGCTATTCCGAGAAAATGCTCAGTGTTTGTAATGTCGCCCTTGTCGTAATAATAAAGGGCAAGATTACGGTAACCGATGAACATTTCTGGAGCATCTTTTGCCATTTGGGCGAAAAACGTTGCGTCATTCTTCCATATACGGTTTTGCCGGTAATCGGCAAGCGAATATGCAGAACATACGAGCACAACGGCAATGACCATGACCCGCGTATTGGCTTTGCAAATGAGTGCAGCCAGGGCCAGCGAAAACCCCATCAACGAAAAATAGGCATACCGGTCGGCTATCAGGGAGTTTGCGGGAATCGGTATTATGTTGATGACGGGCAGCAGGAAAAGGAGAAACCAGTAGTCCGAGAATATGAATACATTATACGTATCATACTTCTTACGGAGAAAAATAGCACACAGTAGAACAATTACCACGATCAGGCAGGCTATACATACATAAATAGTAGTACTTTCGTCATACATGACCTTGAGCCGGAAAGGGAATATCATGTTGAGCAAGTATCGAACTGCGAGATACGGAGATAACCACAACTGACCGGAAAGGTGAATTTTGTCGAGAAAGTTGGCCTTTTGGACGGCAAATGACCGAAGAGTCAGATAACCAACAACCGGAATCATGTAGGGTATGAAGGAGGCAAAACGAATTTTTTCCCGTTGTAATCGATAATCGTACAGGAGGAAAACCATTGGCAAGAGCAGGGCGAACTCCTTCGAAAAAATTGCCAGGGTGAAACAAATGACTGCCGGTACAGTTTTTCCTTTTATGTACATAAGCAGCGACAGCAAGGTAAAGCAGGCGGCAAGAAGGGTATTCCGCCCGCCTGCAAGAAAGTTTACGGTTTCCCCGGCAAGCGGGTGTACGGCGAAGAGCACGGCGGCAACCAAGGCAAGTCGTTCCTTTTTGAACAACGCCAATGTTACTGCGTAGAAGAGCATTGCCACCAGAATCTGGAGAACCAGGTTGGTAATTTTGAACCCAAGCGGATTCAATCCCCACAGGGCCCGGTCCAGGGCAAAGGAGACATACGTCAAGGGTCGGTAATAGCCGGTTGCGGTAACAACCTTGTCTTCCGTGAGGAAAAATCGGGGTATGTTGCCGAGTGTATTCAGCAGGGGATTATTGACGATAATATCGTTATCGTCCCAGACAAAGTCATGACGAAGGGTCGTGCCGTATACCAGAAGTATCAGTACGGTAATGAGTCCCAGGCTGAGAATAAGCCGTTTTCTCGCATCAGCCATGCTATGTGCCCGCCTTCTTTTGAATGCACCACTGCAGACCCCGGCGTGCGTCCTCAAATCCGGGCTTCAATCGTACCGCCTCGGCAAAATGGCTTATTGCCTCATCCCATCTTTCAAGTCCCATAAGAACAATGCCCAGATTATAATGGGCACCGACATTTTCCGGGTCAAGGCGCAGGACCTCGTTGTAATGGGCTATGGCCTCTTCAGCTTTTCCTTGAGCTTGAAGGGCGACCGCAATGTTGTAGTGGACATCCTTCGATTCCGGTTTCAATGAGAGTGCCGTTGTAAAATATTTTATGGCCTCGGTCGGCTGTCCCATCTTCGCATAAATTATCCCCATATTGGTATAGGCATCGGCAAACCGCGGTTCCAACTGCCGCACTATGGCAAATTGGTCAAGAGCGTCCTCAAACCGGTTTTCTTCATAGAGGGCATTACCAAGCATATAATGGGCATAATAATTGTCGGCAGTCACATCGATTGCATGGCTGAACAGTGCTGTGCTGTCCACCCAGGATTGCTCGTATCTCCAGGTTATAAAGCTATACATGACAATGATTCCCCCCGCCGCCACGGCAAGCGGAACCCTCCAGGATGGCCACCGTATTGCCAACTCCGAGATTCCCCATACGGACATGATATATATCCCGATCGAGGGGAAATAGGTGTAGCGATCCGCCATGGATTGCAGACCCACCTGTACTATGCCGATAACCGGCACGAGTGTGCCGAGAAACCACAGCCAGCCGACGAGAAGATAGGCGCGTTTATGTGACAACGCATATACGGCATATGAAATCAACAGCAGTAGCAGGCCGGCGCCCGAACTTTCGAGCAACGGAATGGTCTTGGGGAGGGGGTAAAGGACAGCCAGGTCGTGCGGCCAGACCGTTTTACCCAGGTAACTCAGGTATGCAACGAGGGCATTGCCGATGCGAAATGACAGGGGTGTCACTTGCAGGGTGTGCATCGCCTCAACCTTTTGCACAGAGATGGTGATGTAACAGGAGAGCACCGCAAAAATGAACAGGGGGAGCTTTTCGATGATCAAACGGGAAAACGGCAGCTTTTTGCCTGCTTGGCGCTGTTCAACCGGTATGTCGGCATCACGGGTTCCAAAACGTTGTAACGGCCAGTAATCCAGGAGAAGCATGACAAACGGCAGGGTAACCATCATCGGCTTACTCATCAAGGACAGCAGGAAACATCCGCACAGCACCAGGTACGGCCACGCAGTGCGTTTTCGTACATACCAGGAGTACGCTATGATCGCCAGCATTCCGAAGAACGTCGAAAGGACGTCCTTTCGTTCCGCAATCCAGGCAACCGATTCCACGTGTAGTGGGTGAACGGCAAAGAGCGTCGCTACGAGCAGGCTTCGCCAGACTGTTCCCGTGATTCTGGTGAGAATAAGGAAAAGCAGGCACGTGTTGGCGCTATGAAAGAGGAGGTTGACGAGGTGGTGCCCACGAGGGTCCATGCCAAACAGCTCGACATCCAGCATATGGGAAAGCCAGGTGATGGGATGCCAGTTGGCGGCATAGCCCGACGTGAAGGCCCAGACAACATTCTCCATGGAAATGCCGGAGGTTACATGCCTGTTGTTGGTAACGTACTGAAAGTCGTCGTAGTTCAAAAAGCCATTGCGGAGCACTCCCCAGTAGACGGTTATCGTCAGCACGCTGAGGAAGAAACAAAAGCTTGCTTTTGTTCGGATCGACCGATTCATGATGCCCTTGTTTTTGGTCCCGTATTCGAATACGCACGAGACGGTTTTAACTCCGTCCCGCCAACCGATCAACATTCACCAATAGTTGTTACTTCATTAAAGACCGGGACGATGTTTAAAACCATGAGTAACACTTTTTCTGAAATAGGCCCTGTGGCAACAGCACATTACTGGGGCGACAATATGAAAAATGTTTCGACGAAATAGTCCCAGGTCGTTTCGTCAAAGGGAATGACGCCTGTCCAATACTTGAGCATCAACCACGTCGTCAGCATCACGCAAATGGCCGTTACAAAAATCATTACTCGCTTCAGGAAGAGAGACGACAACCCCTCGTAGAGGGAACAGAAGCATATCGCAAAAAGTGGAATCGATTCTATGAATGCCCTGTGGCCAAAAGAGCCGCCATAGAACCAACTATGCCAGGAGGATATGACATAGATATTCAACGGCAGGAACACCAGGATCGGTGTGAAATATTCCCTGGCATTCTTTCGTATATAAAACAGGCCGGGGATGACAGTTAACAGGATTGGTGACCAGAAGAACAAGCCCTTGCGAACGCTGAACAATACGTTCAACACTTCAGGTTTTGCAAAATTAAAATACTCGCCGCGATATGAAAATATGACCAGATGCCCGGTGATGACCTTCCAGTACAGTAATTGCAAGGAAATAACGCAGGCACACAGCAGGGCCCCATATGTCATCTTGATTGCATTGTTTCTCCAGAAGGCAAGCCGGTCCGCCAGAGCCCGGAAGGAATCCACTCCGTACAGGATTCCAAACAGCAGCCAAAGTCCGTTTGTAGGTCGCGTTATGATTATGAGGCCGGCCAGCACACCACTGGGCAGAAAATACCAGACGCGCCCCTCCGCATAGATACGCTGAACCATGAAAAGAAAGGCGGAAAAGAGAAAAAACGAGTAAACATGGCTGAAAACACTGTCATAGGTGGCATAGTGAAAGAGGTTTGTGCCGAACACCATCCCGATCATTGCTACGAGTATCGACTCTTGCTTGAAATTTCTTTCCAGAACTTTCCAGAGAATCCCTATGCCCAATGTGGCGTAGAACAACCCTGAAAATGCGGCCATGTATTGAAACAGAGGTGAGAACCCATCGACCGGGGTATTGGTCACAAATGCCGCGATGCAGGCCAGGAAAAAGAACGGCATCATCAACAGCGCGGTGCCCATGGGATATTTTATCAGGTAGTTCGAGGAATTATCCCACAAGAGCGGGCCCGAATAGTGCCACAAGGATGGGGGCGCGCCAGGGATATGCCCGGCGTTAAAGACCGCGGCGATGCTCTGTAGACCGATATCGTGGTAAATGAACGCGGCGGGGAGGTAGAGATAATAACCGAGGCCGTCGCTACGGATCGGCGGGTAATTCAGCCGCAGTGCATAGACCGCGATGATGCCGATGATTCCCAGAATGGCTTCAGCCGCGAGGAAGAGCCGTAGCGGGTGTTTCAGGAGCGCCTGCTTCATCTCTCTCTTCATTTGTTCGCTTGCCCGGCGGGGTCGAAAAGATAAGCGCAGTAGCTCTCATCGTTGACAACATCGGCATTGCGACATCCGATGAGGCGCAATTTCGGTTGCCACTCCCCAGGTAGCGGGAATTTCCTCATGACGAACTCATCGACAACAACAACCACGGGTGAAGCGGATCGCGTCGCAAGCGGCAGAATCCGGTCCCAAACGACGGAGTGCAGCATGCGAGCGGTATCCCAAATGACGTAAGATCCGAAACGGTCGCCGCAGGGATAATAAGCCGAGGGCTTGTCAAGGTAGCCGACCACCGGCATGCCGGTGACGTCGAGGTCGGCCAGCAGCGGCAGTTTGTCGAGTCCGCGTTCGCGGATCAACTCGGCAGTGGCTTTGGCCGCAGAGAAGGTGTATTTGTACTCGCCGGTAGCCGCAATAGCGGCCCCTGCCATATGGATCACCAGGATTATAGGCAGCAGGACGGCAACCGCCCGTTCCGCATACCGCGACATCGGGTTGAGAGACCCTGGCAGGGATACGGGCGACATGGTTTCGGCAAGCCACAAGGCCGTTCCAAAACAGATAAAAAGAAAACCATGGTGGCGCAGATAGCCCATGTGCTTCACATAAAAGAAGGCCAGCAACCCCAGGCTGCCGGTTAGGTAATAGAGGAGGGCCAGAGGGCGCCGAAGGAGGGCAAGCGAAACAAGGATAAGGATCAGGGGGGCGCCGATCCAGGAAAATTCGCGGTATATTGGAAATACCGCAAGGAGTTCACTTTCCCAGAAACCAGGCCCGGGTTTCGGTAGCGGCAGATATGCCGCCGTCATGTTTTTCATCACCTGCGCCAGCTTGGCCGGATCGAATCCGAAGTGCCACCCCATTGCATATCCGGTATCCGGGGGGGGGATCATGTTGTAGACCGAGAATAGTATCCCCACTGCAGCGATGGTCAGCCCGCGCCAGATGTTTTTTCTCCCTGGTACGGGCTGGTGCGTTGCGGTTTCGATTGTCAGCATGATAAGGGCCGCTATTGCAAGCAGGCAGGCGAGCATGCTCGTATTGGCCAGCAGCAGCAGCAAGGTGCCGAGCACAAAGGGGTGATCACGCCGGAACGGGAATACGGCGCAAAATGCGAACAGGGCAAGTAGCCCAAGAGAATAGTTCCTGGCGATGGTCCCGTACTCATAAACCGGATAGTAACCGAGAACGGCTACGAGGCGGATCCACCACGGAGCAGGTGCCGCCTTGGTGATAAGAAAAACGGTACCCCCGGAGACGGCGAGGTTTAACAACAGTATGGATTCCGGATTGGTGGTAATGCGTGTGAGGGGCCAAATCAAAATATACCAGAGAGCGGGATGGCCATCGTAACGGATGTTATGGAAGATATCGAGCAGCGTTTGGCTATCTCTGGCGATGAGCCACGGGCCCATTTCATCCCGCCACATCTCGTGGTGAAATGAAGTGAAACCTGCATAAATGAGAAAGAGCAAGGTCACAGAGAGGGCAAACAAGGTTTTCCTGTTTGGCCGGAGAGATGAAGTTACAACCTCGGTCCGGTCTTGCACGATTTTCTCATCCGCAATCATTAGGCACAGGGGGAAAAAAAGAGCATTATTTTACCTTTTCCAAAATGGTTTTTGCGCCGTTAACTTCTATTTCCAACTTGTTCCCGTCTAGTTTCCCAGAGTAAGCATCTTTAGCTTCATTGATTTTAATCGTGCCGTCAGCAGAAATAGTCCATTTAAATGGTGTTTTTGCCGTTTCTGTCGTTGCCATTCCCGCGTGACCTGGAATAGGAGTGAAGGTGGTTCCTGTATGATCTTTTTTGAATTCAGCTATAAAGCCTTTGACCTCATCATTTTTCCATTTTCCGACAAGCTTTGTTTCCGGTTTACTGCAGCCCATAGCAATCAATATAAAAATCGATAATAAACATAGTGATCTTTTCATGGTTGTCTCCTCAAAATAGAAGTGCTGGTTAATCATCTGTTTGTGTGCCATCCGGCAAACCGGGGGAATCAGTCGCTAAAAGCGATGATAGTCTTTAATGATATATTATTTTCTCAAAATTTTAAACGAAAAATTTATGCCCAGATGGCCTTTCATGCCATCTGATCAGTTCTCGTGGAGAAGATCTTCTTCCCCTTGTCCTGATAATGTAATCAGGCCGGGTTGCTCATTTGAAGGGGGCTGAATTCCGAATGCGGATGGGTGTCATTCCGGGCCTAGCATGACGTATGGGCGGAGTAGCCGGAACTCATTCGGGAAATGAGCCGCCAGTGGAGATATTGATGAACTCTGGTTTGCGATAAAGCCGGCGGGCAAGTTAATGACATTGACATCCCTACCGATTTATTCGATAAAGTCACCTTGGGCGGACGCTATTCTCCCCGTGGCCGGGGCGGTCAAGGCCTTGAAAGCTCTAAATAAATTAGAGTGTCGGTATGGGGCCATATACAGGCGCCAGGGAGAAAACGATGTTCGGCGTACGAAGAGGTGCCCTATGGGGAGCCACTTCCGTACGGCAACGAAAAAGGATATCCGAATGAATGCATCAACACTGTTCTTATGGGGAAATTGGATGTTCCGACTCAAAACCATCTGTTGGTAAGGAATCAAGATGATTGAAAAAACACTGACGTTAAATTGCTGCCGTCGCCCATCATAATCTTCAGCGTAGTTAAGCACTCAAAACTCTTGGCGCCTGCCAGAGGAGCCCAACAGTGAATGAAGCAGCGACGAACTTATGAACCCACCGGACCAGCCTCAAGACATAATCTTCTCCCCCTCTGGCTGCTCTGAGGTTGTGGTGTTGATGTCGACTTTTAATGGCTCTTCATTCATCGCTGACCAGATCAGGAGCATCCAGTGCCAGACATTCACCAACTGGGTTATGATCGTTCGCGATGATGGTTCGACGGATGAAACGCTTGATATTGTGAAAAATTTTGCAGCAGATGATGAAAGGATACAGATTGTAACCGATAACAGACCATCCCGACTGGGGCCGAAAGCCAGTTTTGGCGCCTTGATGGAGCGTGCTCAGGATATGCACGCACATTACTACTGTTTTGCTGATCAAGACGATGTGTGGCATTCTGACAAAATAGCGTCATCACTGGAGCGCCTCAAAAAAATCGAGGCTGATACGGGGGCAGATGTCCCGGTTCTCGTTTACAGCGATCTGCAAGTGGTGACAAAAGACCTTGTAGAAATCTCACCATCATTCTACGCGTACCAAGGGATTCGTACCGGCGAAGAGCCCCCATTTCACACGCTGTTGGTGCAAAACCATATTGTCGGTTGCAGCATGATGTTCAACCGTTCGCTGCTGGAGATGGCGACTCCGGTGCCGGAGCAGGCTTATATGCATGACTGGTGGGTGGCAATCTGTGCGCGCGTACGGGGAATCGTGTCTTTTCTGGATGAACCTACGGTTAAATATCGGCAGCATGGTGGCAACAGTGCTGGCGCTGGTGGTATCAGGCGTCTTTTTAGCCTGAGCGGCTGGGGAACTCTCTGGCAAAAGCTGAACTGGATTTTTTTATGTTCGGTGTCCCAATCTGAAAGTCTCAGCCAGCGACTACATACAAGGGGCGATTCAGCCGGTGTGTTGAGTCCTACCGAAGCGGCGGCAGTGTATGCTGTAGAAGTTTGGGGGCAACTGGCCGAGATGAATGTACTTGAGCGGTTGGGCCTGGCAATCGGCTGGAGACTGAAATCGCAGAACAATCCCTTGACGATTTTGCTCTACATACAGCTTTTACTGTTACCGATGTTGAAGCGTTTGCTTTACCGGCCCTCTAAAGGAAAAGAGAAATGAGGCCTGGAAGCACACATGCTTAGAATGCCGGATCAGCACACTCGGGCACGATGAGTCCGAGAAAGATCATTTGGGAGTGAAAGAACGTCTTAGTTGGAGGAAGCCGGGGAAAAATTTTCTGATCCAGAAAACAATAAACCACACGATTATCAGGCTCGAGAACTTGCCAAGCAGCCAGAGAAAGCGTACCTCCGTAGAGAATCTCCCCCCACCGGTTTCCTCTAAAAACAGCGACTTGACAGCGGTGTTCTCATCGAAAAGGTGCGATATTGCCCTGGCTGTTGCCGCCACGCCGAACCGGTATTCCCCGATCTCATGTTTTGAGGATTTGTAGGCAAATGAATATAGATGCAATTTGCAGATTCCAGAAAGATTTGTTTTAAAGTCCTCTACAAGCGCCGGATTTCGAAAAACTTCTGCGCAACGCCGGATTAAAGGCAGCCCGGCATCCTTGAACTTCTGCAAATGCAGATTGCTTTGACTCCAAGACTCATTATGCGTCCGCATTACCACAAATGGCGCATCAATAAACAGAATTCTCCCCAGAAGAGCGCAACGGACGAGAAACAGGTATTCGCAGTACACGCCAACCGCCGAATCACATAACTCTTCGACGCCGCCTGTCTTTATTCTCAAGGCTGCCGTATCAAAAAGTCCCGCTGTTGAAATGATTTTGGCCCGGCCCTTAAAATAGGTTTTAAGAAAGCTCTGGCCTGAATACTGCTGGAAGGAGCGTACGTGCACCGTTTTCGGCGAAAATGTGTTTGAACCCCGCAACAGGCTAAAAGAGGAAAAGAGCGCTGGCGGGAAATCGTACCGGCTGATAAACGTATGTGCCGTGCTTAAAAATTCCGGTTCGTACAGATCGTCATCAAACAGCCAGGTGAAATAACGTCCTCGCGCTAAAGCCAGCAGGGCATTCATGTTGCCCACCTCACGGAGATTGACCGAATGATTGATAATCCGGACTCGCGGGTCGATTATGCCAAGCATTTCGACGGTGAGGGTTTCAGCTTGGTAGTCATTGCCGACAATGATCTCGAAGTCGCCGAAAGACTGGGATAGCACTGACTGAAGGGTTTCGCGCAACAAGTCATGGCGGTTGTAGGTCGGCACGGCAATGGTGAAAAACGGCCTGTTCCCCGTTTCATTTGCTACCACGAGCATGCTCCCCGCAGGATGTCTATCGACTCGGCAACCCGTTTATGCAGGTCTCCTTTAAAGGTGAAGCCTAATGAACGGAACTTTTCGCAGGCAACGGCATAGGAAAGCTGGTTCATGATCCGATGGTCCACCAACTTCACCCGCGCATCAGGAATAAACTCGCGGACCGTGTCGATTACCTGGCGGACAGTGGCGTTGATGGTGAGGACATTATAGATGTTTCCATCAAAAAGGTCATTGCCGATGATGAATTCAATGGCTCGTACAGCATCACTTAAATCCAGGTAGGGCCGCTGCTGGTCCAGGGCTGATGTCCAAACCGTGAGCGGAATGCCCATGCAGGCCTGCCAGATAAACTTATTCACCGCCGTGTGGAAGCGCATTCCGACGGACGCACCGAAGATTGTCCCGAAACGGCAAATGATGAAGCGCAAACGTTGTTCTTGACCGACCTGCGCCAACAGCTGCTCGGCGCGCAGCTTCGACTCGGCATAGGGGCTTTGGGGCTTCAGCTCATGGGGGGCGCATTGCTCGTCAACCACAGCGGCCTGGGTACCGTAGACGCTGGTGGTGGACAGGAACAAAAGCGGCGCGCCGACGCTGGCGCAGGCCCGGGCCACCCGCTCCGTACCAATGAAATTGGTTTGCTCGACTTTTTCCTGGATGTCGAAGCTCCCTTCAGCATTGGTGATGGCAGCCAAGTGGACTACCGTTAAAGCTCCTGCAAACAGTTCCTCCAAATCGGCGGTGAGGATGTCGGCTTCGCGGAACCGGTAGCGCCCCTGAGCGGGGAGGTTGAACAATGAACAGAAGCGTTGCGTGGAAAGGTTGTCCAACATTATGATCTCTGCCCCAGGGAACGTTTCCGGCAGGCTGCGGATCAGCTGTGAGCCGATATGTCCCAAGGCTCCGGTTACAACGATTTTCATTGTGGAAGCTCCTTCACATTTCTCGGATCAAATCCCCTGGAAGCGGTTGGCCGCATTGATTACCTGATCGATGTCGTCTTCGGTATGGCAGAAGGATATGGGCAGGCTCAGGGTTGTTGCATGAATCTCGTCGGCAACCGGATACGCCTGTTCGCTGAACATGCCCGCAAGGGCCTTCTGGCGGTGGGGGGGAACGGGGTAGTGGATCTCGGTCATGATCCCCTGATCCGCAAGGTACGCTTTCAGGTCGTCACGACGTGGATGGCGGATGTTGAAAATATGGTAAACATCGAAAAAATCCTCATGCACGCTCGGTTTTACGAATTCATTTCTCAGACCGCTCTGATACATGGCTGCAAGGCGGCGCTTGTGATCATTGATGCGGTCGAGGGCCTGCAGCTTTACCGACAGGAAGGCCGCCTGCAGTTCATCCAAACGCGAATTCATACCAATACGGTCGTTGTAATACTTCCGGGTAGAACCGTAGTTACGTAGCATGCGAATAGACTCAGCCACCGCAGCGTCTCGTGTTGTGACGGCTCCGGCATCCCCGAAGGCGCCCAGGTTTTTGGTGGGATAAAAGCTGAAGGCGGCGGCATCGCCAAAGCTACCGGCAATCTGCCCCCGGAATCTTGCGCCATGGGCTTGGGCGCAGTCTTCGAACACCTTGAGTCCGTGCCTGTCGGCTATCGATATGATCCGGTCCATCCGGCACATCTTACCATACAGGTGTACGACCATTATTGCCGCGGTCTTTGCCGTGATACACGCTTCGATGGCATCCGGGTCGATAGTGTAGCTGGCAATGTCCGGTTCAGCCAGCACCGGCTTCAGATCTGCCTGGATAATGGAAAGTACGGTGGCAATGTAGGTGTTTGATGGAACAATCACCTCACTCCCCGGCGCAAACCCGAATGCTTTCAGCGAGAGGGTCAGAGCATCCATACCGGAAGCCACTCCGATGCAGTGAGGCATTCCACAGAACCGAGCAAATTCACGTTCGAATCGTTCAACTTGAGGGCCGAGGATATACCATCCGCTTTCCAGTACTTCGCGGAATGTCTCACGTAATTCGGCAAAGAATGATACGTTTACCTTATGCAGATCTTCATAAGGAATCATGCCCCCACCACCGCCTTGATTTGCCGCAAACCATCTATAAAGGAAAAGGCAGGCTGCCAGTTGACAATGGAGCGAAGGCGACGGGAAGAAAATTCTACATGATCAATTTCAATCTTTTTCCGTTCTTCCGGCCATGCTATATGCGTCACCTTGCCTTGCTCGAATATCCGGACGATTGTTTCGGCGATTTCAGCCACAGTTAGATGCTGATCGCTGGTGGCGAACCAGCTCTCGCCCACGAGACGGGGTTCAAAGGCGGCGCGCCACAGGATGTCAGTGGCATCCTCGATATAGAGTACATTCCGTGACTGGTTCCCCGTTCCGAATATGGTTATCTCCTGATTATTCAAGGCCTGGTGAATAAAGTAGTTGATAAACCCGAATTCCGGATAACCTTTACCATATGGCCCGTACAGGTTGGCAAAACGGAGTACCACCGTATGGAGATCATGAATGGTGTGATAAATACGGTAGTATTTTTCCGCCACTCCCTTATTGGCGGAATATATTTCCAGCGGTCGCTCCCAGTGGTCTTCATCCACCACTTCCGTCACGGCCTTGCCGATGACGGTACTGCTGGAGGTGTAGACGATCCGCGCCTTTTTGTTCAGAAGCCGAACACTTTCCAGTAGTTTCAGATTACCCAGACAGTTAATCTCAGCGTCCAACAGGGGGTACTGAATCGACAGTGGGTGGGAGGTCTGGGCGGCGCAGTTGAATATGATATCCTTGTCCTGCACGATATCGGCCAGCAGGGTCTCATCGCGCAGGTCGCCGCGCACGAAGCGAATTCGCGGCCACACCGGTCTGAGATTGTTGGTGGTGGCGTGCAGGTGCGGCTCCAGCGAATCCATGACAGTTACCTGCACATCCGGCTCCGCCAGGCAGCGCCGCACGAGGTTGGCGCCCAAAAAACCCGCACCACCGATTATCAGAACATTCATGAATATGCCTCCAGAGTCAGGTCTATCCCCTGATCGAATGTGACTTCCGGCCGCCAGCCAGTAGCCTGGACAAAGCGCCTCGTGTCAGCGACGAAATGGCGCTCCTCAATGGGTGAGAGGCCCGCGGGAGGCGCAACATGTTCCACCGTCACCTTGCCGCCGGTGCGGTGCATGGCCCGTTCGGCGACCAGGTTCATCGCTTCGGCGATACTGTACCCTACGCCGCTGCCGATAATATAGTGGCTACCGCTCAGTTCTTCCCCATTGAGCGCCGCCGCCAGAAATGCCCTGGCAGCATCTTCAACATAGATATAATCCCGGATATAGTCACCGGCGCCGTAGACGGTCAGCGTTTCCCCCTGCAGCGCACTCCGGATCATCCGGTTGAGCACGCCCCGGTCGCTCTGGCTGCTGGCTGGCCCGGGTCCATAGACATTGGAGAGCCGGAGCGCCGCCCCCCGCACGAATCCTTGTTCGCTGTACCATCTCAGGTACTGTTCAGCCATCAGTTTGTGCAGATCATAGACCGTCAACGGGGTGTCGGGGTGTGATTCATCCACCGGAAGCCGCCGTGGTATGCCGGCCACCGTGACGGTGCTGGAAAAGCAGATTATCGGGCAGCACTTCCGTAGGCGGCATCCCTCCAACAGATGCAGCATCGGCATGACATTGATCGCATGGTCAGATAGCGGATTGCTGTTGGCGCGATAGGTACTGGTCTGGGCTGCCAAGTGAAAAACCACGTCAATACCGTCGATGGCCTGCTCCCATACCTGTGGGTCACGTACGTCAGCCGGCAGGTTTTCGAGCCGGCAGCACCCCTCCGGCTGCTCCCAGGCACTTTCCGGACGGTCCAGCCGGACAATGCGGCAGTCTATCCCCCTCAGCAGCCTGATGATGGCTGATGCAACATAGCCGCAGCCGCCCGTGATGAGGATGCTCTTATTTTGGAAGGCTTCAAGATTCATATTCCCGGTTTACCGAATCTCCGGCCCGCGCAGCCAATCGAACCGGATTTCCGGGTCATTATACGGGATTCGTATCTCATCTGCCGGATCATAGGTGTGCGACGTGACATAGAGCAGGTTGACCGGCCCCTGGACCGTCTTGCAGCCATGGGCAATGCCGGGAGGAATTTTCAGCGTGTGCGCTGGCTGGAAGTCACCCATGAAGAAATCCATGGTGCAACGGTATGTTGGAGATGCGGGGCGCAGGTCACACAGGCCGACCCGCAGAACTCCGCTGACCACGTACCACCAGTCGGTCTGGATGTTATGGAAATGCCAGGCTTTGATGACGTTGTCGAACATCAGGGAGTGGCTCCATTGACCGAAGCCTTCAGCGAAGAAGTCATCGCTGGCCCGGATGACTTCCCGGAAGAAGCCCCGCTCGTCACAGTGAGTCGTCAGCTCATTCAGTATGATGCCGTCAATCATGGCAGGTTTTTCCGTCCTTTCAGTCCAGTATTTCTACCTGGGGTACATACACTATCCACTTCCCTCCTGCGGCTCGGAAGGCCTCTTCCTTTTTCATGATTTCCCGCTTGTGGTTCCAGGCGAACAGAAGCGCATAATCGGGGTAGTCCTGCACGAAGGATTCGTAAGGGCGGACAGGAATATGGGCTCCTGGGCTAAATTTTCCCTGCTTAATGGGGGTAGTGTCGCTGATGAACTCCACCAGATCGGGTGTGATGCCACAGTAATTGGTGATGGTTGTGCTCTTGGAGGTTGCGCCATAGCCGACCACCCGCTTTCCTTGGGCTCGTAACTCACACAGGAGTTTCATGAGCTGGTCCCGTGAGTTTTCACAATTACGACGGAATTTGTCGTATGTCTCAGTCAGGTGCAACCCGAGCCTGTACTCAATGTCGCGCTGCGCCGCCACATTGGCGGAAACTGCCCTGGTGCCCTTGTGGGCAATGACATAGCGCATGGAGCCTCCGTGCGTACCCTGGGGCTCGACGTCGATGATCTCCATGCCGTAGCGCTCAAAAAGATGGCCGATGGAGGCCACGGAAAAGAGAAAGGTGTGCTCGTCGTAAATCTGATCGTAGGAAATTTTTTCGATGACGTCGCCCAGGTAGGGGTCTTCAAACATTACTACCCCTCCTGGTTTGAGCAGGATCGAGATTCCCTCCACGATGGAGTGGATGTACGGGATGTGGCACATGACATTGGCGGCCAGAAAGGCGTCTGCCTGGCCGTACTCCGTAATTATGCGGCGCGCCAGAGGGGCGTCGAAGAATTCGGTAACGGTGGTTATCCCCTTGTCAATTGCCACTTGGGCAACATTTTTCGACGGTTCGATACCCAGATGCCGGATTCCGGCCGTGACAAAATTCTGCAGCATGATCCCGTCATTGCTTCCCATCTCGACCACGAAGGGGTCGTCATCGGTAAGGTAATCGGCGATGACATGGTCGGCGAACTCTTTGAAGTGTTGCGCCATATAGCGAGAGGTTCCGGAGAAAAAGGCGTAGTTTTCATGGAACATTTGCTCCCGGTCGGGCTGGTCGAGCAGTTGGACCATGCCGCATGCCGGGCAAAAACTAACTTGCATAGGGAATCGGTATTCCTCGTTGAACTGCTCGGGAAGAAGAAAACCATTGCCAAGCGGCATGCTGCCGAAGTCGATAAACGGCTCAATGGGGGAATTGCAAATCAGGCAGTTGATCATATATGTGAGTTCCTTTTTTACCAGAATTTTGGGTACAGCATAGCCTTGGTCATCATAATACCGGTTCTGGAGAGTTGTTTAAATAAAAAACAGACGCCGTGCACTGCAAACCAATAAGCAATAAGTGAAGCAAAAGACGCGCCCAAACCACCATATCTAGGTATGAGTACAGCATTTAGTGCAACGTTTATGATTGCCCCCATCATAACGGTCACAAAATATATTTTCGTCCAATTCATGGTAGCCAGAAAGGCACTGCGGGCAAGTTCCATAAAAGTAAAAATGTTGGCCCAGGTCAGAACTATCGCCATGATGCCCGCCTTGGTATAAGCCGCACCAAACAGGTTTATTATCAGCCAGTGTGCGCTGAGTGACACGGGAATGGCAACGGCATATCCCAGAAAAGCCATCAGGTTGTAGTATTTCTGCAATTGAGCAAAGAAGTAGCTGTCACTAATTGTCCTAGCCTTAACTATACTTGGGTAAACGGACCAGTAGATTGCTGTGGCTATGAAGTTCCACGGTTCAGCCATCCGCACGGCGACAGAATAAATCCCAACCTCTTTGTTTCCAAGAATATCGCCAAGCATAATCTGGTCGATTCGTTGGTAAACAGACATTGCAATGATTGACAATGCCAATGGCCAACTGTCCCGTATCAGCCTGCCTCCCCGCCTCATGGATGCGGTCCATTCTCCTAATCTGTGGCCTTTAGCTACATAGGAGATTACTAAACCGAGTGAACAGAGTCCCATTTCGATGGTGCCGGCCCAAGCGAAGGCTATAAGGGGAGCCTTACGGATGATGAGTATGATTCGTATGATCGAGCCGATAAAAAATGCGGGGCTCTTGGCATACACCGTGTACTTGGCCCGCACTTGGGAGATGAACCAGCTTTCGATGACACCGGTTACCAGGAATAAATTGCCGAATGCCAGGATGGCGACCAGCCCGTGTACGAGGCTGTCGGATGGACGCAGATACAGTATGGTGGAAATTGCAATCACAAGTGATGCAATTCCACCTGCCAACCGCAAAATGAATGAGCTTCCCATTGTCTCTGCAGCACAAGAGGGGTCTCTGGCGATATCCCGGACAATAATGTCCTCAAGTCCGAGCGTGGCCAACGGTGCAAACAGGGCGACAAAGGCCATGGCATAGCTGAGTGTTCCAAGTTTGTCCGGTCCCAGGTAACGTGCGATCCAGATGCTGATGGCCAGGCCTACGGCCATACGCATGATTTTGTCCACCATCTGCCAACCGGTATTGCCGATAATTATTCGGAACTGGGGGTGTTCATCGAGGCGTTTGCGGATAATGTCCAGCAAATTTGTTGTCCACCAGGCATTCATGATTTTTCTGTCTCTTCAAGGGCTATCAGATAGCTATCTGACCAGGTAAGCCCCTTGCAAAAGTGTATGCAGTAAATTTTAAATATCATCCAAAAGGTCATGAAAGTCGAGATTCAAGGTTAACAACCTGATATTGTTAGGTCGTCAGGCGCAACAGGCCAGGGCGCTACCGGTGAGGCTTGAGGAAAGAATATCATGGTTAATGGGGACAGTACAGAAGAGTCTGTTCCCCATCTTGACAGCGCCTCTCAGTTTATCTTGCGGAGCGGGAGCAGCACCTTGTCAAGGTCCTTGAGTTGATTCAGACTGGGAAGTTCGTTTCAGTCGCTGCCAGTTGGCAATGGTTGGGACGGCCGCTCAAAGAGCACGAAGTGATGGCCCCAAGCGTTTGTTGCCAAGGCAGTCTTGAATTACCAGCAGAGCAGATCCTTAAGAAATGCTTCCTGAACGCTCCGAACTTGCGGGTGGTCTGCAGCTTTGCAGGGAGGAAGGACACTATCTCCGAACCCGCTTGTTCCCGTGCACTTGCCGAATGCGACAGAGCGGATATTGGAGTCACGGTTTATGATTTGCTGGTTAAGGAAAATTTGGGCAAGGAATTGGTCGGGCACACAAGCGGCTCAACGGGCTGATTCAGGATTTGCTCAGGCAATTTGGAGAAAAAACGATTAAAAAGGCCAAAATATTTTCGCGGGAGAAGATGGGGGAGATGTTGTATCAACTTAATAATGAATTGATTGAACATGGCAAATAAACGAACAGCATTCGCCAGATCCTGTACGCTTTTGCCAAAATAAGATCAGATTCATCCCTGACGCCATTTCGGCACGTTATTATAAAGATCATACCGCCAGCGGCAGATGCCGCTGGCGGTTTTTAAAGTGAATGGAGCAGTTTTGCCAACTCTTTGCTGATTTCAGAGTTACTACATCTTTTTGTAAATATATCATGGCCCTTCTCAGCCAGACGATCTCTTAAAGCTCCATCTGATTTCAGCTTGAGTATGGCATCTGCCAGCGCCTCCGCGTCAGCCATAGGGACAAAGAAGGCACTTTCTCCGTCAACCAGTAATTCACGATTCGCCTCACAATCGCCAACGATAACAGGCTTTTTCATAGCCAGAAACTGGAACGTTTTTCCTGCGATCACTCGTCGCGCCTTCTTGATATCAGAAAAATGGCCGCCAAGACACACGTCTGATTTTGCAATTTCCCCCGGTAATCGTCCGTATGGAATCCAATCAATAAAATGGATATTCGACACACCTTTTGCTTTGGCCAGATTCATAATCCTTTTCTTTTCCAGCCCATTTCCAATCACTACGAATTCTATATCAGTAGCATTCTGTAATTTGCCGGCAGCTTCGACAATGTATTCAGTTCCGTGCAGTGGTAGAAAGGAAGAATAATAGAAAACCTTGAATTTATCGTCATCCCGCGGGGTCTCCCGGGGGTAAAAGAGGGATTCATCAGCCCCGACAAGCACCCTGTGGAACTTATCCGGTGGCTGATCGAAGGCTTTCGTGAAATAGTTGATGTGTGCATACGTATCCAGGATAATCCTGTCCGCCCGATCACAGGCCGCCTTGTCCAAACGGTAGAGAATCCTTCCCGCCGGGGAATCGGGCCTGAATTTTTTCCGATCGAGACACATGGTGTCATACATGGAAACAAAGGGGTCGAAGATTATCGGTTTTGCAGTCGCTTTTTTTGCCAACGGAACGAAATAATGTCCCAGGCATCCTATAAACACAAAGTCGAAGTCCATTTTTCTCGCTGCAAGAACCTTTAAAACGGATTTGACAAATCTCCAGACGTACGTGCCTGATTCGTCGGAGCAATCAATAATATCGCAACCGCAGTTTCGAAGTCCTGCCAGGATCATCTCGTTTCTTACGTATGATCGTTCTTTGCCGCAGACGTAGAGAAGCTTCATGGTTACAATTCCTTCGCCTGCCTATTTGAGCGTTGCCCTGACCAAGTGGAAAAACCCCTTACAGATGCTGAAAAGATCATCCACAGATTTAATCCGGTTGATGTACCCCCAGACAATTTTCGGCCGGAGAAAAAAGAACAGATTAGCTCTCCTTTGTAACTGTTTCAATTCCCGACCCGACCTGCCGGCAGGATGATAAACAGGTAAAAAATCGGTATACCCCCCCATCAGGCTGAGTTTTGTCCAGTCTATGGAATCTGGGTCAAGACACCCTTCCTGTATGGCAATATCCCAGAGTTCGGTCCCGGGAAATGGCGTGGCAATGGAGAAACGTACTTGATCCAGCGGCAGGCTGTAGGCGAATCGTATGGTTTGCAGCGACTCTTTACGGGTCTCGGTGGGCAGCCCGAGGATAAAGGATGCCCGGGATTTTATCCCCACTTTGTGAATAATCTCGACCGTTTTTCGAGTCTGTTCGAGGGTGATATTTTTCTTGATCAGATCAAGAAGTCGCTGGTTGCCAGACTCCAATCCCAGAGAGATGATGGAGCAACCCGCCCGCTTCATTGCGGTCAGTATTTCTTCGTCAAGCACATCCACCCGTGCTTCTGCCCACCAGTTGAATTTAGCGGGATATCCCCTTCTGACGAATTCGTCGCAAAGCGCCAGGGTTCTCTTTTTGTCGACGGCGAAATTGTCGTCAAAGATCATCAGTTGATTGATCCGGTGATGCTCAAGGTAATATTCAATCTCCTCGATCACGCATGGTATCGAACGAAGGCGATAGGTTCGCTTTGTCAGAAGTTTGTTCGCGCAGAACATGCAGTCATAAGGGCATCCGCGCGACGTTATGATCAACCCGAGGCGGCTGCCCGTTCGCATGTCGGGGCTTATCCGATATTTTTCTATGGGAACCAGGTCGAGTGCCGGCATGGGATAACTGTCCAGGTCCGCGCTTATGATCCGATCCGGATTATGGCTTATAGCCGCTGCTCCATCTTTGAAGGATACACCGGCAATAGCGGCAAAAGGCTCCTGGTTCTGGAAAGCGGAACAGACTTCAAGGAATGTTTCTTCCCCCTCCCCCCTGACTACCAGATCGACATTTTCGCTGTTCAAGAGGTCCTGCGGTCGCAGGCTGGCGTGTACCCCCCCCACAATAACAAGAGTCTCGTGTTTTTTCTGCTTGACGACCCGTGCGGTATCCAGGGTGCTGTACACGAGTGCGGATTGACAGGTGATGCCGACGATGTCAGGTTTAAGCTCATCAAGAACTTCTTCGAAATTTCTTTCTTCCACCTGCGCGTCATAAATTCTGATTTTCCACGTTGGCTGGTGTTTTTGCAGATACGCGGCAATGTAGAGGAGGCCGACCGGGGGAAATACCCAGCCGACCTTTGCCAATCCCCCCATGTATCTGTTGATGTCGTAGGGTGGATTAACAAGTAATAGTATCATTATTCCCTCCAGAGAGATGTTTCGGCATCCGGCGCGTTTTTGAAAGCATTTTTTCTTACCTGGAAACAATAACAGGGTGGTTTTACTTATTTCAACCGGTTACGCTGAAAAGATTCAGAAGGAGTCTGCTTGTCTTGACATGAACACTATTGCAAATAAGGCTCTCGGCACATGCCCGCATAAATTCCTGAAGAAAACCCCCTGATAGAAACTGCTCAATTTCCCCGGAGGCTGCTGAAAATGCGACGCGAGTATGCCGTTTGACAACTGATTTATAACATCATTGAAGAAATTTTGAAGCAAGAAAAGTGGCTGGCCCGCCCTTTCCGGTTATGTCAAGAGTTCTCATTTTACTCACAAGTCTTCGCATGATTGATCCCGAAAATCCAACTTGACATGCCTGACAAAGCACCATAAGAATCCGTTTTGTCAAATCAAAATGACTTTTTATCAATAATCTGTTACTATCGGCAGCGAATAGATGTGGTGGGTAGCATAGAGATTGCTGCTGCAATGTTTAGGACTACATCCGATCAACTTACTGTTAAATAGCATATGCGGGTATTCTTCTAGTAAGTACTTTCAGGCATTGGCAAGGTAAAAGGATATTGTTGAATTATCTGCCGCGTCATTCTGACCCGAATCAATAATTATTCCGTGCCTGTTACGGGGATAGAGTAGCTTCGAAGACCATTTATAAAGTTCAATGTTATCATTCGTGAGTAAGTAGAGAGCACCCTGAAATTCACATGAAAAATCATTTCCTCCAGCGTTTCCATTCCCTGTCGTTACGGACACTTCTGTTGCTGATGACGTTCGCGCTTGCCTTGCCGTCAATCATCCTGATCTTCTATTCAGGATATCTTCAGAGCGAAGATGCCATACGCGAGGGCATCGATGATGGTCGAATGCTTGTTTACAGCATAGCAACCGAACAATACAACCTTGCGGGTAATATCGAACAGTTGCTGACAGCATTAGCGCAAATCCCGGAGATAAAAACACATGATGTGAAGACAGCAAATACGATCCTGACCGATATTCTGGAAAAGAACCCTCAGTACGGAAATATCATTATCGCGGACCCTGCTGGAACCGTCTGGGCATCCGGCTTGCCTATGAAGGCACCATTTTCCGTGCATGACAGATTAACTTTCCAGAGTGCGGTCAAAAGTCGGCAGTTCTCCTCCGGTGATTACGGTATCGGCAGAATTTCGGCGCGGCCGACAATTGGCTTTGGTTATCCGGTAATCACCGCCAGCGGCAAATTAACCGATGTCATCTTGGCTAATATAAATTTTGTCCAATTTAATATGTTGTTAAACATGGGCGGCTTGCCTAGGGGATCATCATATAGCATTCTGGACAGAAACGGCATAATAGTGCACAGAAATCCGAATCCCAGCCATTTAATCGGGAAGAGGATTGAACATGACACTTTTATGAAAATGGTAGACGGCCCCGAAGCAAGTAATGAAGTGGCTTATGATGCAAATGGCGGAAAATATATTGTCTGCTACCGCAAATTGAGGTTGAAGAACGAACAATCTCCCTATCTTTATATACGGGCAAGCATACCGCACAAGGAAACCCAGAAAAAGGCGGTATCGGCTCTCGCAAAGAAGGTAATATTCCTGGCTCCGCTCTTGCTTTTTGCTCTCTTCTTCGTCATGCGCCTCGGCAATATTTTCATCCTGAAGCGTATCGATAAACTCCAAAAAGCGGTGCTACGGCTGGCGGGGGGCGATCTTAAGTTCAGGGTAACCGACGAGGTCGCGGGTGGTGAATTTGGGCGCTTGGGACAGGCATTCGACGAAATGGCTGAAAAACTTGCGTCGAGGGAGCGGGCACTTCTTGAGAGCGAACGTGAGTTTGCCGACCTCTACAATAATGCACCATGCGGGTATCATTCGCTCAACAAGGAAGGGTTTTTCGTACGAATAAACGATACTGAGCTCAATTGGCTCGGGTATGAACGGGATGAATTGATAGGTCACATGAAGTTTGGCGACATCATAACGCCTGATGGGGTGGAGATTCTTGAGAAAAGCTTTCATCTCCTCAAAGAACTGGGCTGGGTCCGTGGCCTTGAGTTTGAGCTGGTCCGCAAAGATGGATCGACGCTACCCGTGCTCTTGAATGCGACCGCTCTCCACGCCCCTGATGGCTCCTTGCTGGTGATTATAAGCACGGTGTATGATATCGCCGAACGCAAGCAGGTTGAACGAGAGCTCAACGAGCTGAATAATAACCTGACAAAGAGAATCGAGGAGGAAACGGAGCGGCGCGTACAACATGAACGACTGTTGGCGCGCCACGCCCGCCTGGCTGCAATGGGGGAGATGATCGGAGCTATTGCCCATCAGTGGCGGCAACCGCTGGCCACAATTGGGGCAACAATCCAAAGTATCCGGATGGCCTGGGAGCGTAATTGCATCGACAGATCATTTCTGGAGAGGGCCGAAGCGGACGCGCAAAAACAGCTTTATCATATGTCAGATACTATCGAGGACTTTCGGAATTTTTTTCTTCCCGAAAAAATGATCGAGATCTTTGATCTCAAAGAAAAAATAGAAGAAGTCGTTTTGCTTGTCTCCTCCCAGTTTGCCAATTCCGGCGTCAGGTTGAACGTAGTCGACAATTCACCGGATTGTCGCTTGAATATCAAGGGATATCAAAACGAGTTCAAACAATCTCTTATCAACCTTGTCAGCAATGCTTTTGACGCCATAATGGATAAAGCCGCCCATAACCATCAGCTTGGTAAGGGGCTTGCGGCTGAAGGACAGGTTATCGTCTCCATAGCAGGCGAAGGCAACAAAGCCGTCATTGAGGTTCAGGATAATGGCTGCGGAATTCCGGATGAATATGCCGACAAGGTGTTCGACCCCTATTTTACAACCAAATCAGCGGAGAAGGGAACCGGTATAGGGCTCTATATGACGAAACTCATCATCGAGGAAAGCATGGGAGGGAGCCTCAGCTTCACAAGTAGTCCGGACGGAACGAAATTCAAGGTGGAACTTGCTCTGGATGACTCTGTTGAGGGGGGCAGCAATGGCTGACAAGGCAAAGATAACCATCCTCTATGTGGAGGATGATACGGATCTGCGAGAGCGTATTCATATCGTGCTTGCCATGCATTTCGAAAGAGTTTTACCCGCCGCCAACGGGAGGGAAGGGTTGGAGCTATTTATACGCGAGGCTCCCGACATTGTTGTTTGCGACATAAGAATGCCGATCATGGACGGTCTTGAGATGACGAAGCGCATACGGGAGAGGTCGCCGGAGACGCCGGTCATCATCTGTACTGCGTTCACCGACACGACTTATCTGCTCAAAACGATCGAGCTGGGTGTTTCCGCGTATGTACGTAAACCGCTCGATTGCTGGCAGCTTGTTGAAACAATCAACCGGACCACGGTTCCGATCCTGCAGAAAAAAGAGCTGGAAGAGGCGAAGCAACACGAAAAAGCTTCGTTTGAGCTGCTCTTTGGCGAAAGTCTGGCGATGCAGGGCGTCATTAATCAGGCGCAGCGGATTGCCGGGACCGATTTTTCCATAGTCATCCAAGGTGAAACCGGCGTGGGCAAGTCATATCTCGCGTCACTTATCCACGGTTTGAGCCAACGCAAACAGCAGCCGCTCGTGACGGTGAACGTCAGCTCCTTGCCCGAGACATTGGTGGAAAGTCAACTCTTCGGGCATCTCAAGGGGGCCTTCTCCGGTGCCGTTTCAGCAAAGAGAGGGCTCTTTGAAGAAGCTCATGGGGGGACACTCTTTCTCGACGATGTGGATTGCGCATCGCCGGCCGTTCAGGCCAAAATCCTTCATGCCGTCGAACAAAAGCAGTTTTTCCCTGTGGGTGGGACGAAACTGGTCAAGGTTGACACACGGATCATCGCGGCCAGCAACCGCGATCTTCTCTTTGAGGTGCAGCAGGGGAGTTTCAGGGAAGATCTCTACTACCGCCTTGGGGAAATTATGATCACTTTGCCGCCGTTGCGTGAAAGAGGTGTCGATATCATTTCCCTCTCCCACAAGTTTCTTGCGGAAATTTCCCTGGAATTGAACCGAACTCCTCCACGCATAGCTCCTGAAGCGATTGTCTTGTTGAACCGTCATCCATGGCCCGGTAATGTCCGGGAACTGAAGAGTGTCATGAAGCGTGCCGCCCTTTTTGCCGGAGAAACTCTCACCCGTGAAGTGTTGGAAAGTGTTATGACCGTTACGGACCAGGCGACTACCGAAAAGAGTACCGTCCACCTGGGTACTCTCGAAGAAATGAAACGCGATGCCGTCAAACAGGCTTTAGCCGCTACCGGCGGTAAGAAAATGGAGGCGGCCCGCTTGCTTGATGTCGACTACAGCAGTTTTAAACGTATGCTGGATAAATACAACCTCTGAGACTCATCATTTTGCCTACCTGCTGTCGTTTTTACTCATCATTTTGCCCACCCCAGCTTAACCCATAAAACAAATAAAATTAATAATTACAGCATGTTGAAATGACGGTATTGGTCTTGCTGTTGTAATGACCTGTCGCAACTGCAAAGAAGAACGGGCTGTGCCGAAGTTCGCCTTCGCCCAAAAGGGCTGGATGGGACTTTGGGTCATACGATGAATGGTCTTCACCTCTATCCTTTGCGAACCGAGATGACTCAGCCGTGTGATTGTTGCTGCTATTTGCATGGTTTGAGGTGTCCCCAATGGCGAATGGCGCGGCATGATGACAATTGCGAACAATATAAATCTCACTGGTCCCGGCTTGTCCCAAAAATGCAAATTTTTGCTCAGTCCTTTCCAGGAATGTTACTGCATGAATATTACGGCGATTAAAATTAATAAAATTATTAGGTTATGTGCCGGGGAGTTTAAATTATGCCCGGTGTATCGCAGCAAGACCGAGCAGGACAACTGGAATGATGAATGACGGTTTTGAGGTAGGAACGTTTGAAAGGAGAGCCGTTGTTGACTTCAAGATCGACCAGAGAGCAAGTGTCATCCGAAATTTCTGACGGTTTACGGCCGACTTCGTATATGGAGTATATTCTTTCCTCCAGCCGGAATTGGCCTACAATTGCCCTTCTTGTTTATTTCGGATTGCGGCTCCTCTTTTTTGCCATCAACATCTCCCCCCAAGTCCCACCGGACGAGGTAACCCATTTTGGGAAATGTGAAATATTCTCCAAAGTATTTCTGCTGCCCGGCAACACTCCAGAATCATACCAGTACGGGCTTGTTACCAACAGCCCCTGGGTCTATTACTGGCTCATGGGAAAACTGCTGGCCCTGAATTTCCTTGGGATACCCGATCTTGTGTTTCTGCGCCTACTCAATATTCCCTTTGCCTTTGGCACTATCTATTTTGTCCGGCGCATGCTCCGACTCCTGACGGATGACCGGCTCACCGAGATTCTGTTGGTTGTGCTCATGACGAATACCATGATGTTCTCCTTTCTCTCTGCCTCGGTATCATATGACAACTTGACAAATCTTCTGGCTGCCATGGCACTTTACTACCTCTTTGCCTTTTTCAAGGAACGGTCCGCTACCATGCTGGCGACTTCGATCCTCTGCCAGTTGGCGGGCTGCCTTACCAAGATCACGTTCTTGCCGCTGGTTCTCATCATGGGCATTGTGCTCGCAATCCATGAACTCAGGAATTTTCATCTGTTGCCTTCCGCCCTGAAAGCTTGGGTGCATTCTTCGGGCAAGCGCGGACTTGGCCTGACGCTCGCTGTTGTTTTGGGCCTGGTACTGAATATTCAGCTTTATGGCGGCAATTATATTCGTTATCGCGTTGTGGAACCGGAAGCATACGATGTCCTGCCCCTGGAGAACGCAATGCAATACCGGCTTGCGGCACGAAACTATATTTTCAACCTCTTCAAGGAAGGGCGTATTACGGCAGGGCAGGCGAACGAGATGGCCGCGAAGATTAATCACCCCGGTGACCGGTCGGATACGATCAACCTCGTGAAACACTATGCGCAGATGCAGCAGGACGGGGCCAAACCGGTCGGGTTTCTCTTTTATACGGCCTTATGGGCTCGCAACATGCTGGAAAGCACCTTCGGTATCAAGGCTCATCTCGGTGTGGCAAATAGCGGTCTATCGTTTATACCGCTAGCACTCCTGATCCTGCTGGCAGGCTTTGCCTTTCTGGTTCGGTGGCGGCCATGGGAGAATTCCTGGCTTCCGTCATTACTGGCGGCGGTAGCCCTCTCATATGGTTTTTTCATTTTATACAAAGTTAATTATCCTGCGTACCTTGAATATAATGATTTTGTCATGACCGTTGCAGGACGTTACCTGTTCCCTGTTCTCGGCCCGATCTATGTGCTCTTCAGCTATTACCTGCTACGGCTCTTCAGGGGAAGGAACGCACGATTCGTAATTTCAGTTGTGGCCGTAATCACTTTCATCGCTTGCGATTTCCCGTTTTTCCTCTCCAACGTCACTCCGGATTGGTTCACCTTTTCCTTGCAATGAAGTCTGGTTGGCCGGGTAAAGCCGGGAGATACATTGGCAGGTGCGTAAAAAAACAGCTTTGAAAATTAATACAACAATGTCGCGTTCCGTTTCCACCCCTGACAGCAGGCATGAAGGTGGTAGTTTCTGGCTATCAGTGCCGCCCACTTACCCCCCTCGTTTTGAATCAGCCACAGGAGAAGGAAAGCTGTGCCAAACTGCTGACGTTTATATTTTTTTGCCATATTAAGAAGATCAGACCGCATCGCCTCGTCCAATTTCACCCAACCCCGACCCGCCTCCCGACGGAGCATTTCTTTTTAACAGCCGCCGTAAGCGTCACACGTTTGCGACTTCCGAGAGGTCGCATCATGCTTACCAAGAGATGACCCTGATATTCAGAGCATAATAACTCAATCTTGGTTGGAGATTGGACGTTTTAGTGATAATCTGGGGCTTCGGGCTGGTCCCGCCCGGCGTTTTTTCACAACTGGTTTTATTGAGTTTGTATGATGCTGAACGCGATTATTCTGAAATGATACCAAGATGTTCACATACGGATGTTATATGGGCAGCAAGATGCGAAATCTGGTTTTAATCTGCGTTGCGTTACTTGTTATTAGCCTGGCCGTATATATGCGGGTGGGCGATTACGGGTTCCTGAACTATGACGATGATGCATACGTTACGGATAATCCCCATGTAGCAAGTGGGATCACCGGCACAAGCATCGCGTGGGCCTTTACTTCCGTTGATGCGGCCAATTGGCACCCCGTCACCTGGTTGTCGCACATGGCGGACGTCGAACTGTACGGTATGAATCCCCGGGGCCACCATCTTACCAACGTCATCATCCACGCCATTTCGACACTACTGGTCCTCTTACTTCTGCTCCGTTCGACCGGCGCGCTTTGGCCGAGCGCATTCGTCGCGGTACTGTTCGCGCTGCATCCTTTGCATGTGGAGTCGGTTGCCTGGGTTGCGGAACGGAAGGATGTCCTGAGCGCCTTTTTCTGGTTTCTCACTCTCCTCATATATGGTGAATTCGCGGCAAAGCGAAAACTCGGGCTCTATTTTCTTGCTCTTTTTACATTCATACTCGGTCTCATGTCCAAGCCGATGCTCGTAACCCTTCCCGTTGTCATGCTGTTGCTGGATTTCTGGCCTCTCAACCGTCTGCACAGGGAGGGGGAACCAGGGCTGCGTCTCCTTTCAGGCCGGGTACTGGCCCTTGTAAAAGAAAAAATCCCCTTCTTTATCTGTTCATTTCTTTCGGCTGCCGTGACTATCTACGCCCAGAGCAAGGGTGGGGCGGTGAAAGGCCTTACAGAGGTCCCCTTTCAGCTTCGCATTGAAAATGTGCCAATCGCATATGTAACGTACATCGGGAAAATATTCTGGCCCCACAACCTGGCAATGCTATACCCCCTCCCCCAGTCGATCCCGCTATGGCACGTCATCAGTTCACTGTTCTTTCTGCTCCTCGTGTCGGGGGTAACGATTCGTGCCGCGCGCACATATCCCTACCTCGCGGTAGGATGGTTCTGGTTCCTCGTTACCCTTGTGCCTGTTATTGGTCTGGTTCAGGTCGGATTGCAGGCAATGGCGGATCGCTACATGTACATCCCCTTGACCGGCATAGGTATCATGGTTGCCTGGGGAGTTCGGGAGAGCACAAAAAGCCTGCCGCACCGCGAGGGTGTACTTGCCCTGCTTGCTGCAACGGTTATTATCGCATCAGCCGCGGTAACGTTTCATCAGATCGGTTTCTGGCGGGACAGCATTACCCTCTACCGGCACACCCTTCAGGTCACTACCGACAATTATATCATTCATGACAATCTGGGGCTCTCTCTCGAACGTGCAGGAAATCTGGATGCAGCGATCCGGGAATATGAGGAAGCATTGCGGATTAACCCCTTTTACCAGCGGTCCCTTGCCAACCTGGGCCTTGCTCTTGCCCGTAAAGGGAACCTGGATGCGGCAATCGGAAAGTACCAGGAGGCGCTTCAGATAAACCCCAATTACAACGTGGTGCATAACAACCTGGGCCTCGCTCTTGCCCGCAAAGGAAATCTGGATGCGGCAATTGGGGAGTACCATGAGGCGCTACGCATAAATCCCGATTACGTCGAAGCGCATAACAACCTTGGGGTGGCTCTTGCCCGCAAAGGGGATCTGGATGCGGCGATAGGGGAATTTCGGGAGGCGCTTCGGACAAGCCCCGATAACATGGAAGCGTATAAAAATCTGGAACGCGCCCTCACCCTGACGGGGAGACGGATTCCGGGCCCGCAATAGGCTAGAAGCCTAGTGTGCGGAGCATCGGAAGATAACGGCAAAGCCCATCTTCATTTCTTCGGAACAATTCCTCTTCAGGTAATCGTTGACCTCAAAAATGCCTTCATAATCCGCCCACTCGGGTTGCAAAACGATATACGCCGGTTTTTTGTCAGCAAGGGTCTGCTTCATTTTTCCGATGGCCTGCTGCGGGTCTTTCGACCAGCCAGGAAGAAAACTGACAAGAAAAGGGTTTGGACAGCGTCGGCCAGCCAGAAAATAGAGTTCGGGTTCGAAACCCCATTGGAATATGTAGTCATCCGGCCGAGTATGTTCCCGAAGGTAACGTGCCACCCTTATGGAGTCAACGAAAGTGGTTGAGCTGTAGCTTGCGACCATCACCTGCTCAGGCGAATAGGAGGTATAGAACCTGAAATTTCTCTCTGCCGAATAGACAAACGCCCCGAGCACAGCTACGGATGCCAAGCATGCAGGGACTCTCGGCATCTTTGTGATGAGCACTAGGCCGACGCCCCCGGGAATAGCCAGGAAGGGGATGATCATGAAATAATAATGGGGAAAGTTTTTTCCGGGGAGGGCAATCGCCAAGCTCACGGCCAGGATCAACAGAAGCGGCAGGCTGCCCGCTACGGTCCGTTTTGTCATCGCTAGCCACACGGCCGCCGGGATTCCCAGAAGGGCGGGAACCACCAGCGTTGAGCGGAGATACCGCAGGACGGCGCCCAGCGGCACATCCTGAAATAATACGAGATCCTTATAGCGACGGGGGAACTCGACCGTCCAGTAGAGGAAATCGCCGAGGGCGCCGTGGAGGTGGAAGTAAGCGATTGCCGCCACGGCGCATGCTGTGATCGGAAACAGAAAGGCGGCCAGGTCAAGCGCGGAATCTTTCGAAAACACTGTCCCTGACCTGGAGAAGGGAATCAGCATACATTCCAAAACCACCACCGGAAGGGCCACCGGCTTGACCAGCATGGCAAGGGCCGCGCAGAGGCCGACCCCGTAGAGGTACGAGCGCTTTTGGGTGTCCATCGCCAGGAGAAGACACCAGACCCCCGCGGTCATCGGCAGGACGAGAAAGACCTCCGTGTTGCTGTTTCCCTGCAACCGGGGGATGGTGGAAAAGACGCCATACAACAAGGCCGAACAGAGTCCGGCTCTGGTTCCTCCGATATGGCGGGCGACGCCGTAGATTGCAAGTGCCGTCAGCATGGAGTAGAGAGCGGCGAACATGCGCACCGCCTCGATGGTGGCGCCAAACATGCCGATTGCCAGGGCATAGAGGTAGAAGGTGCCGGGCGGCTTGATCTCGATGGCGTCCCGGTAAGGAAGCCCTCCCCGGAGGATTTCCTGGGCAATGGTGGCGTACTGCCCCTCGTCCCTGTCGAAAGGTTCATGGATGAAGGCCAGCCTGAGGAGCGTGGAGAGTGCCAGGATGACAATCAGCCACAGGGTTTCAGGGTGTTCCTTCAGGTAATTCAGTGCATATTTCATGGTTCTGCGCCGGGCATCCGCCCGGAATCGGACGCGGTGCCGGCATGAACCGGTTTGAAACCGACAACGGCGATGTTGCCGACCGGAACCGACAGGGACCAGGCTCCCACGCCTGCCCGGTCGAGGGTTGCGATCAACGTGCGTTTCATGTCCTGGGGGAGCGGCAGCAGCCTGAGCCAGTACCGCAGGGGGTAGCGGTTTACGATATCCAATACCGCAACATCGGTAAAACCGGCTTGTTCCAGAAGATAGCGGGCACTTTTGGGAGAGAAAAGCTGGAGGTGCTCGATGTCGAAAATCGGTGATTTTTTACCGAGCAGCCGCGCCGACAGGGCGCGCCGGTTATGGCAAATGAAATAGGCCGCCCCTCCGGGCTTGAGAAGTTTCCGCACCGCCCGGGCCATCTCCAGCGGATCGGCGAGATGTTCCAGGGTCTGAAAGCAGGTCACCAGACTGAGGGTTTCGGGGGCAAAATCGCCACCGCGAAAGATCCCTTCCCTGATGAGTGGCCGTACATCTTCACGGGCAGCCGCTATGGGAGCCCGAGACGGTTCGACTCCAGCCACCCCGTCAAAGCCTTGCTCCAGCAAACATTCAAGAAAAGCCCCGTCGCCCGTGCCGATGTCCAGGGCGCCATGGCGGTCCGGCAATCGCCCGACAAATTTTGAAAGTGTCGCGGCATAGGTCGCGGCAGCATAGTGTGCCTCAACCCCGCTGTCATAGGCCGCTTCACTGTAGCCCTCCGCCAGGTCGTCCTCGCACGGCAGGGGGTTGGCATACAACAGGTCGCAGGTAGGACAGTCGATCAACCGGTAATGCATGTATTCCGGCATCTTGCGAGAAGCGAAGGCAAAGCTGTCCAGTTGTTTCAGTTCAAAATCAGCCTCGGCAAAGACGCTGCCGGTGTCCGATGAACCGCATAGCGGGCAGGACCGTGAAATCATCTCCATGCGTGGTTGTCTCCGGTTAGTTTTGGCGCCGGCCAACGGAGAAGTTTCGCACTTCCCCGTCCCGGACCAGGTTTTTACGGATGAACAGCGGTCTCTGTTTGACCTCTTCGAATATCTTGGCGATGTATTCGCCGATGATTCCTACGGCAAAGAGATTGATCGAGCCGAAGAAAAGGATCAGGAGCAGCATGGTGGTTACGCCTTTGGGGGCAAGCCCGGGGAACAGGAGGCGGCTCGCTATCTGTCCGAGCCCCAGCATGATCGAGATGATAAAGAGGATCGTACCGGCAAAGCTCAGGATGTTCAGCGGGGTATTGCTGAAGGAGAGGATACCCTTCTTGGCCCAGCCGATATTCTTGAAGAGGCTGTTGGTGGTGACGCCGAACATCCGTTCCGGCCGGACATAGTCGACGCCGGTCTGCCGGAAGCCGACGAAGGCCCGGATCCCTCGCAGGAACAGGTCGCGTTCGGGGAATTGCAGCAGGCACTGCACGACCTTCTTGTCGATCAGCGAGAAATCGCCGGCGTCGTGGGGTATGGTGAGATAGGAAAAGGCGTCGAAAACCCGGTAGAACAGCTTGTATGCCACCCGCATGAACAGGGTTGCCTCCCGTTTGACCCGGCAGCCATAGACCACGTCGTAGCCTTCGCGCCATTTGGCCACGAATTGTTCGATAAGTTCGGGCGGGTCCTGCAGATCGCCGTCCAGCAGCACGCAGGCATTCTTGGACGCGATCTCCATACCGCTGCGGAAGGCTGCCTGGGAACCGAAATTGCGGGAATGGGAGATACCGGTGACCCGTTTGTCCCGCCGCGTAATGGCGCGGATGACCTCTTCGCTGTCGTCCGGGCTGTTGTCGTTGACAAAGATGATCTCGTAGTCGATCTTGAGCTTGGCAAAGGTATCCTTCAGGCGTTGGTACATGATCGGGATGGCCTGGTTGTCCTTGTAGCAGGCAATAACGGCTGTCACGCTGTGGGTGGTGTCGAGGCTGAACTGTTTCGAAGAAAGGTGGTATTTCTCCGGGTCGGGGAGGGAACGATACCAGCCGACCATCTTGCCGAGGCCTTCGCGCAGCCCGGTCCGTGGCCGCCAATCCAGTCGCCGTGCGGCTTTGTCGGGGTTGGCGAACCAGTCGCTGACATCCCAGATGCGGTCGGGCATGGAGGAAAACTGTGGTTCGTGATCGATCCCGAACAGGTCCTTGGCCGTCGCAGCGATGTCGGCGATGGTCGTCTTGCAGCCGCTGCCTATGTTGAAGGACGCGCCGTAGTCCTCCTCCCGGAGGTTGAGGGCGGTGGCCACGAAGGCTTCGACCACGTCGTCGATATAGATGAAGTCGCGGGAGATGTCGGGATGGACGAAGTCCGGGTAGTCTCCTGCCACGCCGTGGCGGATGACGGTGGGGATCAGGCGCGAGGAGTCCTCCTGCGGACCATAAACCGAATAGAGCCGGAGGTTGGCGCAGGGGAACCGCTTCTTGCGGCCAAAGTAGTTGATGAGGGCGGCGCTGGAAACCTTGGATACCGCGTAGTCGCTGTTGGGTTCAAAGGGAGCGGACTCTTCCGGGCCGGAGCTGTTGTCTCCGTACTCGGAAGAACTGCCCGAATGGACGTAACAGGAGATCGAGAGTCTCTCCATCAGGTGTAGCAGCCTCGTGGTCAGGTTGAAGTTCGTCCGGTAGATAAGCTGGAAATCGGTTTCAAAGGAATAGCCGCCATAAGAGACGCAGTTGAAAACGGTCCGGGGGGCGATCTCGGCAAAGAGGCTCTCCAGGTCGGCGTCCACCAGCAGATCCACCACGACCTTGTTTCGTTCCGGCAGATCTTCCAGGCGCCAGGCGTCGAAGGTGGAGGTAGTTCCGTACACGTCATCCCGGTGTGCCAGGAGAGCGCGCACCAAATTGGCGCCGATGAAACCGCTGCCGCCGAGGACGAGGATCGGTCCCTGGAGGTTTTTTATCTTGTGGGCGATGGTCATAAGGTTGTGTGCTCCGAAAATAGGGACATAGTTATTTCAATCCTTGCAGCTTGTCATAATTTTTATCAGTTTGTCGATTCTGCTTTGAGTCTGTTTGATTGCCGGTTCCCCACCTCCCGCTTGCAACGCGGTTAGTGGTTGTCCCTCCTCAATAGAAACCAATATGGGGTTTGTTCGAGTAACTTGAATTGTTTATTAAGATAGCTTTTGTAACTTGTCAACACTACGAAATTATACTTATCAATGATGACCATGTCTGCGTTAGAAAAAACTTGTTCAGCATGCAGATGATTCTTTTCAGTATAGCTCGCCCCTGGCCACCAGTAGAGTTGAGTCCCGGTGGTAGGTTTGAGCCCAAGAGCAAAATTGAACGGATTTACAATGTTAAGGGTAACGAGTTTGGTGCTTGGAGTGACATGTTTTCTAAGAAGTTTCAGTCCATCATTCAAACGCTGCGGATAATCAGACCAAACGTTCAAGCCTGAAGGCACATAGACATTTTTCAATAATGGAGAATCAAAACGCTGGGCTTCAACATCGTTTGGGTCTGCAGACAGTTCGCTACTCAAGGCGCATACAATATACGACGTCTCGCGAACTATAGTAAGAATACTAAATGAAAACGTAAATATGATCAGAGCTGAAAGGTATATGGATCTATAGTTATCGACCAGCAGGAGTTCGCGAAGAGCAATGAGAGCTATAAACGGTGGAAAGACCAGTATCGGCAGTTGGGTATTTGAAACGCCGAGAACAAGATCCGCAGCCAGTAAGAAAACGGCTGAAATAAATGCTCTAACCAGCGAATTGGTATCTCCCTTCTGAGAAGTGAGACAAAGCCATCCTGTGGCAACTATCGTGAAAAGCACCATCGATATCGGCACAGTCAGTTGCGAGATCAACTTCCAGACTGGTCCAAATAATGATGGCCGAGTTTCCTTCACCACATTGTATAACAGTAACATGTCATCGAAAAAGGCTCCAGGTTTTACGCCGAGCACGAACCAGAAGAAGACTATGGGTATCAGGAACCCGGAGAATATCCAGGCTGATTTTTTAAAATTCAAACCGGCAAAGAATTGCCCTATTAGTAAGGCACAAACGCCTATGACAAAAAAGTTGAGTTTCAATAAAAGCAAAAGAGAAACAAGTGCCCCAATAATGAGATTCTCGACCCGCTCAACAATCATCGAGCTACTGCCTTGTTTTTGAAAGAAAGATACTACGCAAATGCACATTAGAATCCCGAAGGCATGCCGGTTGTATGACATTGCATAGTCGGTTTCATGGGCGCCCCATCCGAGGGGTACGACTCCGGAAGTTGTCGTCATCACTGTCGCCGAAAATATGAGAGCAAGAAGAGGGTTCAGGCGTTTGCGCGATAAAAGCCAAGCCAGCGATGTGGTGAGCGTCATCACAAGAAGGTTTGAGCTTACGACTGCCGGAATAGTCGGTCCGAAAAGACTTACGCCAATTGCATATACATAGCTGAATACCGGGCCAAGCTGAGAAGAGAAATCATTGTGCGGTACCTGTCCTGATGTTACACGATATCCGGCATCAATAAATCCCATGACATCTGGCGGTGAAGCCACCAGAGGGACAGGGGCGACCGCCCACTGAGCTACAATTGAAAGGACCGTCAAAGCCAGCAATGATGTCTGAGCGCGAGAATAAGCTCGTTCGGATGTACCGCCGAGGATGGTAGAAAATCGTTCAGTGGAGAGTTGTTTAAAAGTTTGTGGTATCTTCTGGCAGATATCACGAAACGTCATGGTTTCGTTCCATTTTTCAACGTGCCTAGTACCACCGTCTCGCCGACGACGGTTTTGTTATCGTACTTCAGACCCTTGAGCAGCCAGGTGAGGTCCGGGCTGCAGACAAGGTAATAGCCGCTGTCGAGCAGTTTCTGCATATATCTGGTGAGGTCCTTGGTGAATATCCAGGTCTCGAAGGGGTTGCAGTACCCCACCGGGGCATAGCCTCCGTAGTAGTAAAAGGCAAAATCCGACTTGTCCACGAAAAAGAGTTTGTTGCTGTTGTTGGTGACCTCCCTGATTTTTCCCATAAAACCGTAAAACTGCCCCGGTAATCCGATGGATTTATAGGTGATCTTGGTGTTTTTAACGTTTATGAACTGGATCTGCCCCTTCCGCACGATGTTGTCCGAATAGGACACGATGATCACCAGGATCAGGGCGATCGCAATGCCGGAACCGCCGTATTTTTTCACGGAAAGGGGTACGTTGTCCGTCTGGTCATTGTCCAGTACACGCATTGTGAGATCGAGTACCAGAAAGAAGTGAAACAGCAGCACGATGGCGATATTGAGGATGTTGTGCTCATGGCTTCTGCCGAAAAAGTAAATAGAATCGCCTATGGCGCAGTACGTCAGCATAAAGCCGCTGGCAAGGTAGGCGGGGGTCACCTGATTGCGCAACCTGAATAGCAGTATCACGGAGACGCTGAAGAGGGCGGGCACATACCAGTAAAAGGAGTCTCGGGCGATCTGAATGAATCCGATGCCAATTTTTTGGTAGTAGCCGGCGTAATTGCCATACTCCGTATTTCGGAACAGGAAATAGCTTGTGATACCGAAGAGGATGAGGATCGAAAGCGGAAGCATAGCGCGCTTCAACTGTTCCAGAAGGCTCTTCAGGAACGGGGGTCTTTGCTCGCTGCCCAGATAGCCGACCAGCCATAAGGAGATGATAAGTTGGATGTAGGCGGCGCTATAAATGATGCCGAAGTTTTTCAGCAGAAGCATCAGCAGCCCGCATACCAGACCGGCTGCCCAGTGATAGGGCCCCAGGCGGTAGACCACCAGCAGCAAGGAAATCCAGAGGTCGAGCCTGATGGGTGTGGTCTGAAAGGTCAGGGTCGCGTCGAAGGGGGTGGCGTAGATACGCCCCAGGACCAAGGCCACCAGAAGGAATACGGAAAGCTCCTTTTTCAGAAAAAGCCTGCGGGACAGGAGGTAGACGCACAGAAAGGCCAGATAATAGGCTGCTTGGCCGAGAACCCGAAATTGGGCGAGGTCCAGCCCCATTTTCATCCAGCCCGCCGCCAGCAGGGAGGGAAGCAGGTCGTACTGGAAGTAGATGTCGGACAGGGCAGCGCCATGCAACAGTCGGAGAGCAGGCGCGAAAACGTAGGTATAATCCCTCCAGCCGAATGCGGAGGCTGCCAGAAAACAGGGAGGGACCAGCAGCAGTGCCGCCAGCAGGGGCTCCCACCGGGTAAAACGCCGGTTAAGGTAATAGAGCAGTGCGGTCGGTGGAGATACAACCAGGATGATCAGAAGAGACTGGAAGATCATGTCCGATAGTGTTGGGACCTCCATGCTGTTCCAGGGAGGGATAAAGCCGATGGTCAGGCAATAGGAGGCTGAGGCTGCCACTCCCAGGCACAATAGCGCGCGTCGGGCATTACTGCCGGTGATATGCCTGAGAAAAAAGGAGAGCGTGAAGGCGCTGACGATGTTGACGAATACCAGGATGTAGAGCGCATAGATCTCGACGCCGTCATGCTCCCCGGTGGCACTGAGAATCCATGGGGTGATGTCTTCCGCTTTGAAGGGGATGTTCTGTGCCCATATCCAAGGCGCCAGCAGATAGTAGCAATAGTACCAGAGGCCGGTGGCGGACAGAGCCAGCAGCACGGTTTCCAGGAGTTCCGAAATCGGGTTACGGCTCATGTGTACCTCATGATGCATGTGTTCCATTATTTGGCCTTGCAGCAGGCAGCAGACCAGAGCTGCCGGTAAGCGGTGGCGATGCCTTGGGCATCGAGCCCCGATCGGGAGAGCAAGGTATCGCGATCATAACAGGCGTCTGGAAATTGCATCGGTATGGCAAGCATCCGAAAACGGTTGCCACTGCCAGTTTCCGCAATAATCCTGGCGATTTCCTGCCCCATTCCTCCGGTAGCGACGTGCTCTTCCACGGTCAGGAGCGGTCCGCCTCCGGCGACAATGGTACGAAGGTATTCTTCGGGGAATGGTCGGAGGGTCGCGACACGGACGATGGCAGGGTGAATGCCGACCTGGTTGAGCATGGCGGCGGCCTTCAGCGTTTCGTGGAGAATGAAGCCGCAGGTTACGAGAGTGCCGTCTGTCCCTTCCCGCACAAGGGCTGGTTTGGAGATGTCCGGGGTGCTGTCGAGGGATTTGAAGACATGGGGCTCTTTGTTGCGCCCCAGACGCAGATAGGCAGGGCTGTCGAGGGAGGCTGCCTCCCGGACGCACAGGCGAACCTCGTGAGGATCGGCGGGGGTCCAGATTTTTATCTGCGGAAGACAGCTCAATACGCCGATGTCGTCAACCCCGTGGTGGGTCGAACCGTTCGGGCCATAAGCAAATCCTCCTCCGACACCCACTACCACGACATTTGCCTTGTTATAGCAGAGATCGATCTTGATTTGTTCAAGGCAGCGTAGCGTCACAAAAGGGGTGATCGAGTAGACGAACGGCAAAAGGCCGGTCTTTGCCAGACCCGCCGCGTAGCCGACCATGCCGGCCTCGCGGATGCCGCAGTTTATGACCCTGGCCGGGTCATGTTCCCGGAGTTGGTCGAAGAGCTTGTAGCCCAGGTCGCCGGTCAGGAAGACCACCCGGCGGTCATGGCGGAAAAGGGTATAAAGCTCGGAAAAGAAGGCGTCACGCATCGGCAAGCCCCTTCAGCGCTTCTTCGCGGTCATCGCCCTGGACGGGACGGTAATGCCACTCAAGATCGCCTTCCATGAAATTGACCCCTCTCCCCTTGACGGTGCGGCAGAGCACAACCCGCGGTTTTCCAACAGTGGCGGGGCGGCCCAGGGTTCTAACAAGCTCCCGGTAGTCGTGGCCGTCGGCCTCCTCGACCTCCCAACCGAAACCCTTCCAACAGTCGGCCAGTCTGACGGCCGGGGAAACCTCGTCGCAGGCGCCGCAGGCCTGAAGACCGTTGCAGTCGACAATCGCCACCAGGTTATCCAACTTGTCCGTGCTGGCCAATGCCGCCGCCTCCCAGACGCTTCCTTCATTACACTCGCCATCGCCCAGTAGGACGAAAACTCTGGCTCCAAGCCCCTGGAGTTTGATTCCGGCGGCCATGCCCGCGCCTATCGCAAGACCATGTCCGAGAGTGCCGGTGGCACACTCCACCCCGGTGACCTTTCCCGCGATGGGGTGTTCGGCAAGGATGGAACCGTTGTGGCCGTAGGTTGCCAGCACCTGGCGGTCGATAAATCCCATCTGGGCAAGGACCGCGTAGAGCGCCATGCAACCGTGTCCTTTGGAGAGGACAAAACGGTCCCGCCCAGGGCTCTCCACGGCGGCGGGGGTACAGTTCATGACCTCTGCATAAAGTGCCGCGAGTATGTCGATGCATGATAACGCCACGCCCACATGCCCTGAGTGTTCCGCCATCTTGATGATATCGCGGCGCAGGCCGTTCAGGAGGTCCGCAGTTTTTTGATTAACCGAATGATCTGTCATGGTAATTGTGCAACCTTCACTGAGTAGTCACGCAGGGGATAAGGCCAAAATAACAGTATTGGCGGGACTATCTCCTAGCGATCGAGAAAACCGGGGGGGACGTATCTGTATATCCCTATCGTCGGACCCGTGAACAGTTGTTCCCTGTCCCGCGTATAATCCAGGAGGAACGCCAACCCTCTTGCCAAGTCATTATTGAGATAGAAAGGGTATGACCCGTCTGAAAAATATTCTCTCGGGGCGAACTTCCTGACCAGGGGCAGCGAAAAAACCTTGCCATAAAATTCTGCTTCTGCATGGTATTTTCCGATCTCGCCCAAGTATCGGTCATATAAGCCCGACGAAACAATTACATAGCGGATCGTCTTGTTTTTGTCCAGCGTATTGTAGGCGTTAAGAACGCTTCCGTCGCGCATATTGCTGGGATAAAAGGGGGTGAAGCCTTCATAGAGGGTATTTTCTTCCGCAATGCCTGCCTTTTGAGTGAACAGGTATGAAGCAAATCGGGTATCTTTCAGGGTGAATTGCGCCGTCATGACTGAACTGGCAATCAGCAGCTTGCATACGATGAGGAAAAGCGCCACACACCAGAAGGGGAAGAGGTACCTTCTGGATAGTTGCACCGCTTTCTCATGGGCGACATTGATCCCGTATGCCGAAACAAGCAGGGGACAGGTATACATGGGCAATGCCCACCGCTCCCAGTGCAGGCCGACCTTGCTGAGCACCATCCAGTAGAATAAACCAAAAAAAACCGGCAGGGCGTACGGTTTTTCCTTCCGAACGATGTAAACCCCTCCCAGAAAGAAAAAGAGCAACATGATCACGCCGGAAAAATCCAGATATGACGTGGCATAGAAGGCCATGTTCCCCGGCCAGCCCAGGCCGTCCGCTCCCAGATGGATCGGGTAGGCGTTCACCAATACCGCTTTTATCGCTTTGTCATAGTTGAGGAAAAGATATGGCGAGGCCAGGAAAAGAAACAGCAAAAAAGCCGAAACGGTCTCTGAAAGCCTTTTCAACAAAACGGTTCTTTCCCTAAAGTGTTTACTGATGATGACTGATACCATGAGCAGCAGAGTCAACCCGCCCGGATATTTTACACTAAGGGAGAGTGCGCAAAATAAGGCGCCTGCCAACAAGTTTCTGTGGGAAGGGTGTTTCAAATATCTGACGGCAAACAGGATTACGGACAAAATGAACAGAGCCAGAGGCATGTCCGCGGTAATATAGTGAGAATGATCCACATAGGAGGGAAATATCGCCACGAGAAGCGCTGCAATCAGGCCGGTATTCGCATTGAACTCTTTCCCGATAAGGTATGCTGCGACAATACAGGCGGTTCCCAGCAGAGCGACAAAAATCCGTGATATCCGATAAAATAGCAATTTGTGGTCATCAAAGGTTTTCGTGAGAGGTTGTTTGTACACGAGATGACTCGCCGCATGGTAAAGTACCGCATTGGCATAGATGTCGAAATGATCGGGGTGGTTGTATTCGCCAGGGTCCAACGAAGATCGCTTGGCCATATCGAACGGGACATCCGCAACAACTGGCTCATCCGGGTGGAGAAGAAAGGGAAATCCCCAATCGGACCCGATGACCCTGAGGGAAAGCCCCAGAAAAATTATTGCGAGTAACGTTATCCGCTTCATAAACTTGTCTCGTCCCCTTCAGTGACGATACGCTCCCGTCAGGTCAAAAAACCGTATTCTGAAGATATCCGTGAACATACGCAGTGAATCGCGGACCAGACTGACTTTTGAGCCTGCTATATCGGTCCAGTTGACCGGCACTTCCGCAATACGATAGTCGTTATGCTTGCATAGATACAATGCTTCGACATCGAACCCGAAATCATCGATCCGTTGGAGAGAAAAAACCGTCTCTGCCGCGTCGGCGGTAAATAGTTTGAAACCACACTGGGTATCCCGGATTCCTTGTACCATAAGTGCGGTCACGATAAAATGGAAGATCCTCCCGATCACCTTGCGATGCAAATGGGCATTTACCAGGCATGAATCATCCTTCATGGCGCGTGAAGCTATCGCTACATCCGCGCCGTCGGCTATGGCTTTTTGCAGACGTTCCAGTTCCGTGATGGGAGTGGCGCCGTCGGCGTCGGTAAATAACCGAAGGTTGCCGGACGCGCGGAGCATTCCCGTCTTTACCGCATATCCCTTGCCCCGGTTACCGGGGAGGCGGATCAGTTTTACCCTGGTGTTTTCCTGCATAAAGCGGGCGACAACCTCCGCGGTGGCGTCATGGCTTCCATCGTCGACGATGATTACCTCATAGGGGCGATCCCCATGTTCGAGGTATTCCAGAACGCTTGCCAGATACGGCGGAAGACGTTTTTCCTCATTATATGCCGGAATGATTATGGACAGTGAGACAGAATTCAACGTTAGCCCCGATTTGGGAAATGGAGGGTCACGAACGTCTTCGCATTCCTGCGAGGAGCACCGGTGGGACCCTTATTGCTTGCGTTTGTAGATGACCAGATTTGCATCGGAACCGGGGGTGTATTTTGCGGCGTCGGGCTCCCAGACAAAAAGAGAGGCGCCATTGTAAAGGTCAACGATTCCAACCCGTTCATAGTATTTTTTTACATACGCATCGAACCACTTGAAGATAACATCCGGTGAAAAAGGCCCCCGCAGCCACGAGAATTGCATATTGGTAAAGACACAATATTTCGGTTGCGACTGTTCGATCTCGCGAATCAATTCACGCTGCATCTGCTCGGCATGGGGTTGGTCTTCCATCAGGCTGTACATGTAAATATAGCCGGTGGCCGGAAGTCTTCCGGTGTAAAAATAGATCTCCGGCTCGGAGCCAAGGACCGCGATCCGATCGGCGTCGGTGGTGTGATCCTTCAGGTAGCGGCCTAACTCCGCTGCTGCCGGAAAGGCGCTTGCTCCATAGGTCGAATAGCTCACTTCCTGGGGGGTAAGAAAGAAAAAACAGCTCTTCTCGCGATAGAGGCCGTACACGATGGCCGCCATGATCAGAAAAGCGGGCGCCATTCGCCGCAGCCATTCATTACCACTTTTTACCGTAGCGAGAAAATCACCGATCCCCGTACTGGCGGCACCGATCAGCAGGGCGGTTGCCGGCAGGATCACGATGAAGTAGTGCCACCTGAAATAGAAGCCGGGACAGATTGCAAGAAACGAGGTAAAAAACAATCCCGCAACAAACAGCCTGTCCTTGCACCGCACCCGGTTTGCGGAGAGGAGGAGCGCGCCTGTGCATGCCAGAAGCCAGAGCGGAATATTGGGGTAATAAATGACGGAAAAGTTGTGGACCAATGCCTCGATACCCTGGCTGATCGAAAGGCTGGAGGCGTATTCCCGGGCATAGGTTACCGTCCAGAACCAGAAGGTTTCAAACGTCCCGGCCTTGAGTACCCAGAGGATAATGAGGGTGTAGGGGATTATCGCGCCAAGCAGAAAAAGGGCTATACCGGTCAGGGACGTTTTGCCGCCCGCAGCCTCATGTTTGTACATGCGCCAGGCGAGATAGAGGAATGCGAAGACGATAAACAGCGCCGCATGCTGTTTCATGGTGAATGCCAATCCGAAACAGAGCCCGCTTATGAACAAAAGCCGGGAACGGCCTCCATCAAAGTGACGCAGCAGCAGGAGACAGCCCGCCAATGCAAACAGCACGATAAAGTGGGTCGCATGGGCAAAAAAACCATATACTGTTTTGCTGAGAGACAAAACAGCGTAGCTCGCGCAGGCAGCGAATGCGGCATCCCGGTCGAACAGCCTCGATGCCAGTAAATAGACGAACATAATGCATATGCCGTTGGCGATCAAAAGCCCCAGATGGATGCCGAACGGGGTCTGGCCAAACAGTGCCATACAGAGAGCGTAAACAATGCTGACGCCGGGGAGTTTCATGGAATAGGCATGGGCATAGGGGGGTATGCCGTTAAGCAACTGTTGCCCCATGTAGGCGTATTCACCCTCGTCGCGCTCAAGGGGAACCTGGAGCAGACGGATGCGAACATAGGCAACCGTGCCCAGAACGAGGGCCAGCAGGATGTACTGTAGATATGTCACTCGCTTTGAGGATTCGGTATCGCTTAATTTCATATCCTGTGCCCTGCAATATATGGGGAATGTGTAAAGCGTATGGAAGCCGGCGTGGCTGTCAGTTCGGTGGCCAATAGCTCCAGTCGGGGGTGATGCGGGCGCAAAACAAAGGAAAGTCGGATATGATGAAGATAAAAGCAGCCAGCCCGAAAACGGCCAGTTGCGCGCCCCTGCCTTTGAAAAGCCGCAACAGGTAAAAGCTCGACAGAATGTAAATCGGGCCTAGGACCGGGAAAATGTAGCGCCCGTGCAGTGCGACAAATGGCGCGCCGTTACTGAGGTACTCGTGGTAATTGAACTGGTACATGAGAAAATAAGTGTAAAATCCTGCAATAACCAGAAGGCTGGTGGGAAGCCATTCTGCATCCCGAGGTCGCCATCGGGTCAAAAAAGCGATCAGCGTTATCGCTGCCAGAAAGGCGATGGGTGCAATCGTCGGCCAGCGGTTGAGTATCTGGAGGTGGGCAAACACCCCGAAGGTGCCGGCCGCCATCCGGCCCACCCACAACGGTATGTACGCCGACAGCCCCATTTTGGGTATCTCACCATTCTTGAAGCGTTCATAGTTTTCGATCATAAAGACCGCATCGGCACGGTCGCCGGGATGTTTGATCAGGGAGGTCATTGCCAGAGCCTGCGCTTTGGAGACACGCCCTTCCTTGAAAGCATCGAAAACGTAGCTGCGGGCAGCGAGCCTGTACTGCATGGCGTCTTCCAGGGGGAGTACCGTGGTCATCTCAACGGTAATAGCCCCATAGTGCAGGTAATTGCCGGCGTAAAGCTGAATGTTAAGGGCCAGGCCGAGCAGTAGTACCAGCGTTACGATAGTGCCGCGCAGTCCGGAAGCACGATAAAATGCCACGAGCGCCGAGGGGAGCCCCGGAATTTTTTTGATCTCGTGGATGATCAGTACGGCATTCAGAACCGGTATCAGTGGCAGGAAGGTGATTTTGGTGAGACACCCGGCAAGCTGGCAAACAAATGAAGCGACAAGCGCGCCAGGAGAGCGGTTCTTAAAGAAAGCCAGAAGATAATAGACGGCCATGGCCGCCAGAAGGTTTGCCAGATTGTCATAGGAGACGAACGCCGAAAGAAAGGTCAGCATCATCGTATTGGTCGTGGCAACGACCAGCAGAATCTGGGTAAGTCGGTGATCCGTCACCAGGCGAAGCGTTCGCCAGACGTAGAATACAAAGGCAAAGGCAAGCGGGATGTTGAGCAGGCGCAAAAAAACCAGGTCGGAGACGCCGAAGAAATTCACTGTCAGGAGTTTGCCCATGATCCAGTAGTAGAGCCACGGGATATTGGTAACCAGACCGTACTGATAGGATTCGGGAGAGTTCTTCGGTAAAAAGGGGACCGTGGAAAATATCGTGCAGATTCCGAAGTGCGTCACCTCGTCAGGTGGTATGAAAGGAGAAATGGTGGTTGCCAGAAAGAGCAGCCGCAGCCCAAAATAAAGCATGAGTGTAACAATCGACCATATCAGCACACGGCGAGACGGGAAAGCCTCCTCCCCTGGGCCATTGATGGAGGCTTGCCCTGCTGCGTGTGCTTTATCATCCGAGTCAAGAGTCAATTATTTCCCCTGGTGCTTCGCAAGTTCCGGCGGAACGCCAACTTCCGGTTAACGCTTATAGAAATATGCTTTGAGCTTGCCGTCCCGCTGTTTCACCATCATCATTTTACGTTCTTTTACCGGATTAATATATGAAACTATCCAGTAATCAACGCCTTTTTCCTCAACCTTGAAATCCTTGAAAGCGCTGCCGTAATTATTCTTCAGGGGGGCAAACGTCGATATAATGGTAGCGACCATATCATCTTTCATCGCATTCCATTTCTCTGTGCCCGCTTTTTTAATGATCTCTTGTTGGGTGGATCCATATTTCTGGGCCGCTGTGTCAAAATCGATAATATCTTTTAACGTTTTGTCACCAGTTGCCGCTTTTTTTATGAATTCCTTACAGACGGCGATGGCAGGGTCGTTTTTGTTCGAACAGGAAATGAATAACAACGATGTTGCCAGGAATAGACACAGCACAAATATTCTCGATAAGTTCAACATACTTGCTCCTTCGCCTGTTTTTATTGTATTTTGTACAGCTGTGGTAAGCCTAATCTTTGTCCGGATAGTTTAGTTTTTTCACGCGGTACTGCACATCCTCCATGAGCCTCCGGTTAACTGCCAAAAGGTCCGCCAGAAAAGCTGTCAGTATGGTTTGAAAACCGATACCCAGAAGGATCGACGATAAAATCAAGGACTGAACATGCCCCGCGCCGCTGACGGTGATGTAGTAATACAAATATCGGAGCCCCCCCATCAATCCCAAACTGAAAAGAAATATCCCTACCGACATGAAAAACCTGAATGGCTTATAGACGACAAATATTCTCACAATGGTAACAAACGATCTGCTTATGTACGAGCAGAGACTTTTCACCAGGCGTGATGGGCGCAGATACCCGTTTACCTTCACCGGTACGGAAATGATGGCAATATTCTTCTGTCCGGCCTGAATTATTGTTTCCAGCGTGTAGGTATAATTATTAAATACGTTGATCCTCATCGCTGCTTCCCGGCTCATCGCCCTGAAACCGCTCGGAGCATCCGGAATGTCCGTTTTGCTGACAAAGCGCACAACTGCGCTGCCGAGTTTCTGCAATACCTTCTTTACCAAAGAAAAAGATTCAATATTGTCAATTGGCCTGATACCGATGACGATATCCGCCTTTTGGGCGAGGATCGGGGAAACAAGGGCCGGAATGTCGGCGGCCACATACTGGTTGTCCGCATCGGTGTTCACGATGACATCCGCACCCAACCTGATACAGGCATCCAGCCCTGCGAGGAATGCGCTTGCAAGGCCCTGATTCTTGGTAAAACTGATAATGTGGTCGACGCCGCATTTTTTTGCGATCTCAACGGTGTCGTCGGTGCTGCCGTCATTGATGACGAGCCATTCAACGTCGCTGAATCCCGCTACTTCGCGGGGCAGGTCCTTGATGGCAATGGGCAATGTCTCAGCCTCATTGTAGCAAGGTATTTGAATGACGAGTTTCATGGTTTTGCCATCACCCCGCTGGTTTTGTTAACGATATCCCGGGCCGCCGGCATTCGTTGCACACAGAGATGTCAAGCTGCGTGGTTGCTCTGTCACGAGTGAAGCCTGCGTTGCCGGTTCCCGAACGGTACGTCTAATGAGCCGGCGGGAAAGAAACAATATGATATCTTTCATCCAGTCCCTTGTCGAGCAGGAATGGCAATGGCCCAAAACCGCTGGAGTAATATCCGGCCCCCGCATTGTAGTTCATGGTGGTAAGAAAACTTAATGGCGTGAATTGCAAGACCTGTAGAGGAGAGGCCTGCGCTATGATTTCCGGAAACGCGTTGGTGTTGTTTTCCGCGACCACCATGAGATCTCCCGGCTGGATGGTCGAATGTTTCCTGTCGTACGCGGTGCCCCCGTTTTTTTCCATGTAGTACTGGAAACCCCAATGCCCCTGGAACCAGAGGGGCTTTGCAGAGCCGCCGTAAGTCCGGCCAATAACCCGTGCCGCCGTGCGCGCCGATTCCGCCAGTCTGAAGTCTGCCCACGTGACAAGCATGGAAACCAGCCATGCGCACGTTAAGGGCACCACCACCCGTTTGAAGTCTGGTTGCCAGGTCTGCCCCATCTGATTTTCCAGGAAACGCATGACAATAATCCCTGTGACAGGAGCCATCGGGAGTATGCTCCGGCCATTTACAGACCAATTTACGATGGAAGCGAAAACAAAAGTCCCCAGCATCCAAAAGAAAAGCAGAAGGGATTCCGGGCATTGCCGCCGCCAATAGTCAAAACCGGCTAGAATCAGAATGTTGATTCCAGCGACCACGAGGAAAGCGAGTTGCAGATAATATCCCCACGAGGCACTCTCTGCCACATGGGGGAAATTGGTCTGGCTCAAAGCCAGGGCGAAGAGAGGGATTGCGAGCGCCGACGCAACGATGCTCCGCTTATTCAACGCTTTCGCGGCAAAGAACAGGGTGGAAATGAGGCAGCCGCCCGTAAAGCTCAGGCCGGTAACCAGACTGGGAAAGACGGCGGAGATATTTATGCCCTTTTCTTTGCTGGCGTAATTGGCTGCATCCGATAAAAGCCCCCTGCCGTAGAGGACGTAGGTGTCCCATTGGTACAAACAGAGGAAAGTAACGGGGATCAGGAGAAACAGCGACCGGTGCCTTTTGCCACCTTTGGTTGCCAGGGTAAACAGGAGAAGGAGCGGGATCAGGCTTACCCCGAAGTATTTTGTAAGGCTGCAGAGTGTTATCAGCAAGGCTGCGATTGAAAGGTCTTGCCATCTGTCGCTTTTTATGCCGCGCATCCAAAAGTAAATCGCCCAGACATAAAAAGCCAGCATCATGGTGTCACACATCACTGTCGTGCTCGACAAAAGAAAAACCGGGTTCAGTATACCGATAAGTGTTGCAGTCAATGGATGTTGCGTAAACTCTTGGGCCAGAAAATAGGTTCCCGCTGCCGTACTGACTGCGGGGAGCAGAAAAGCAAGGTGAAGGGATGTTTCGTTCCAGCCTGCAAGGGTCCCCGCGAATGAGGCGTAATATGATGCGAATGGAGGGTTCTTTATGATCCTGGCCGCGTCCATCTCCGTCCCATACCAGTTGATCTTGAATCCGTAGAAGTCAAGCGGATGGGCCTGGATCTGCTTGGCTACCCAGATGAAAAGCGGTTCATCAATGTTGAACGCCTTGTTGGCAAAAGGGATAAGGCATGCGACGGTTAAAGTGATCAGGATAAGTATTGGTACAGTATGAGTGGATATGTGGGGGTTACGGTTGGTCATGACGGGAACAGTTCTCACCCTTGTGCTGTCCGGAGGTAAAGCGGCGCCAATCTGAGCGGGTAGGGAGTGCGGCAGGCTGATGGATACTCGTCTTGGCTGACTCGGCGCTTTTTTCCATAATTCGATTTTATAACATTTATTGATTTAAATAGCAATCAAGGTTGTCAGCAGGGTAAGAGTTCCCGATTTGCCTCGAATGCCTGTCAAAATCCCCAATTGTATTGACGGCAGATCATTCCAAGTGATATTTTTCACCTGCTTGCCCGTAATGCAAGGCACCGCTCCCCATGTCATTTTGATAACGTTATTACTGAGGCCATCTCTGTCGGAATAATGCCGAGGTGACGTGGCATGCTCGGATAGAATTGGCTGACACTGAATGCAAATAATGATAAAATATGGTAATTAGAAAATAATCTTCAGATGTTTTTGTAAAGGATGTGAAGGTATGTGCATCCGATTTATATAAAGGTGTCATTAATTCTGATGTGCCCAGGGAGAATATATTAAGCCTGTAGCAAGCCCCAATAAAATCCTCTTTGTTACCCCGCCGTATCACTGCGGCGTGGCGGAGGTCATCGGTCGCTGGATACCGCTCAACTTCGTCTATCTGGCTGGCGTTGCCCGCCAGGCCGGGCTGGTTGCCGAAATCTACGATGCTGCCGCCAAGGAACACGGCTATCCCGAGATGGGGGCTTACCTGCGGGAGAATGGAGCGGAGTATGTCGCCACCACCGCCATTACCGCCACCATCAACGACGCCATCAAAACCCTCGAGCTGGTTAAAGACATCGATCCCAACTCCGTCACCATCCTTGGCGGGGTTCATCCCACCTTCATGTACGATGAGGTCTTCGCCGCCTCCCCTGCCGTCGACTATATCGTCATCGGCGAGGGTGAGGCCACGTTGCGGCATCTGCTTTCGGTTTTGGAGGAGGGCGGCAACCCGGCAACGGTCCCCGGAATCGCCTTTCGGCAGAATGGTGCGGTGATCAGGACCGCCACGCGTGCCTTCATCGATGACCTGGACGATCTGCCGGTAGCATGGGATCTGCTGGAATGGAAAGAGTATACCTATTTTGTCATTCCCAACTCACGGCTGGGGGCGATCAGCACCTCGCGCGGCTGCGACCAGGACAATGGCTTTGGCTCTCAGCAGCGGTTCTGGGAAAAGTCGTGGCGGGCCCGCGATCCCCGCAGCGTCGTGGCAGAGATGGAGTATCTGTACAAAACCTATCAGGTCAACGTCCTCCTGATTACCGACGAGCATCCCACCAGGGATCGGGAACGATGGGAAACCCTTCTCGACCTGCTCATCGCACGTGAGCTACCGCTTCACCTTTTACTGGAGACCAGGGCTTCCGACATCATCCGTGACCGGGAAATCATCTGGAAATACCGGAAAGCCGGCATCATACACATCTTCGTGGGTTTCGAGGCTGCCAGCCAAAGCCCTCTGGATGCGGTCGGAAGGGAGACAGGCATTGCCGTGGTCAAACAAGCCCTGGCACTGATTCACGAACAGGGGATCGTGTCTGATGTGTCATTCGTGCTCGGTTTTCCCGAGGAGACCCCCGACAGCATAAAAAAAACCATGCAACTGGTCCAGCAGTGCAATCCGGATAACGCCAACTTCCTGGCCCTGACCCCCTGGCCGTATGCAGACAGGTACGAAGAGGTCAAGCCGTATATCCGCCAATGGGACTATTCCAAATACAACCTGGTGGATCCGGTCGTCGAGCCGCGGAACATGAACCTCTTGCAGGTCGATGTGGCACTGGCGGACTGTTACCGCAGATTCTACATGGGTAAGATACTGGACGTCATGACCATGAAGGACGACTTCAAACGGGGATACCTGCTGCGGGCGACAAAACTGTTCATGAGCAGTGCGTTTGTTATCAGAAAACTGGGCGTTGGAATTTTGGGTAAGATCCCGGCAAAAATGGCGGAACTCAGAGCAAAACGTAAAGAAGGGTGATCGCCGTGAAACCCGGCGAACTGGCAAAACGATGATGGGTAAGGCACCGTAAGGTGACGGAGAATACATGTCCCAATCCATCAGTAGTCAAGGCACGGTACTGATCGTTGAAGACGACCGCAACACTGCCGCGCTGGTGGCAGCCTATCTCGAGCGTGAGGGGTTCGCGACGGTGGTCGTCCATGACGGCGGGCAGGCCATTCAGGCGGCTGGTTCCTGCAGCCCCGTGTTCGTGATCCTGGACGTCATGCTGCCGGGCATGGACGGCTGGGAAATCTGCCGAACGCTTCGCAAGACGTCCGATGTCCCGGTGCTGATGCTTACGGCTCGGGAAGAGGAACTCGACCGGGTTGCGGGATTGGCAATGGGGGCCGACGATTATGTGGTCAAGCCTTTCAGCCCGCGTGAATTGGTGGAGCGGGTCAGGGCGATCCTGCGTCGTAGCAGGCCGGTATCCCCCCAGCCTGTTATGGTCCTCTCTTTTGCCGGTCTCGAACTGGATATAGAGAAGCATAGGGTAGCCCGTGACGGGCGGCCCATTGAGCTGACTTCGTCGGAATACAAGATCCTGCAAGCGCTGATGAGTTCCCCTGGTAAGGCATTTTCCCGTGAAGAGCTTCTGAGTCAGTGCTACCCCCAGGGCGAGGTGGTCATCGACCGGGTCATCGATGTCCACATCGGCAAGCTGCGGCAAAAGATCGAGGATGACCCCTCCCGTCCCCGGTACATTCAGACGGTGCGGGGGCACGGCTATCGTTTCAGCGACGAGAGTGGCGATTAGGAGGGACGGATGAGGCAGCGCCTGCTCTGGAAGTTGCTGATAGGTCATATTGTTCCTGTTTTTGCTATTATAGCTCTGTTGGTCTGGCGTGCCATTGACCGGCGAGCGGCTGACTATTATTCGGTACTTGTCGAGCGTTACCGCGTCATGCCGGCCGAATCACACCACCTGTTCCTCAGCGCAGTCCATCGTGATCTGCTTTGGGGGGCCCTCACGGCCTTGGCGCTGACCCTGCTTCTGACCTATATGCTGACCCACTGGGTATTGCGCCCCCTCTCCCGCATAACCGCCATTACCAGAAAAGTTGCCGACGGCAATTATTCCGAGCGCGTGAAGGTTGTGTCCCGCTACGAGGTTGGGCAACTGGCCGACGCCTTTAATCACATGGCCGATAACCTGGAGAAGATCGAACATCTGCGGAAAAACATGGTGGCCGACATCTCCCATGAATTGCGCACACCATTGACCAACCTGCGTGGTTATCTGGAGGGGCTGAGCGACTCCGTCATACCTCCCTCTCCGGAGACCTTCCGGATGCTTGAGCAAGAGGTTTTGCGCCTGGTAAATCTGGTCGAGGACCTCCAGCAATTGGCGCGGGCCGATGCGGCCAAGGCCTTTCTCGATCGCCAGGAACTCTCCCTCCATGAACTGCTCGAACAGATCATGAACCTGTACCGGCCCAATTTTCAGGAGAAAGAGATTGACGTGCAGTGGTGCCTGGAGCCGGGCACGGATAGGGTTGTGGGTGACAGTGACAAACTGTTGCAGGCGATCCGAAATCTGGCCGATAATGCTTGGAAATACACACCGCGCGGGGGAAATGTTACGATCTCGACCCTGCGAATTGCGGACGAGATCAAGACCGTGTTCGCCAACAGTGGTGCGGTGATTGCCGAGCAGGATATCCACTATCTCTTCGAGCGGTTCTTCCGGGCGGATCGCTCCCGTTCCCGCGACGCGGGCGGTGCAGGCATCGGTTTGGCAATCGTTAAGGAGTTGATCGAGGCGCACGGCGGTACGGTCGGTGCTGAAAGCGACGCGAGCGGCACGCGGGTATGGTTCACCCTTCCGGTTTAGTGTCCCGTGCGGTTAGTCCGTACTCGTGACGCCGGCTCTTTTAGCCGCCGCCTTCGTTGCAGTTCCTTGATGTAGGCCATGCTACACCTGTGTCGCCGCACCTCGGCACCAGCCAAACACCCTGTACTTCCCACGATTAGCCGCACGGGACACTAGCCGCCATCTTTACCAAAACTTTACATTTCCCTTATTACCCCTTTACGTTCCTTTGGTACGGTATATTCGGCTGTACATGATCCCTGCGCGATAGACTGATGACTGATGCGTAGCAGCATTGGGTGAAATCAACCGAAAATATCACTCTGGACGGGAGAAACACATGAGCAAGATACTTTTTGTAACGGCACCATATTTCTGTTGGGGGGTACAGGTCGTCGGCACCTGGCCGCCGCTTCATCTGGCCTATCTCGCCGGCGCCGCACTCGATGCCGGGGACGAGGCCAGAATCTATGATGCCATGAACAAGAAGCATTCGTTCGAGGATATCCGGGCGGAGATACAGCGTTACCAGCCCGATTACGTCATGACCCTGGACTACCTTCCGGTCACCGGGGCCATCAGTACCGCAACGGTGCCCGCCGCGCTCAAAATTCTCAATATTGCCAAGGAGGTGAACCCGAACATCGTCACTCTCCTGGGTGGCCCGCATCCGAGCTTTATGTACGAGGAGATCTACGAAGATCAGGAAAATCTGGTTGACTATATCCTTTGTGGCGAGCCGGAGCAAACCCTGAAGGATCTGGTCGCCGCAATTCCAAAGGGCGAAGCCAAGAATGTCGCCGGCATCGCGTTTCGCGACGGCGATAAGATCGTGGCTAACAAGCGGCACCACCACATCGCCAAGCTCGATGACCTCAAGCCAGCCTGGCACCTTCTCGACTGGGACGACTACCAGTACAAGGTCGAACCCGGCGGCAGGATGGCCTCCATCCTGACTTCTCGGGGCTGCGATATGGGGTGCGCCTTCTGTAGCCAACGGATGTTCTGGCGCGAGGACTGGCGCTGCCGTACCCCGGAGAACGTAATTGATGAGATCGAACTCCTGGTTACCACCTACGACATCAAATTCATCACCTTGATCGACCCGTACCCCACCAAGCACCGTGACCGGTGGGAATTACTGCTCGACAGGCTGATCGAACGCAATTTCGGAGTGTACTTCCTGATCGAGACCCGCGTAGAGGATATCATTCGCGACGCGGACATCCTGCACAAGTACCGCGATGCCGGTATCATCCATGTCTATCTGGGAGCGGAAAGCGCCGACAAGGATACCTTGAACAGTCTGAATAAGGGGACCAGCTTCGAGCAGAACAAGCAGGCCCTTGATCTGCTGCGTGAGGCAGAAATCATTACGGAAGCATCGTTCATGGTCGGTTTCCCGAACGAAACCTGGGAAACCATAGAAAACACCATCGAATCCGCCAAATATCTCAATCCTGACATTGCCGTGTTCCCCGTGGTCACCCCAATGCCGTTCACGCCGTTACACAAGGAGATGAAGGACCGCATCAGGGTATGGGATTATTCCAAATACAACCTGGTAACGCCAATTGTCGAGCCGTACGAAATGACCATGGAAGAGATAACCCAGGCGCTCGGAACCTGCTACATGAAGTTCTACGGCAATAAGGTGCAGGAAATTGTGGAACTGGAAGATGGCTTCAAGAGGAAGTACATGCTTAGCGCTTTTCGTGAAATGATGAAAGACCACGGCGAGCATTTCGATTTTGCCGGCTCCGACATGCCGATGCATTTTAACACGGGCGGTATGCCCGCGCTGTAGAAGCGTGAGACGACATCTGTGTCAGGTGGGGTGGAGACGGATGGGCTGATATAGATAATTGCTGATGAAAGAGCACAAAAACAGGCCGGGAGATATGTTCTCCCGGCCTGTTTAAAATCTCATTTCTCTTCCCAATTCTTACAATTCAGGTTATCTGTTACTAAGGCTTCCTGTTTCGCCGATGGATGGGTAAGTCAACTTGCCCTCGGATGACGCTGCACGGGATCTGCCGAATCCAGCAGGATTTGCCGGTTTTAATGGCTGATAAAGAGAAAATGATGCAAGTCACTCTCGCAAAAATTAAACCCCATCTCGTTTTTACAATAGGCCTGATCTTCCTGACACTTTTCGTGTATGGCCAGACCTTTGGGTTCGATTTTCTCTCCAATTGGGACGACTATCAGTATGTGACGAATAATCCTGATATCCGGGGGGTTACCGCAAAAAACCTGATAGCTGTTTTTTCCTCACATTACCTAGGGAACTACGCACCGATTCATCTCCTTTCCTACATGTTCGACTATCAGGTGGCAGGGTTGAACCCGGCATGGTTCCATGGGGTCAATCTGGTAGTACATATAGCAAATGGATTGCTGTTCTACCTGCTTGTCTATCGTTTGACGGGGAAACCCTTCTGGGCATTCGTGTCGTCCTCAGTTTTTCTTCTCCATCCCGCCCAGGTCGAGTCGGTGGCATGGGTATCCGAACGCAAGAATCTCCTTGCCATGTTTTTTTCACTCTGCTCCTTTCTTTCATATATCGCGTATCGTCGGCAAACCGGGGAGAGGAGGCACGCCGCGTACGTATTCTCCACGATTTTTCTGATACTGGCACTCCTTGCGAAGTCGATCGCGGTCATCATGCCGTTCGTTTTTTTGCTTCACGATGTTTTTCTTGAAACTCCTGTCCGCAGAAAAAACTTGTTTGTTGACAAAATTTTCTACGTTGTCGTCGCTGCTGTCGCAGCGGGCATTACCCTGGTCACTCAGTCTGTGGAAATGGGTGGAGGAAGCGTCGATTTCTTTGATGGGAACAGTACCGCCAAAATTTTTACCATGCTTCCCGTCCTGACCCGCTACATGCAGACACTGGTCTGGCCTTCAAATCTGGATTTGAACTCAGTCTACATATTTTATATAAAATACCGCATTGACCGGGATGTTGTCGTCGCTCTCCTTCTTGTTCTCACACTCTCCATCGCCGGCATATACCTTTTGCGCCGAGACCGGCGCTTATTCTTCGGTTTCTCCCTCTTTTTCTTGGGACTTGTTCCTGTCTCCCAGATTGTCCCGCTCGCGACCCTGATGAACGACCGCTATCTTTACTTCCCCATGCTCGGTGCCGCGTGGATTCTCGGCGGATTGTTGTCACGCTGCAACGACGCGTTCACACAAAACAAAATAAATCCCGCATTGGTGCTCATTGCTTGCATCCTTATCCCGTGCACGCTAGTTTCCCGCGAACGGACGGCAGTCTGGAAAAACGCCATAACCCTGTGGAGCGATGTGGTAAAGAAACTGCCAACACTCAAAGACCAACGCGCGGCCCTGGCGGCAGCCTACCTCTATGCCGGTCAGAAAACAAAAGCTCTCGAAACCTACGAAGAACTTTTTGCTCTGAAACGGAATTTTTCTGATCCACTGGCAGAACAAAAGGCGTTGCTTCAAACAGCAACCCTATACATGGATGCGGGAGCATCCGAAAAGGCCTTGCCGTTTCTGAGCGCCCTCACGACAAAGTTTCCCGGGTATGCCTGGGGATTCCAGAAGCTCGGGGACTATCATGACCGCCTCCGGAATCTTCCGGAGGCCGAGAAAGCCTATCACAGGGCTTTGGCCCTTGCCCCTGATTCATTGCCGACACTGATTGCCCTTGGAAACATCTGCATGAAAACGGGGAAGGTGGATGAAGCGCGGACCTATTTTCTTACGGCTTACGAAAAGGGTGGCAACGGCCCGTATCTTCAGTATCTTCTTGCCGGTGTTGAAGCGCGTGCCCAACACCATGAGAAATCACTACAGTACCTCGCAGAAGCGCTCAGGCTCGGTTACCGTGATCTTGACGCCATCACCAGTAATACGGATCTAGCCTCTATCCGGCAACTCCCTTCCTTCGCTCGTCTGATCTCCAACTATTTTGGGGGGAAAGACTGATATTGCGGGGAAGAACTTCCCATGCCACGCAGAGATAAGGTCTATCCAGGGGGGGCGGGATGTCCCATGGGTAGCAACTGTTTTGAAACATTGATTTTCAAAATGCGTTAAAGCCGCTTTAAGGGCCAACTATCATAACCCCTTGGCCTTGCCGGAAGATATCTCGTTTTCCCGCGTCTTTCCGAATGCTCTTGCGGAATCCAGAAGCTTCAATTTGCACAGCCTGAATGTCAAGGCAGTTCTCAGCACCCCCAACCCATAGGTTACGCTACGGCGGAAACTGATCGATGATGCGTCACTGAAGTATTTGGTGGGGCACGAGAGCTCGCCGATCCGAAAGTCGAACCAGGCGATCTGGGCCAGCATCTGGTTGTCGAACACAAAATCATCCGAGTTAAGATCCAGGGGGAGGTCCTCCAGTACTTCGCGCGAAAAGGCCCGGTATCCGGTATGGTACTCGGAGAGCTTCTGGCCGAGCAGGATGTTTTCAACAAAAGTGAGGAAACGGTTGGCAATGTATTTGTAAAGCGGCATCCCGCCTTTTAGCGCGCCGGTGCCGAGAATGCGCGAAGCAAGCACCGCATCGAACTCTCCCCATGCGATCATGGCCGCCATGGCTGGCAGTAGCAGTGGAGTGTACTGATAGTCTGGGTGCAGCATGATCACGATGTCGGCCCCTCTATCCAGTGCCGTACGGTAACAGGTCTTCTGGTTGCCGCCATACCCCTTGTTCTCCGCATGTATGATGGTGTGTATGCCGAGGCGCCGCGCCACATCCGCAGTTTGATCGCGACTGGCGTCGTCCACGAGGATTACTTCGTCCACGACATCAAGGGGGATTTCCCGATAGGTTATTTCAAGGGTCTTGGCGGCATTGTAAGCAGGGAGTACCGCTACAATTTTTTTCCCGTTCAGCATGTCTTTGTTTTCCCGTACAAAAAGGATGGAGTAGCTAGCTCTCTTCGATTATTACAGTTTTTGCCCCGGGTCAGGGAGCATGGGGTTGCATATCGTGTCGAGGAATTACTGCAAAAAGTAAAGGCAGGAAAAGCTCCCCGCCTTTTGAGTTATTCTTTAAGCGCGATTGCTATTTATGTTGTGGAACAGGGCCGGCAGAGAAGATAATGCTGTCAAATGTCCTGTTGAGGCTTTTGCTCGGGAAATTCGTCATTTCAGCCCCATTCCGGAGTTCCAGTTCCTGCCCTACGGATACCTTCATGGTCGGTGCCGCTACCCAAGTCTTTTTGCCGTCTTTTTCAAGATTTACGTACGTATAGCCGCCACTGTTCATGGTCTCCACAACTTTGCCGGAAATCGTAGAGCCGCTCGGCGCGTTCTGGGGCATAGCCGGAAGATGTTCGTGCGCCGGTTGTGTCTGCTGGTCTATCGAGGGGTGCCCCGCAGGCAGTATGTTGTGTGGTCCGGAGTTGGTAGGAACTTCTGATTTCGTGGCAGCGGCATTGGTTGCTACTCCAGGGGAGAAGATGATGTTATCAAAGGTGCGTTTCAGGGTGCTGCTGGTGAATTTGCCCATCGCCATGCCCGGCCAGAGTTTCAGCTCTTGCCCGACCTGGACTTTGAGAAGGGGAATGGCTACCCAGGTGTTCTTTCCGTCCTTTTCGAGATTGACATAGGTATAGCCGCTGCTGTTCATGGTCTCCACTACCTTGCCGGTCAGGAGTTGTGGCTCGGACTGCTGTGTGGCATGGGTAGTAATGGGGGCGGTCGCCTTTGGCGCTGGAACCGTTGTTGTCTGTGTGGTTGCACAGCCGGCCTGGAGGGCTGCTGCGAGGGCAAGTGAGCATCCTACGGCAACTGTTTTGCTGCGTACATTCATTTTTGGCTCCTGACTTCATGGGTAATGTGCTGCGAGCGCTGCTGAACAAAGCTTGTGACGCGTTGACTACGTTAACTCTTTTAGTACACTATTTCAAACAGTTTTGGAAGCCGTAACTTATTGGGCGTGAAAGAAAAGAGTTGTGTACGGATGCCGCCATTCGCAACCCGTCGTTGTGGAGAAAGGCCCGTGAGTGCAACAGGGCGGGGGGTTGTAAATTTATCTTGACTTACATCTCTCGTTTGTCTATAGTCCATAACTCTTTAAAATTGAATCAGATGGAGACGTCATATGTATGCGGTTATCAAGACAGGCGGTAAGCAGTATAAGGTAAGCGAGGGGGAGTTTCTCAAGGTTGAAAAACTTGATGGAAACATCGGGGACAGCATTGAGTTCGCCGAAGTCCTCATGGTTGGCGGCGAAAAGGTTGCCATCGGTGCTCCGCTGGTTGCCGGCGCCACGGTGACTGCCAAGATTGCGGCCCAAGGCAAGGACAAGAAGATTCTGGTGTTCAAGTCCAAGCGCCGTAAGGATTCCCGCAAGCTTCGCGGCCATCGCCAGGAGCGCACGGTCCTCAAGATAGAAAAGATCAGCGCATAAATCACGATTATTTTTCCCAGGAGAAACGGAAATGGCACATAAGAAAGGTGTAGGCAGTTCACGTAACGGCAGGGATTCGGACGGCCAAAGGCTGGGTTGTAAAAAATTCGGCGGCGAGGTTGTCAAGGCCGGCAATATCATCTACCGCCAGCACGGCACCCAGATTCATCCGGGCAACAATGTGGGTTGCGGCAAGGATTATACCCTGTTTGCCCTGATTGACGGAATCGTAACCTTTGAGCGCATGGGAAAAGACCGGAAAAAGGTCTCCGTATATCCCAACTAGGCGTCCGTAGCAAAAGTCCTCAAAGCCCGGAAGAATTATCTTCCGGGCTTTTTTACGTTCTTTTGGATAGATAGAACGATGTTTAAACATATTGTTTGCGCTTGATTTCCGTTTACGATATATTCAAACGCTATTGAATCCTTGTTCTGATTCGGCGCTCAGCCATTCGATACAAATCACCCCCCAGACTTCAGAGGAACCCATGTTTAAATCAAAACTGACCCGCAAGATCCTAACCATTATCGGCGGTATACTCTGCATCGGTTTTGCCGGATTGGGAGTTCTTGCCATTTATCTTGAATACAGCGCCACGATGGATCTGGAAAAGCGTAATGCCCGCCAGATTGCGGCAACCGTGAGCCACGATATCCTCAACCTGATGACCATTGGCGACATGAAGAACTTCAGCGCTTATGTCAAGGACATCAAGGCCAAAGGCAGTATTCTGGACATCAGGCTGTTCGGTCCCGAGGGCCGGGAGTGGGGTGGGGGCGGTGCAACGAGCGATGAGGTGCGTAATGCCTTGAAGTCGGGCAGCAGTGTGGAGGTCCTGGACAAGAAGGATGGCAAACATTTGCTCAGCCTGGCGCTGCCGCTGGAAAATGAGCAGCGCTGCCGCGGCTGCCATGACGCCTCGGCCAAGTATAGGGGGGGGCTGATTGTTACAACCTCCCTGGAAGAAGGTTATACAAGTGCTTACAAGCTGACGTTCGTGCTGTCGGCGATAGGGTTTTGTTTCTTTTTCGCAATCCTGGCCGCTTTGTACCTCTTTATCAACCGGACCCTGGTACTGCAGGTCAGGGAGTTGCATGAACAATTGGCCGAGATGGCCAGTGGTGAGGGAGACCTGACCAAGGTCGTGCGTGTCCGTTCCGACGATGAGTTGGGCAATCTTGGGACGGAGGTCAACCGGCTGACGACAAAGATCCGGGAAACCATCTTGCTGCTGTACCAACAGGCCTGCGTGATCGGCAGCGGTGTCTGTGAACTTTCGTTTGGTACGGACCGCACCCTGAACATGAGCCAGGAACAGAAAGAACAGGCTTCTGCGGTGGCCGTGGCATCTGAGGAGATGTCCATGACCATCAACGAGGTGGCCGGCAACACCCATCGCGCGGCGGCACTTTCGTCCGATGTGGACCTCGCTGCCAGCGAGGGATTGACGGTAGTGGAAGAAACCTGGGACTGCATGCGGCAGATCAGCGAGAGCGTGAACAGTACGTTAGATACCATCCGCCAGTTGGAGGCTTCATCCGCAAGTATCGGCGAGATGGTGGTGCTGATCGAGGATATCGCCGATCAGACCAACCTGTTGGCGTTGAACGCTTCCATCGAGGCTGCCCGCGCCGGTGACGCAGGGAAGGGTTTTGCCGTGGTAGCCAGCGAGGTCAAAGGACTGGCTGAGAAGACAACAAGATCCACCCGGGAGATAGAGCGCATCGTTGCCAATATCCAACAGGCCAGCCGTAAGGCGGCCACGATGATCGTGACCGAAACCAGCCTCGTCCAGACCGGGCTGACCAGGGCTGAGGACGCCCGTCAGCGGCTTGAGAACATCAAAAACCACTCGGCGGAATCACGTACCATGATTGAGCAGATCGCGACCGCTTCCGAACAGCAAAGCGCCACCACCCAGGAGATTTCGGAAAAAATTCAGGGGGTTTCTGCCACAGCGAACGAAACGTTTGAATTGACGCAGTTGACCAATGAGGCGTTTGCAACGTTTTCTGACCTGGTCGAGCAGATCTACGGTACGGTGGGCAAGTTCTCGGTGGGGAATTATCACGATGATGTCAAATCATATATTCGCGAGATGGAGGGGCAGGTACTGGGAACGATCGAAGCAGCCTTGCGCGACCGGACGATTACATTGGAGGCTCTCTTCGACAGGAACTATGTTCCCGTTCCCAATACCGATCCGCAAAAGTTTACGACCAAGTTCGATGCCTTCTTCGACCGCGTGGTGTCTTCCTATCAGGAGAAGATCGTCGCCAAGGATAGCAAGCTTTTGTACGCCATCTGTGTTGACAACAACGGTTATTGCCCGTGCCATAACCTGCGCTACACCAAGCCGCTGACCGGAAACCCGGAGGTGGACAAGAACAATAACCGCACCAAACGGATCTTCAACGACCGCACCGGTATCCGTTGCGCCCGCAACACGGACGGTTTCCTGCTTCAGACCTACCGCCGCGATACCGGAGAGATCCTCAACGACATGTCGCGGCCGCTTTTGATCAACGGCAGGCATTGGGGCGGTATCCGCATCGGCTACCTGTCCCCCTGCGAGTTGGTCATCAAGCTCGACAACAAGACAAAAGGCGCGTGATCCGGGCGTAAGGCCGTCTGTACGTAAAAGCCCTGTACAACCTCGTACAGGGCTTTTTGTTGTGCTGGTGGGACATCACCGGTACCAGGACGAGCTATCTAAGATGGCATGATATACATATCAACGACCGTTCCTCTTTTGCCCATAAAAAATAGTTGTAGCTATTTCCCGGATCGGGGGTGGCGTTGTTGCAATTATGCACATCATGGCAACTTGAGCACGTCACGATATCTCCCGCGTACAGGACATCGCGGATTTTTCTTTTCCCATCACGGGTGATGGTGTTGTAAATACCTGCAACGTTACTCGGGACCAGCGATGTGGCAAAGGCATCGTCGAGTTCAGCCAAACCCTGGACGTTGCCGTTGTTCTGAATGCTCAGCGCTTCGGAATAGCTGAACCCGATCGGATGATCATTGGTCAGGTCGCCGTTCCTCCCGACAGCAGCGTCATTGCTCATGGATACGGATCCGGTGGTCGAAAACACGCTGCCATGTTGGTCAATGGCGGTAACGCCATCATGGCAGCTCATGCAAAGACGGCTTGATCCCGTCAGGGGGTCATAAATCGATAAGGTCTGATTCATTGGCGCTGCCCACTGATAACTCTGCCAACCGCTTGAATCCGAGTCGTTAGCTGTATGGTTCCACAGAGGACCGCCAGAGTTGTCCGAATTATGGGGAGTATGGCAGTAAAGGCAGGACCCCCTGCCTAAGGGGTCTTCGACAAGGGCGGCGAATACCCTCATGTCGTGAACAGAGCCGGCCGAGCAGGTCCCCGGAAGCATTCCTCCCCAAGAGGTGCCAACAGTGCTTGCCATCACGGCAAACAGTAAAAAGGTTACGAACCGTGTTTTAGCGTAAAGCATAAGAAAAGAAATACTTTCTCTGCAACTCACAACGTGCGTGAGGAGAAGGTTAAATGGTCCCATCAGCTCTTATCTGCATGGGGGGCAAAAAAGATATATGGGGAGGACGAGTTTTTACTAGAAGCACTCGCTGTGCCGAATATGAGGGTAGCAAGGTTACAAATTGGTGAAGAACCGTAAATTAGTGCAAATATAATAACATGGGGCAAAATAGTATATGGGGTGTGTCAGAAACGGCGCGGCAATTCTGCCCATCTCCACCCCTCATTCAGTCATATCGCGTAAGGGCGCGCAGATTATCTTGTGAATTGACCGGCCGGCCCCGGATAGGAATTAAAGCCCTCTGCGTAGCGCGCGACCAGTTCCCGTATCGTCTTCTTCATGCCCATTTTGTTGGGTCCCACGACAACAAGGTTCAGGTTCTGCGGCGCAAAGAGGTCGCGGGCGGCCTCTTGCAGCACATCAACCGTGATGCGCCGCGCCTCCTCCTGGTCTTCTTCGATACTCCGTTTAATCCCGATGAGTTCACCCCATCCGTAGCGCACACCCATCTCATATGCCGAATCTCGACTATATTCCAGGTCAAAGATGTAGGAATGCCGGACCCGTTCCAGTTCCGCCGCAGTGACCGGCTCGCTGGCAATGCGCCCGATTTCACCGAGGGATACCTCTACCGCCTGATGCAGGTTGTTTGGGGCGGTGGAGAGATCAAAGGTCAGACAGCCGGTTTCGTCATAGGCCCCAATGGCCCCCTCCACGGAATAGATGATCCCCAACTCCTCCCGCAGCCGCAAGTGCAGGCGCGAACTGCCCCCACCCGCCAGGATGCGGCGCAAGAGCCGAACGGCCATGAAGCGACGGTCGCCACGGGGAAACCCCAGAAAAGCCAACTGCAGGTTCATCTGACTGTCCGAGTCCCGAACGAAACGAATCTGTGGGGCGGTATTGCGTCGGTTAACCAGCCGAGTTGCAGGGGGGGCGCTCCCCTGCCAACCGTTGAAAACCTCACCCGCCGCAACAAATACCTCGTGGTTGCACACCGGGCCGGCGACCACAACCACCGTTGCGCTTGGGACATAGTACCGTTGCAGGTGCGCCTCAAGATCTGTCCGGCCAATGGCGGCAATACTCTCCAGGGAGCCTATGGTCGGCATGCCCAAGGGATGTCGCGGCCAGAGCAGGCGGCTGGCTATGGTATCGGGGTTGATCTCGTCGCCCTGCTCGTTCAGGTCTTCCCGCGCCTCTTCCGTGATGATGCGCTGCTCTACCTCAATCCCCTCCAGAAGCGGTCGTAACAGCATGGAGGCGAAGATATCCATGCCCTGCCGCACATGGGCCGGGTGGACACGGGAGTAGTAGCAGGTGGATTCGGCGTCGGTGGCGGCATTTGGGGCTCCGCCGACGGCCTCGAAGGCGGTTTCGATCTCAAGCGACGAGGTATAATCGGCCGTACCGCGAAAAAGGATATGCTCCAAAAAGTGGGAAAGACCCTCTCTGCCGGGAGGGTCGTTTCGCCCGCCAACTTTGACGTAGATCGCCAGTTCGGCCGCGTGCAGGTGGGGCATCTCGACACAAACGACCCGCAGGCCGTTGGCCAGGGTGTGGAAAAACGGCTTGATCATGTCAGCGCCTCCCGTATCCGTGCAATAGAGTGACGGTACTCTTCCGGCGTAAGGACCCGTTCGTCATGCGGCTCGGTCCAGATCGGGCGCGGCCAGGCTTTTTCCGAGGTAAAACGGGGTACCAGGTGCCAGTGCATGTGCGGGACCATGTTGCCCAGGAGTTCGTAGTTGATCTTGTCGGGCTGGAAGACGTCGAACAGCGCCTTGGCCACCCGGCTGATCTCTTCCGTGAGTTCGCTCCGCACCCGGCGGTCGAGGTGGAAGAGTTCGGTCACGTGGGTCTTGCTGAACAGCAGCGTATAGCCGGGGAAGAACTGGTCGCGGTTAAGGATGACATAGGAATGGTCGAGTTCGGCGATACGCAAGTCGGCGTCGCTCTCCCAACGGCTGCACATGGGGCAGGGTGACAGGGTCATGTATGGCTCCTATATTCTCTCATTTTTCCAGCGGGTCCGCAGGCGTGCCAATTCCTTGCCGTCCTCCCGGTTTGTGATCTGGTGCAGGCAGCAGGTCGGCGGCCCGGTTTCCGCAATTGCGCAGCGTGATACCACGTTATCGCCGCGGCGGGCCTCGGCCCGGAAGACGATTTCCAGTTCCTGCAGGCTGTCCGATGCTACGGCGTCCGGGACAGCTTCCAGTGCCCATCCCGCATAAATGGTATTGTTCACATGATGGTTCATATCGAGATCGCTGCGTAGTACCCGGAAGCCCATCTCTGTTGTGGCGGCCTCGGGGAAGGGCGGCAGCGGGGAGAAGTCGTCGTCCACCGCCCGCTGCGGCGTCAGCGGATAGGGGGGGAGATTCCCCTCCAGTCTGACCGGGCGGCGGGTGGCAACGTTTACTACCGCCCACGAACTGGTCGCCCTCGCCACGCAGGCACCATGATCATCGTACAATTCGAATTCGCGGCAGGTAAATATCTCCTGGCGGGTTGCCGGCCAGGTGCGGACCGTCACGGTCTCCCCGGCGCGGGGATAGCGTGCGGCCACCAAGTGGATGCGTGACAGTACCCAGGTCAACCCCAGTTTTCTCAGGTCGGCCATGGCTACGCCCAGAGTGGTGGCATGCATCCCCGCCGTGTCCTGCAGATAGTTGAGCAGGGTCGCCACCCTCAGATTGCCGCAACTGTCCAGTTCGTGGTAGCGAACCGGGAAATCCTTCGTGAAGATTCTCTGTTCCATAGGAGCCTTGATTTTGTCAGTGGTGAATGGTGAAACGGTGAATGGTAAAGGCTTAATTACGATTCACCGTGGGGTGGGGTTCCATGTCTTCCCGAACCGGCATCATAGCAGATTGCCTCCAAAAAAAAAGCCCCCTGCCATGGGGCAGGAGGCTTTTGGGGGGAACGCCCGCCGCAGGTCATACAGCGGGCCGACTAGGGCAACCCTCTTTGCAGTGGGATACCGGACGAATTCTGAATCTTGCAGTCCACATAATCGGGTTCTCCTTTCGCGGTTTACGTATAAAACTCCTAACAGGATAAAAATTATCCTAATACTTTCCAGAAAAATGTCAATTGAAAAACAGCGGCAGGGGTAGCCCGTTTCCGTGCTCCAACTTGACACCGGGCCGGTTTCGGACTACAAGTTCAGGCAGGCACCGCCATCATCCCGTTTTGTTAAAGAAAACAAGGAGCAGGTTCATATGTCACAGCAGGTTTCTTTCGTCGGTGCGGGACCGGGGGCATCAGACCTCATCACTATCCGGGGCGCCCGACTTTTACGTCACGCCGATGTGGTCATATATGCCGGCAGCCTGGTGGACCGGGAGTTGGTGCGCCGCTACGCTGCCACGGCGGATGTGTACGATTCGGCCGGCATGACCCTTGACGAAGTCATGGGCGTCATCATGGATGCAGTCTCTGCGGGCAGGAGCGTGGTGCGGCTTCATACCGGGGATCCGTCGATTTACGGCGCCATCCAGGAGCAGATGGAAGCCCTTGACCGACTGGGGGTGACATACCAGGTGGTGCCCGGCGTAACCAGCGCCTTTGCCGCCGCCGCCGCCCTCAAACAGGAACTGACCCTGCCGGAAGTGTCACAATCGGTGATCTTTACCCGCATGGAGGGGCGCACACCGGTACCGGAGCGGGAAAGTCTCAGCCGGATCGCCGGTATCGGCGCCACCCTGGTGATCTATCTTTCGGTGGGTATGATCGACCGGGTGGTGGCAGAACTCCTGGCCGGGGCCTACTCCCCGGAGACCGCCGCCGCCGTGGTCTGCCGTGCCTCCTGGGAGGACGAACTGATCATCGAAGGGACCCTGGCCGATATCGCCGCCAAGGTTCGCGAGGCCGGCATCGAGCGCCAGGCTCTGATCATCGTGGGGGATGTGTTGGCGGCACGCCGTGAAGGGCTCAAGGCGCGGTCGTTGCTTTACGATGACAGTTTCTCCCACGGTTTTCGCGGCAGCGCCATAGGGTGACATGCGCGTCGCCGTGATCGCCATAACCCGCAACGGGGTGCAGTTGGGACAACGGTTGCGGGGAGGGCTCCCCGAAGCAGAGTTGTACGCTTCCAGCCGCTATGCCGGGCAGGCCGGGACGACCAGGCGCCTCTTCGACCCTGCCGGCCTGAAGGCGCTGGTCGCCTCACTCTGGAAGGAATACGACGGTCTCGTCTTCATCATGGCCGCCGGCATTGTAGTGCGCATGATTGCACCGTTTCTGGAATCCAAGGAGACCGACCCGGCCGTGGTGGTGATGGACGATGCCGGCAAATTCTCCATCTCCCTCATCGCGGGCCATCTGGGTGGCGCCAACGAACTGGCCGAGCGCTGCGCCTTCATCTGCGGGGCCCGGCCGGTGATCACTACGGCCACGGATGCAAACGGGCTCCCTTCGTTCGACCTCCTGGCCAAGGAGCAGGGGTGGGTTATCGACGACATCAGCCGGGTCAAGCTCCTCAACAGGCTGCTTCTGGATGACGAGGAGATTGCCATCGTCGATCCCACGGGGAAGACGCGTTGCTGGCTGTGCGGGCGGGGCCGGACCTCTTTCCACGAGACCTTCGCCGAGGCGATGGACAGTCCGGCCCGCGGCTTCCTGTTCGTGACCAACCGCCATCTCCCCCCCCAGACCCAGCCCGATAACCTGCTGATCCTGCGCCCCTGTAATCTGGTGTTGGGCATCGGCTGCAATCGCGGTACGACGGTGGACGAAATCGATGATTTCGTCACGGCCCAGCTCAAGCGCATATTCCTCTCCCGCAAGAGCGTGCGGCTGGTTGCCACGGTAACGGTCAAGCGGGACGAAATGGGTTTGATCGCCTTTGCGGAGCGGCTCGGCGTTCCACTGGCATGCTTCGGGGCCGATGAATTGAATGCGGTGGCGGTCCCGTCTCCGCCGTCGCAGCATGCTCTGGCGGCTGTCGGCGTCTCGGGCGTGGCGGAGCCGTCTGCCATACTGGGAGCGGGCGGCGGCCGGCTGCTGCTGAAGAAGGTCAAGTCGGAGAACGTCACCCTGGCGGTGGCAGAGTTGAAAGAGGAGGAACCCCATGCCTGAAAAGCCGCTGCTGGCCGTTACCATGGGAGACCCCTGTGCCGTCGGTCCGGAGATCATCGTCAAGGCGTTGGGCAATCCCCAGGCCGTCGCGGGATGCACACCCCTGGTCGTAGGCGACAGGACGGCGCTTGAGCGGGCGGTGCAGGTCTGCGGTTCGCGGCTGGAGATTGCTGAAATCACGGAACCCGAGGAGGCGCACCAGGTTCCGGACGGCACCATGGCGCTCTTGCCGCTCTCCCGCTTGTCCGAAGGTGACGTGCAGTACGGCAGGCCGACGCTGGCCGCAGGTGATGCCGTTTATCGCTATATCTGCACGGCTGCCCGACTCTGCCTTGCAGGCCGGGTAGCGGCCATGGCCACGGCTCCCATCAATAAGGAGGCCATGAACCGGGCCGGCCATGATTATCACGGACACACCGAGCTTTTGGCGGAACTGTGCGGGGTCGACGATTATGTGATGATGCTGGCCGGTGACCTGCTCAGGGTCAGCTTGGTGACGATCCACGAGGCGCTTCGCGATGTCCCCGGCCTGATCAGCCGGGAACGGGTTCTGACCACGATCCGGGTTACGGAGGACGGGGTGCGTCGCCTGACCGGCAAGGACCGTCCCCGCTTGGCGGTGCTGGCCCTCAACCCCCATTGCGGCGAGGGGGGGATGTTCGGCAACGAGGAACAGGTGGCCATCGTACCGGCTATCGAAGCGGCCAGGCACGAGGGGATCGACGCCCAGGGGCCGCTCTCGGCGGACACCCTCTTTTATTTCGCCCAGCAGGGCGCCTACGATGGGGTGGTGGCCATGTACCACGACCAGGGATTGATACCGCTCAAGATGCTTCATTTCGACGATGGCGTCAACGTCACCCTCGGATTACCGATCATCCGCACCTCGGTGGATCATGGCACGGCTTATGATCTGGCGGGTACCGGTAGGGCCTCGGAGAAGAGTCTTGTAGCGGCCATCAGGATGGCCGTGGGGATGGCGGCAGTGGCAAAGGATGGATCGATATAGGGAGGGGAAACGCCCGACAAAAAAGCCCCGCCGGTAACGGCGGGGCTTTTTTGTTTCAGCCCATAAGGGCGTTAAGCATCTTGGTCGCGACGTCCTTGCCGCTGATATTGTAGGTACCCGCGGCCAACTGGTCCCTGATGGAGGTTACCTTCTCCCAGCGAATGGTGTCTTCCGCGGGGGCGCTTGACAAAAGCTTTTCCGTAGTCGATGAGAGTTTTACGCTGAATGCGTCGCCCTCCTCCTGCGTCGATTGGGACTCGGAGCTCTTCCGCGCAGTCGAACCTTTGATTGTTTTATCCTGTGTCCCTGTCAGGGATCTAATCCCGGTATCGATTTTCATGGCGGCCTCCTCTCCGATCTTATTCATCCATCTTTACTATTTATCGGCAAAGCGGGGTTAAAGCTTTAGAACTTATCCGAACAAGATTATTTACGGACAAGTTCTAAATTGAATTTGGAACTCCCCGCGGCATCCGGATAAAGCGGCCGTAGTCCTGGTCGGTCCCCTTGATATGGTGGATCAGCCATTCGATCAGAAAGTCCAGGGTCTTGGCGCTCAACTCTTCGCCGTTTTCGATATTGGTGTGCATATTCATGAGCCTGGTAACGAAAAAATCGTGTTCCTGACGGTGGCTCGAAAATCCGGAAAAATTATGGGAGAGCATCAAGTGCTCCTCATCGGAGAAGTGATGTTGTACGTAGCCGATCAGTTTCTGGAGCACATCGTCGATGATCCGGGCACCTTCCCCCTTCTGCACCGCGTCGTTGAGCACCTTGATCCAGTCGATCAACTCCCTGTGCTGAGCGTCGACGACGGGAAGGCCCAGTGCCATGCTTTCATCCCATTCGGGAAATGCCATAGTCCCTCCTTTACCTTTCGGGTTGCTGCCTGAGGTCCAGTTCGCGCACAGCGCCGAAGGCCGTGAGCGGTTTGTCGAATTTGGCGGCATCGCCCACCACCACCAGTTTGAAGGCCTCGGGCTTCAGATGCCTTCGGGCGGCGGCGAGCACGTCCTCTTTCGTTACCCGGGCGATATTGTCGCGGTAGCCCTCCAGGTAGCCGGAAGGATAACCGTAGAACTCCAGCCGCGCCCGCTGGGTCACGATCGAGGCCGGGCTGGTGAAACCGAACATGAAGGAGTTGATGATATATTCCTTGGCGGCTTTCAACTCCTGGTCGCTGACCGGCTCCCTGGTCATGCCGGCGATGATCCCCTCCATCAGGGAGATAGCCTTGCCGGTGGATTCAGCCTTGGTCTCGGTTTCGGCGAGGAAGGTACCGGTAAAACGCCGGCCGACGTCGAAACGGCTGTCCACATTGTAGGCCAATCCTTGGTTGGTACGGATCTCCATGGTCAGGCGCGAAGTGAAACTGCCTCCCAGGATGTAATCCAGAATGCGCAGGGCGTAGATATCGGGATCGTCTTTGGTTATCCCCAGGTGCCCCAGACGGATCACGGTCTGGTTGACCTCTTTTTTGCCGTAGATCACCTCTGGCCGGAAGTCGGTCACCGGCTGCGGGATGTCCGGTAGGGCCGGCGATGCCGTCGGGCTCGGTTTACCGAAAACGGCGTTCAACTCCTTGAGCAGTGCCGTGCGGTCGAAATCGCCCGACACAGCCAGGATCATGGAATCCGGCCGGAAGAAACGGCGGTGGAAATCGACCATATCCTGGCGCGTGATGGCGTTGGCCGAAGCAAACGTAGGGACAACCCCCAGGGGATGGCCGGCATAGATGGCACGACCAAGCTCCCGCTCGGCAATCCCCTTGGGGTCGTCGTTCTGTCTCCGCAACCCTTCGATCAGGTGTTTGCGGGCGATATCTACCCGTTTCTGGCTGAAGTCGGGCCGCAAAAGCACATCGCTGAAGATGCGCAGGGTACGGCTGAAGTTCTTCGTGAGCGACGTCAGGGAGACCGTGCCCATATCGGGGCCAATGCCGCTTTCCACAGCAGAGGCCATGAACTCCAGTTCGTCGTCCATCTTTTCCGGCGAGAGCCCGCCGGCGCCGCCGCTACGCATGACGCTGCCGGTCAGGGAAGCCAGGCCGGCCTTGGCGGCCGGTTCATAGACCGATCCGGTGTGGACCAGGGCCGTGACGTTGACAATGGGCAGTTCCGTGTCCCGCAGCAGGTAGACCGGCATGCCGCATTCCAGCATCACCCGTTCGGCCCTGGGTATCTCGAAACGCAGCTCGGGGAAGCTCATGGTGCGGGGGTCGGCCTTCCCGCCGGCGGCACCTGCGGTCGCACCTGCCGCGAAAAGGAACAAGAGGGAGATGATCAGTCGTTTCATGTGCCTTCCTCCCCCTTTTTGGTGATGGACCCAATCATGCGGTTTTCCCTGGTGAAATATTTCCGGGCGACCCGCTGGATATCGGCGGCGGTGACCGATGCCACCTTACGGCGGTATTCGGTCATGTAGCGCCACGTGCCGGCGACCGCCTCGTACTCAGTCAGGTTGCGGGCCAGACCGCCGTTGGTGCCCATCCGGCGGGCCTCCTCATACTCGATCTTGTTAAGGACGCGCTGGAGGTCCCGTTCGGCCACCGGCTCCGTTTTGAGCAGTTCCAGTTCATGGAGGATGGCCTCCTCCACCTCCCTGGTCGTATGGGGAGCGCGGGGATTGGCATTGACAATGAAGAGGTTGGGATAACGGCTGCCGGGGGCGTCGAAGACCCCTACCTCGGTCGCGATCTGTTTTTCGATGACCAGATCTTTATACAGACGGGAGGTCCGGCCGTTACCCAGGATCATGTTGATCACGTCAAAGACGTAGTCATCGGGGGCATTGATGGCAGGTTTGTGGAACCCGATCATCAAGGTCGGTTCGGCCTCGGCCACCAGTTCGATGCGCCGCTCCCCTTCCTGCTTCGGTTCTTCGGCCGTGACGGGCGCAGGTTTCTTTCCGGGAGGTATGTCACCGAAATAACGCTCCACCAGGGCGATGGTCGCCTTGGTGTCAATGTCCCCCACGATGGCCACGATGGCGCTCTGAGGGCCGTAGTAGGAGTGGAAGAACCGTTCCGCCTTGGTGCGGGTCAGGTTCTCGATATCCGGCATCCAGCCGATGGTGGGGTGGCCGTAGGGATGGGCCAGAAAGCCGGAGGCAATGAAGGTCTCCCACAATTTGCTTTCCGGGTCGGCGTCGGTGGAGCGTCGGCGCTCTTCCATCACCACGGCGCGTTCCGAGTAGAATTCGCGCAGTACGGCGTTCTGCATGCGGTCGGACTCGATGGCTGCCCACAATTCCAGCTTGTTGGCGGGCAGATTGATCAGATAGGTGGTGCCGTCGCGGCTGGTGAACGCATTGTATCCGACACCGCCGTTTTTGGCGTAGAGTTCGAAGAACTCATCCTTTATGACGTACTGGGACGCCTCGGCCTCCAGCGCCGCCAGTTGTTTCTCCAATGCGGCAATCCTGATTTTGTCCCCTTGGTCCCGTTTGGCCTTCTCGGCGATCATGGCCTGGGCGGTCTGTTCGATCTTGTCCAGAAGCGGCTTTTCGGCAGCATAGTTCTTTGTCCCCAGGGTGGTGGTGCCCTTGAACAGCATATGCTCCAGCATGTGGGCAATACCCTGCTCGTCGCTGCGCTCGTCCACGCTCCCCACCCGGAAGCGGATCCAGGCCGCCACGGTCGGAGATGTATGACGCTCCACCAGAAGGAGTTTCATGCCGTTCTTCATGGTATGCTCGACGACCTTGTCTTCCAGCCCCGAGGCGAAGAGGTTGGTTGAGCACAGGCAGAGCGCTATGATAAACAACCACATCCGTTTCATAGGTTTTTACCTCTGGTTTTTCTTTGAATTAGACACGGTGCCCGCACCCTGCCCGGATGCCGGGCACCGTGTTTATTAATGGTAAGATGATGGGCAATTTAAAACAACGAGAATTTTATGTATTTGCGGGGATGCTCCTTGAAATCCTTTACCAGGGCGTCCAGGTTGTCCACCATGTGGTTCATGCGCTCGTATAATTCCTTGTCGGTCACCAGTTTGCCGGCCGTCCCCTCGCCGCTCTTGATCTTGGCGGTGACCTCCTCGATGGACTTGACCGAGTTGTCGGCCCGGTTCAGGAGCGACAAACCCTTGTCGTAGAACTCCCGGTCGTTGATCAACAGGCCGAGGGTGCTGTCCTTGGACGTGATCTTCTTGTTCAATTCGCGCACGTAGTCCGCAGCCTCATTGCTCTTTTCCGCAAGGGTCACCAACTTGTCGTAGAGCGCTTTATCGTAGATCAGTTTGTTCAGGGTGCCGTTTGACTCCTGGATGTCCCGGAGCGTCTTGTCGGCCCGGTTAAGGATGCTGACCAGTTTGTTGTAGGGCTCGGGGTTGCGGTTCAATTTGCCCAAGGTCCCTTCGCCGCGGTTGATGGTGATTGCCAGCGCGTGGAGTTCTCCGGTCAGGTTGACGATGTTGGTGTAGAGGCTGGCGTCGGTGGTCAGCTTGCCCAGGGTTCCCTTGCCCTGGGTGATGTTGTCCACGATGGTGTTCAGGCGGTCGAAGGTGGTTCCGGCCTTCGCCATGACGTCATCCAGTTTCACGACCGGTGTGCCGCGCAGGACCGTGGCGGGTGTCTCGGAGTACTGCTGCGACGGGGTGATGTCCACATATTTTTCCCCCATGAGCCCCCGGGTCTTGATGGTTATCTTCGAATCCGTACCGATCTTCTTCAGCGCTTCGCTATCGATCTCCAGGCGGATGTCCACCTCGTTGTTCTGCTTTGGATTGGCGAAGCGGATATCGGTCACGACTCCCACATCCACGCCGGACAGCCAGACCGGAGCGCCTTCCTTGAGGCCGGCCACATCGTCCATTACCACCTGCAGCCTTCCCTTGGGGACGAACATCTTGTTCTTCTGCCCCATCAGCAGCACCCCGCCGGCAACGAATATCAGGGCGATGAAAATGAACACGCCGGCACGTACCTGGGCCCAGCCTATCTTATTACTTCGTTCCATATTCATTCCCACCTGTTCAGGTTTGAAATCACAATCTGCCACAGAGATGCAGAGAAAATCAGGAGTAAGATAAAAAACAATGATTCCAGATAATGGAGCCTTGTGCTTTTCTCTGTGAACCTCTGTGTCTCTGTGGCGGACGTCAGCCTTTCTCGCTTTATGATTTTTTCGGTAATAATGCGGTGTTCATACAAACAGCGACTCTTTCGTCGGCAGCAAGAACTCCCGCACTTCCGGGATCGTACTGGCCCGCATCTCCACCTCGGTCCCCTCGAAGATCATCCGCGCCTGGTGCAGGAAGGTGAAGCGTTCCGAGGTTGCGAAGGCTGTCGCCAGATCGTGGGTGACCATCAGGGTGGTCTTTCCCTCGGCCTGCAGGCGCTGCATCAGGTTGCAGATGTTATAGACCCCGATGGGGTCGAGGCCGGTGGTCGGCTCGTCGAAGAAGATGTAATCCGGGTTGGCGGCCAGGGCTCGGGCGATGGCCACCCGTTTCTTCATGCCGCCCGACAGCTCGGCCGGATAGAGATCGACCGCTTGCTCCACGCCCACGAAGGAGAGCTTTTCCCGCACGATCCGTTCGATTTCCCCCTCCGAAAGCCTTCCCTCCTCAAACAGACGGTAGCCCACGTTCTCGCCCACGGTCATGGAGTCGAACAGTGCCCCCCCCTGGAAGACGATGGCGATCCGTTTGCGTTGCTCGCTGAATGCCGACTCCGGCTGGCCGGTGATGCAGACATCGCCGATGCAAACCCGCCCGGATTGGGGGGGTAAAAGCCCCAGGAGCAGCTTGAGGATGGTGGTCTTGCCGGCGCCGCTCACCCCCAGGATGGTACGGTTGACGCCCCGCTCCAGGCAGAAGTCGAAATCTTCCAGGATTTTGCGGCCGCCAACCGAGTAGCAGAGCTTCTCCATGCGGATGGAATCGCTGCCGCTCATGAGGACTCCGCTCCGCCCATGAGCAGGATGATCCGCCATTCATCGGCCGAAACCGGCTGAATCGAGAGGCGGCTGCGTTTGACCAGCGGCATTCCGGCCAGGAGGGGGTTGGCCTTGATCTGTTCAAGGGAAACCGGCCGGGGCAGCGGCGCGCCATAGCGCACGTCCACCATATACCAGATCGGGTTGTCGGGCGACGCCTTGGGATCGAAATGATCGCTCTCCGGGTTAAGGGCCGTGAAATCGGGATATCCCTCCCGCACTACCTCCGCAATGCCGACAACGGCAGGCTCGGGGATATTACTGTGGTAAAACAGCACGCCGTCGCCCGGTTTGATCTGATCGCGCAGGAAATTGCGGGCCTGGTAATTGCGCACCCCGTCCCAGTGCTCGGTCATGTCCGGGAGGGCCTTCAGGTCGTCGAAGGAAAAACAGCCCGGTTCGGTTTTGAAAAGCCAGAATGCCATGGTTTTGCCTATCCCCTGAAGGCCACGAAGACCTTGGTCAGGAAAAAATCGAACATCAGGATCAGCACCGACGAGATCACCACCGCCTGTTTGGCTGCGTTGCCCACCCCTTCGGCACCGCCGCGGGTGTTAAGCCCCACGTAGCAGCCGGTCATGGCGATCAGGAAGCCGAATACGGTCGGTTTGACCAACCCCTCGATCAGGTCCTGAAAGACCATGAACTGGGGAATGCCCTTGAGGTACATGGTGGGGTTGATACCGTAGCCCGAAGACATGATATACCCACCCAGGAGCGAGATGGCATCGGCCACCGCGGTCAGCAGCGGCAGGGCCAGCAGCATGGCTTTCAGCCGCGGAGCCACCAAACGCTTGACGACATCGGTCCCCTCTACCCGCATGGCGTCAACCTGTTCGGTGACCACCATGGTGCCCAGCTCGGCGGTGATGGCGGACCCGACCCGGCCGGCCACCATCAGGGAGGCCAGTACCGGACCCAACTCCTTGATCATGGTTACGGCCACCATGCCGCCTACGTAGCTGGTGGCGGCAAAGGGCTTGAGTTGGACCAGGGCCTGTAGGGCCATGACCATGCCGGTGAACAGGCCGGTCAGCATGCAGATGAACAGGGAGGAAAAACCGAGCTTGTCGAACTGTACGGCGAATTCGCGGTAGTAGTAGGGGCGCCGGAATATGCGGACGAAGGTCTTGGCCGCCAGGGCAAACCACCCCTGGAGTTCGGCGAAGAAACGCAGCATGACCCTGTCGATGAAGGTGATGTTCATTCAGTACCTTTTAAACGCCTTAAAAAGCTGTTGAAAAAACAGGTTGTTCAAAAACAGTCAGATCGTCGCACCCGCAGAATACACCGAGGAGGCGTAGCAGCGCTACGCCGCACGAAAGGGTATTCGAGGATGGCGGCGAGATGGCTGTTTTTCAACAACCCCCCTACAGCGCCACGGCCACAGCCTCGGCGGCTTCGTGGATAAAGGTGAACTCCAGTTCCTTGCGCACGTTCTCGGGGATATCCTCCAGGTCATCGCGGTTGCGGTCCGGGGCGATGATCTTCCTGACACCGGCCCGGTGGGCGGCCAGCACCTTTTCCTTGAGGCCGCCGATGGCCAGCACCCTGCCGGTCAGGGTAATCTCGCCCGTCATGGACACATTGCGCTTGGCGGGTCTGTTCGTCAGGAGCGACACCAGGGCCGTGACCATGGTCACGCCGGCGGACGGGCCATCCTTTGGGATGGCGCCCGATGGGACATGAATGTGGATGGCGCGGTTTTCGAAAGCGTCCGGGGCGATGCCGAAATCGCTGTAGTGGGCCTCCACGTAAGAGAGCGCGGCCCGGGCCGATTCCTTCATCACGTCCCCCAGGGAACCGGTCAGGATCAATTCCGGCTTGCCCGGCATGCTGGTCGCTTCCACGAACAGGATGTCGCCGCCGGTCTCGGTCCAGGCCATGCCGGTAACCACGCCGATCCGATCATCCTCGGCCGCCACCTCGTTGTGAAATTTACGCGGTCCGAGCAGTTCAGTCACCACCTCGGGGGTGATCTCCTTGCGCGGGTCCTTCTTCTGGGTGATCTCCTTGGCTATCTTACGGCAGATGGAGCCGATGGTACGTTGCAGGTTGCGTACGCCTGCCTCGCGGGTATAGTCGCTGATCACTTTCAGGATCGCCTCGTCGTGGAATTCCGGAGGGGTGTTGGTGAGGCCGTTATCCTCGATTTCGCGACGGATGATGAAGTTGCGGGCGATGTGCAGCTTTTCCTCGGTGCTGTAGCCGGCCAGGCGGATGACCTCCATGCGGTCCTTGAGCGGGCCGGGGATCGGATCGAGCTGGTTGGCGGTGGTGATGAACATGACCTTGGACAGATCAAAAGGGACATCCAGGTAATGGTCGTTGAACGAGAAGTTCTGCTCCGGGTCCAGCACCTCCAAAAGCGCTGAAGCCGGATCACCGCGGAAGTCCAGCCCCAGTTTGTCGATCTCGTCCAGCATGAAGACCGGGTTGTTGCTGCCGCAACGGAAGAGTTCCTTGATGACCCGGCCGGGCAGGGCTCCGATGTAGGTGCGGCGATGGCCGCGGATTTCGGCTTCGTCCCGTACCCCGCCCAGGGAGATGCGCACGAACTTGCGGCCAAGGGACCGGGCGATGGATTTGCCCAGGCTGGTCTTGCCCACGCCGGGGGGGCCGACGAAACAGAGCACCGGCCCTTTCATGTTCTCCCTGAGAGAGCGTACCGCCAGGAATTCCAGAATGCGTTCCTTGACCTTTTTCAGGTTGTAGTGATCCTCGTTGAGGATCTCTTCGGCCCTGACCATGTCGAGGCTGTCGGAGGAGGATTTGTTCCAGGGCATGCCGGCCAGATAGTCCAGGTAGGTGCGGGATACGGTGTACTCGGGGGAGGCCGGGTTGATCCGTTCCAGCCGTTTGAGCTCCTTGTCAGCGATCTTCTGGACCTCTTCCGGCAGGCCGGCCTCCTCGATCAGCCGTCGCAACTCGTTCATGTCCGAGGCGCGGGGGTCCTCATCCCCCAACTCCTCCTGGATGTGCTTCATCTGCTCGCGCAGAATATATTCCTTCTGATTCTTACCGACCCTGCGGGTAACCTCGCTGGAGACCTCGTTCTTGATCTGCATGCGCTGGACTTCGTTGGTCAGGTGAACGTAGACCTTTTTGAGGCGGTCCAGGGGATCGACCGTTTCCAGCAGTTCCTGCAGGTCGGCGGCCGGCAGGTTGACGTACAGCGCCACCAGGTCGGACAGGCGTGCCGGGTTGTCGATGTAGTCGATCATCTTCATGACGTCATCCGGCAACGGCTTGCCATGGGAAAGGGAGATCTTCAACAGGGCGTTCAGGCTCTGTACCAGAGCTTCGGATACCAGGCTTTTCTCCACGAACTCCCGCACCAGTTCGCAATGGGCCAGCATGACCGGAGCGGTTTGCTCGATGCTCAGGATGCGCAACCGGGCCATTCCCTCCAGGGTCACCTTGAATCTGCCGTCACCCAGTTTTTTGATCTGGTTGACCCGGCAGAGGGTCCCGATCTCGCTGATGTCCTCCATGGTGCTGTTGCCGGGGGCATCCGGGCGGAACAGCACGATCGCCACGTATTTCTCGTAGTTGTCGGCTTCGGAGAATACCTGCAATTCGCGTTCGTCCACGTAGAGCGGGAAGATCATGTAGGGGAATGGCACCATCTCCTTCTGGGGGTAGAGTGGCAGCCTTTCAGGTATTTCAATGTTGGTATGAGGCATGGAAGATGGTTCCTTGTCTGCGGGAATGATAACCGTATTTTATCTTGTAACATATTTTGAAGGCTTATTCAAAAATCTCAATCTAAAAACGATCAATACTGCCGGAGCGAATATTTGGTTTTAGTGATGTAAGGCTGTTATGTGAAAAGCCACTTGCCCGCGGCGGATTTACAACAGCCCGCTAAACCGGCTCTCCCTCACGCACCTTGACACCCACCACGCGAACGCGGGCACCCGGTCCGGCCAGTTCCCGATAGAGCAGGGCCAGGAAACGTACCGTCACCAGACGGTGGATGGCTGCCTGGGAAAGGCGATAGAGCAGACGGCGGAAGGTGGAGGGTGTGGGGCTGCCGAGGATCAGCGGGCAATACTCGGAGAGTTCCAGCGAGACCCGGATGCCGTCCGGCTGTTCCTTGACGCTGAAGCGCAGTTCGCCACGCCCGCATTGGCCCGGCTGCACCAGTATGCCGCCGCAGATGCGCAGCACGACGGCCTGTTGCTCGAGAACCGGCGGCAGAAAGCTGATCAGGCTCCAGCGGCTGCCGAACAAGCGGAACTGGATCTCCGAGGCCGAGCAATGGGGGCGGATGATGGTGGCGGTGCACCTTCGGATGTAGGCCAGGTAGCGTTTCAGAAGTATGTCGGGCGTGAGTTGCAGCGCAAGATGGGCCGGAAAGACACTCCACTGAATGGAGAATACCGATGAATCCTCCACCAGAACCTGCTGGCAGGCGATTTCCTGATGGCGGGGTAATGACATTGTCTAGCTCCTGGTCAGGCGCCTGATAAGCGCCTCGTGTTGCGGGAAACGTTCTGCCAGGTTGCTCCGGCTACCCATCTCGAAATCACTGAAATCAAAGCCGGGCGACACGGTACAGCCCACCAGGGTAAAATCGCCGGAGCCGGCCACCTCGGCCCCAAACCAGCAGCCGGCCGGCGCCACGGCCTGGAACAGTTCCCCCTTTTCCGGATCTCGGCCGAGCAGGAAGGGTCGGTGCCCGCCGTCCGGGGCGACAAGGTGCACCGTCAGGGGCGCGCCGTCGTAGAAGTGCCACATCTCGTCTGATTTGAGGCGGTGCAGGGCCGAGAAGTCATCCCGCTCCAAAAGAAAGTGGATCGCGGTGGAAAAAGCCCGTTCACCTTGAAAACGGCTCGGCAGGCCGGCCTCGGGGATGGCCTCGGCGGCGCGATAGGTTTCGCGGAACCAACCGCCTTCGGGATGGCGGGCAAGGTGCAGTCTTTCGATCCAGTAAGCCGCGGTATGGGTGCAGATGGGCATGATGTGCCTCCCCCTTTGCAGGGGCTTTTAATCGTAACGAAGGTAGTTGCCCGTAGGCAACGGAAGCAGGCCTCCATGCTCCGGGCGGGGAGCGCCGTCGAATGTATCCCATTCTGCCATTGGTATGAGATATTGCAATCATTTTTAGGATATGGCACCTTTTGCAGACCTTTATCGGGAGGTTGCAGGGATGCCCCACAAACCACGCCTGTTCGCTGTCGGCGATATCAACGCCTTTTTCGGTCTCATGCTGGACAATGTGTCCGGCCTGGTCATCATGGCCGCCATTCTTACCGGCGCTTTTGGCATGCCGCGCGAGATCGTACTGTACCGCATGTTGCCCGGCAGCGCCATGGGGGTGTTGGTGGGCGACCTGCTGTACTCCTGGATGGCTTGGCGCCTGGCCAGACGCACCGGACGGACGGATGTGACCGCCATGCCATTGGGGTTGGATACCCCTTCCACCTTCGGCCTGGCCTTCGGCGTGATCGGCCCCTGTTACCTGGCGAGCAAGGATGCCTATTTCACCTGGCAGGTGGCCATGGGGGTCATCATCCTGATGGGGGTCTTCAAGATCGCCGTTTCCTTTTGCGGGCCGGCCCTGCGTCGTGCCGTCCCGCGGGCCGCCCTCTTGGGGAGCATTGCTGCAGTGGCGCTGCTCCTGATCGCCTACCTGCCGTTTCTTAAGCTCTTCGCCTCGCCGGTGGTCGGCTTCCTCTCCCTGGGTATCGTTTTTATTTCGCTTCTGGCCCGTTTCCGGCTCCCTCTGGGGATGCCGGGCGCATTGGCCGGCATGCTGTGCGGCACCGTCGCCTATTACCTGCTGTCCGCCTTCGATCTGTTACCCGGCGCAGGACATGCCGTGTTCCGGCCATTCGAGGTGTCCTTGCATCTGCCGCTGCCGACCCTGGAATTCGTGCCCGGCCTGACGAAAGCCCTGGCTTATCTGCCGCTGGCGATCCCCTTTGCCCTGGCTACGGTGGTCGGCGGCGTGGATGTCACCGAAAGCGCGGCCGTGGCCGGCGACGATTACAACACCCGCGATGTCCTCCTGGTGGAGGGGTTTGCCACCCTGGTGGCCGGCATATGCGGCGGCGTGATCCAATCCTGTCCCTACATCGGCCATCCGGCCTACAAGGAGATGGGGGGGCGGTCCGGCTACACCATCGCCACGGCCCTGTTCATAGGCCTGGGGGGGATGCTCGGCTATCTCTCGTTCTTCGTCAATCTTCTGCCCGAGGCCGCGGTGGCGCCGATCCTGATTTTCATCGGGATCGAAATCACCGCACAGGCCTTTGAAGCCACCCCCCACAAGCATTACCGGGCCATTGCCATCTCCTTTGTCCCGGCAATCGCCTGTCTGGTGTCGATCCAGTTCGGCCAGATGCTGGGCGGACTGGGCAAGAGCAGCGCCGACCTCTCGGGAGAATTGCTGGCAACCTACAATGCCACGACCCTTCTGGGGAACGGCTTCATTGTCACGTCACTGCTCTGGGGCGCAGCCTTTTCCCATGTCCTCGACCACCGGCCGGGGCGGGCGGCGCTCTATCTCCTGATCTGCGCCCTGTTTTCCCTGTGCGGGGTGATCCACTCTCCGCTCCCTTCGGGGGCGCTCTTTTCGCCACTGTCGCCCCCGACGCCGATTGTCTGGCATCTGGCAGCCGGTTATGCCGTGATGGCGTTAGCCTTCGCGCTGCTGGAACGGGGACGAAGGTCACCCCCCTTGCCATCCGGTGAAGTTGTGGCACAATAACCTTCTCATGGCCAGGAAGAAAAACGTCATCCTCATTACCGGTGCGACCGGGTTCATCGGCCGTCGGCTTGTCAAGGAGCTGCTGGCTCAGGGGCTCAACGTGCGCTGCATGGTACGGGGGGCGGGCACGGGAATTCCCGGGGCCGCCGAGGTCGTGCGGGCCGATATGCTGGTGCCGTCGTCACTGGCACGGGCTCTGGAAGGGGTCGACAGCGTCTATTACCTGGTGCACTCCATGGCGGGCGGCCGAGCCGGTTTCGAACAGCGCGACCGGGAAGCGGCGGGTAATTTGGTGCGGGCTGCCGAAAAGGCCGGTGTGCGGCGGGTGATCTATCTGGGCGGGTTGGGGGAAACCGGCGATAACCTGTCGGAACACCTCAAGAGCCGGCGGGAGGTAGCCGGGATCCTCACCTCCGGGCATTTTGCCACGACCGTTCTGCGGGCCGCCGTAATCATCGGGGCGGGCGGCGCCTCATTCGAAATGGTCCGGGCCCTGGTGGAACGCTTGCCGGTGATGATTACCCCGCGGTGGGTTTCGACCCGCTGTCAGCCCATCGCCGTGGACGACGTGATCGCCTACCTGACCGGCTGTCTGGCGGATGAACGCACTGCAGGAAGGATCTTCGACATCGGCGGCCCCGAGGTACTGACCTACCGGGAGATGATGGAGCGTTTTGCCCGCATTGAGGGGAAAACCCTCCATATCCTGCCGGTGCCGGTGTTGACCCCCAAGCTTTCGTCCTACTGGGTCGGACTGATTACGCCGGTGCGGCCGTCGGTTTCCATGCCGCTCATCGAAGGGCTGAGCAACGAGGTGGTCTGCCGCGAACACGCCATTCGCGAACTGATTCCACTGCGGCTCACCCCCTACGACGAGGCGGTACGCCGGGCGTTGGCCGGAACCGGGCCGTAAGGGTAGCCTCCCGCAGGACAGGAGTGTTCGTCTTCTCCGGGCTTGCGGCGGCATGCCGGATATATCGGTATCAGCCGCTCAAACCATCGAAACCATAATCAAAGAAGGAGGAAGGACTATGAAAAAGATCGGCGTGGTGCTTTCGGGCTGCGGTGTGCGGGATGGCAGCGAGATTCATGAGGCGGTCTTTGCGCTTTTGGCCATTGACCGGAACGGGGCCGAGGCGGTCTGCATGGCGCCCAATGCCGATTTTCCCGAAACCAATCACCTGACCATGCAGGAAACGGGAAACAAGCGTAATGCACTGGTTGAAGCCGCCCGTATTGCCCGGGGCAACATCCGCGACATCGCGGAGGTAAAGGCGGCCGACCTGGATGCCGTTGTCTTTCCCGGCGGATTCGGTGCTGTCAAGAATCTGTGCGATTTTGCCGCCAAGGGGGCCGGCGCCGCGGTGCATCCCGAGGTGGCCCGCCTGCTCAGGGAGATGTCGGCGGCCGGCAAGCCTATCGGCGCCATCTGCATTGCCCCGGCTGTCGTGGCGACGGTACTGGGCAAAGATAAAGGGCCGACCCTGACCATCGGCAACGATCCGAGCACGGCGGCGGAGATAGAAAAGACCGGCGCCAGGCATCAGGAGTGCCCGGTCACCGAATTCGTCGTGGACCGCACGAACAAAATCGTTTCCACCCCGGCCTACATGCTGGCGCACCGTATCTCCGAAGCGTACCAGGGGATCGACAAATGCGTGAAGGAAGTGATTGCATTGATTTGATGATGTGATATGTTTTTCTTCCTCTGAAACAGCCGGGTGTACGATTTGCCGCACCGAAAAGAAGGCACGGGGTAATCTTCGTGCCTTCTTTTCGGCCTGAAAACCCAAAAAGGGAAATGTCCTGATGAAACTGATCCTGCTCATCCTGTTCGCCCTGGTCACCGCCTTTACCTACTGGTTACGCCATATCAACCTGCGCCACCTGAAGCGCTACGGCTCGGCCGTGCCTGCGGGGTTCGAGGGGAGCATCGACGAAGAGAAGCTTCGCACGAGCACCGCCTACACCTTCGACAGCAGCCGGCTCGGGCTGTGGGAGTCGCTCTTCGACAACGGGCTTTTGATCCTGTTCCTGTTCTGCGGCCTGATAGGGCTCTATGACCATTTTGTCATGGGGCTCGGCAGTGGATTCATCGCCTCGGCCATCCTCTATTTTCTCATTCTGACCTGGGCGCAGACCCTTCTGGGCATCCCCTTCGATCTGTACGGGACCTTTCGCATTGAGACGCGCTACGGTTTCAATACGACCACGCCCAGGTTGTGGCTCATGGATTTTCTCAAGTCCCAAACCATTGGTACGCTGCTATTGGCCTTCCTGGTCGGTGTGGCCTTCTGGCTCATCCAATGGAGCCCGCAGCGTTGGTGGCTCTGGGTGTGGGCCTTCATGGCCCTGTTCAGCCTGTTCATGATGTTTATCTCCCCCTATGTGATCGAGCCGCTTTTCAACAAGTTCGAGCCGGTAACCGAGGAGGGGCTGGAGGCGGAGATCCGTGTCATGATGGAGAAGGCCGGCCTGAGGGTAGGGCGGGTGATGCAGATGGACGCCTCCCGGCGCAGCAGGCATTCCAACGCCTATTTCACCGGTATCGGCAAGGTCAAGCGCATCGTGCTGTTCGACACGCTCATCAGGCAGATGAGCCACGGCGAGATCGTGGCGGTGCTGGCCCACGAAATAGGCCACTGGAAGAAGGGTCATATCTGGAAAAGGTTGCTGACAGCCGAGCTGCTTGCATTTGGCGGGGCATGGCTCAGTTTCAGGCTGCTCGCCTGGCCCGGCCTGCCCGCCCTTCTCGGGCTGCCGGGGAATCTGTCGCTCCCGGCGCGCATGGTCATCCTTGGCTTTATCGGTTCATTGGTTATGTTCCCCCTGACCCCGCTTTCGGCATGGCGTTCACGTTGTCACGAACGGGAAGCCGACCGTTTCGCTTCCGACCTGACCGGCCGCCCGCAGGACCTTGCCTCGGCCCTGGTCAAACTGTCGGTCGAGAACCTCTCCAATCTTTTTCCTCATCCCTGGTATGCCGGTTTCTACTATTCCCATCCGCCGGCTGTGGAGAGGGTGCGGTCACTGCGTGAACTGGTCTCCGAAACCGGGAGCCGGGAACTGCCCTCTTGATGCAACAGGTGCAAGGATTTATCGGTCGTTGACGATCCGTAAAAAAAATCTTGACAGGGCGGGTTCGGAACCCTATTCTGAATGAGTGATCATTCAGAATAGGAGACAATGAATGTCTTGCAAGCGTGACGATATTTTTAATGCAGCACGTAAACTCATCGCCGAGTGCGGTTTCCATGGGGCCTCCGTAGCCATGATCGCCGAGCGGGCAGGGGTCGGGGCAGGTACGATCTATCTCTATTTCAAGAGTAAAGACGTTCTCATCAACGAGCTGTATCAGGATATCGAAAAGCGGGTGTCGGCCTTCATTCTCAATGGGTACCCAGGGACAGGTCCCATCCGGGAGCGGTTCATTCATCTCGGGACGCGGCTTCTCACCTACTTCATCGCCAATCCCCTCGATTTCCGCTATGTGGAGCAATTTTACTACTCTCCTTATGGCGTGGCCTTTCGCAGGGACAGGATTATGGGCGAACCGGGCAAGCATACCGTGTATAACGAGCTGTTCGAACAGGGGGTCAGCCAGCAGGTATTACGGAATCTTCCGTTTTTCGTCATCGACTCCCTGGCGTTTGGTCCTTTGCTCGCGGTGGCCCGCGATCATATTCTGGGGTTCATCACGCTGGACGATCATCTTCTGGAAGAGGTTGTTGTCGCCAGTTGGGATTCCATAAAGCGGTAAGCTGGATTCGCCGTAGGAGTAAGTTTTTTTTGAGTTGAGTTAAGAATGACTGTTCATTCGTAATTTTAAATAGATAGCTCGATAAGGGCCGGTCCGCGGTCGGGCCGGAAATTCATCAGACAACATAGAGGTGGTTATGCAAAGCAAGTTCAGAATTCTACTGGTAAGCGCTATGGGAGCGTTTGTTGGCGGGCTGCTGCTTACGGGCTGCGGGAAAAAGCAGGCAGCAGCACCGAAAGCCGGTCCCCCCGAAGTGGGTGTGGTGGTCATCCAACCTCAACGCGTCTCCCTGACGACGGAATTGCCGGGACGCACCTCAGCCCACCTGATCGCCGAGGTACGTCCCCAAGTCAGTGGGATCATCCAGAAGCGGGTCTTCACCGAAGGAAGCGATGTCAAGGCCGGCCAAGTGCTCTACCAGATTGACCCGGCGAGCTATCAGGCGGCCTACGCCAGCGCCAAGGCGGCCCTTGCCAAGGCGGAAGCCAGTCTCGCAAGCGTCCGGCTGAAGGCCGAACGTTACAAGGAGTTGGTGAAGATCAAGGCGGTCAGCCAGCAGGACTATGACGACGCCTATGCCGCGCTCAAGCAAGGCGAGGCTGATGTGGCCTCCAATAAGGCCGCAGTGGAAACCGCCCGCATCAATCTGGCTTATACCAAGGTAACCGCTCCCATCTCCGGGCGCATCGGCCGTTCGACCGTAACCGACGGTGCACTGGTGACCGGCAACCAGGCCACGGCGCTGGCCACGATTCAGCAACTTGGTTCCATGTATGTGGATGTCACTCAGTCCAGCGCCGATCTGTTGCGCCTTAAACAGAGTCTGGCCAGCGGCCTGCTGAAAAACAGCGCGACGACCCAGGCCCGGGTCAAACTGGTATTGGAGGACGGCAGCGCCTATCCGTTGCCGGGCACCTTGAAATTTTCAGAGGTCACCGTGGATCAGAGCACCGGTTCCGTTACCCTGCGGGCGGTGTTCCCGAACCCGAAACAAACCCTGCTGCCGGGCATGTTCGTCCGTGCGATTCTGGAAGAGGGGGTCAATGAGAGCGCCATCCTGGTCCCGCAGCGCGGCGTGAGCCGTAATCAGAAAGGCGACGCCACGGTAATGGTGGTCGGGGCGGAGGAAAAGGTGGAGCCACGGATCATCACGGTTGCCCGGACTATCGGCGACAACTGGCTGGTCAGCGGCGGACTCAAGGCAGGAGACCGCGTCATTCTGGAAGGGACACAGAAGGCCCGCCCGGGAACGCCGGTCAAGGCTGTTCCATTCGACAGCAAGCCTGCCGCGGCTCCCGCCGGAACGCCCCAACCCGCTGCCGCCAAAAAATAAAGGAGCCCATCCATGCCTCGTTTTTTCATCAATCGCCCGATCTTTGCCTGGGTGATCGCCATTCTGGTCATGCTGGCGGGCCTCCTGTCGATCAAGAGTCTGCCGGTTTCCCAATATCCGGCGATCGCGCCGCCGCAGATCGCCATCAACGCCACCTATCCGGGGGCCTCGGCCCAGACGGTACAGGATACGGTCACCCAGGTCATTGAACAGAAGCTGAACGGTATCGATAACCTGATCTATATGGCGTCCACCAGCGACTCGGCAGGGGCCGTGTCCATCACCCTGACCTTCAAGGCCGGTACCGACCCGAACATCGCCCAGGTCCAGGTGCAGAACAAACTGCAACTGGCTACGCCGCTCCTGCCACAGATCGTTCAGAAGCAAGGCATAGCGGTCGTAAAATCCACCCGGAACTTCCTGCTGATCATCGGGCTGGCATCGGAAGACGGCTCCATGGACCGCAACGCCCTGACCGACTACATGGTGTCCAATCTTCAGGATATCATCAGCCGCTTGGAAGGCGTGGGGGAATTGCAGCTCTTCGGCACCCAGAACGCCATGCGGATCTGGTTGAATCCGACCAAGCTGAATAACTATCATCTGACCTCCAACGAGGTGTCAGCAGCACTTCAGGCCCAGAACGTCCAGGTCTCTGCCGGACAGTTCGGCGGAACCCCGGCCGTGCAGGGGCAGCAGTTGAACGCCACCATCACCGCGCGCACGCTGCTCCGGACTCCGGAGCAGTTCGACGCCATCGTCCTGCGCACCAATAGCGACGGCTCCACGGTCAAGCTCAAGGATGTGGCCGAAACCAAGATCGGCACAGAAAGCTATGACATCACGTCCTACTACAACGGAAAACCGATGGGAGGCATGGCAATACGGCTGGCGGCAGGCGCCAACGCCCTGGATACCGGCAACCGGGTCAAGGCCAAGATGGCAGAGCTGTCCAAATATTTCCCTGCCGGCATGAAGGTGGTCTATCCCTACGACACCACCCCGTTTGTCAAGATCTCCATCGAAGAGGTGGTCCGTACCCTGTTTGAGGCGGTTTGCCTGGTCTTTATCATCATGTTCCTTTTCTTGCAGAACATCCGGGCCACCCTGATTCCCACCATTGCCGTGCCGGTGGTGTTGTTGGGCACCATGGGGGTACTGGCGGCCTGCGGCTTCTCCATCAACACCCTGACCATGTTTGCCTTGGTCATTGTCATAGGCCTGTTGGTTGACGACGCGATTGTTGTCGTGGAGAACGTGGAACGGATCATGACCGAGGAAGGGTTGCCTCCCAAGGAGGCGACCATCAAGTCCATGGGGCAGATCACCAGCGCCCTGTGGGGCATCGCCACCGTTCTGACGGCGGTCTTTCTCCCCATGGCCTTCTTCGGCGGTTCCACCGGTGTCATCTACCGCCAATTCTCCATCACCATCATCTCCGCCATGATCCTCTCGGTCATGGTGGCCATGATCCTGACCCCGGCTCTCTGCGCCACCCTGCTTAAGCCGGTGGCAAAGGGGCATCATGCCGGTGAGACCGGTTGGTTTGCCTGGTTCTTCCGCCACTTCAATCGGACGTTTGAATTCTGCCGGAGCAAGTATGAAGGGATCGTCGGCCGTTCCTTCGGCAAGCCGGTGCGCTACCTGCTGGTATACGGAACCATCGTCGCCGGCATGGTGTTCTTTTTTATGCGGCTTCCCACGTCGTTCCTTCCCGATGAGGATCAGGGATTCCTCATCTGCCAGGTTCAACTGCCCGCCGGGGCTACCCAGGCGCGGACCGAGCAGATGATGCGGCAGGTGGAGCGGCATTTCCTCCAGGATGAGGCCAAGACCGTGGAAGGTGTCATCTCCATCACCGGGTTCAGTTTTGCCGGCCGCGGCCAGAACATGGGGCTGGCCTTTGTGAAGCTCAAGGACTGGAAGGTGCGCAAGAGCACGGACCTGAAGGCGCCGGCCATTGCCGGCCGCGCCATGAAGGCGTTCTCTCAATTCCGCGATGGCATGGCATTCGCCTTTGCCCCACCGGCGGTTCTGGAACTGGGTGTGGCGAACGGCTTCGACTTCCAGTTGCAGGATCGTGGCGGCCTGGGGCATGAAAAGCTGATGGAGGCCCGCAACCAGTTGCTGGGCATGGGCGGGAAGAATCCGAAACTGGTTGCGGTGCGCCCCAACGGCCAGGATGATTCTCCCCAGTTCAAGCTGGATATCGATGATGTGCGGGCCGGCGCCCAAGGGGTGTCGCTGGCGGACATCAACAACGTGCTGGCCACCGCCTGGGGGAGTACCTACGTTAACGACTTCATCGAAAACGGCCGCGTCAAGAAGGTCTACCTCCAGTCGGATGCCCGGTATCGCATGGTGCCGGAGGATATCAACAGATGGTATGTCAGCAATAAGAACGGTGATATGGTGCCCTTTTCCGCCTTTGCCACCGCTCGCTGGCAGTACGGTTCACCCAGGCTGGAACGGTATAACGGCATTCCGTCCGTGGAAATCCAGGGACAGGCCGCCCCGGGGATAAGCACCGGCGAAGCCATGTCCGAGATGGAGAAGATGGCGGCTCAACTGCCGACCGGGATCGGCTACGAATGGACCGGTCTCTCCTACGAGGAAAAAAATGCCGGCGCCCAGGCACCGGCGCTCTACGCCATCTCGCTTCTGGTAGTGTTTCTCGCCGTGGCGGCGTTGTACGAGAGCTGGACCATCCCCTTCGTCAACCTGCTGATGCTGCCGCTCGGTCTTGTGGGGGCGGTTACGGCGGTTACGTTGCGGGCGCTGCCCAACGACGTCTACCTCCAGATCGGTTTGCTTACCACCGTAGGACTTTCCACCAAGAATGCCATTCTGATCATCCAGTTCATCAAGGATCAGATGCACCAGGGGCATGAACTGGTCGATGCCACCCTGGCGGCGGTAAAGATCCGGCTTAGGCCGGTCATCATGACGTCACTGGCGTTCTTCTTCGGCACATTGCCGCTGGCCTTAACCCGCGGCGCCGGGGCCGGAGCCCAGAACGCCATAGGTACCGCCGTTACCGGCGGGCTCTTGTCGTCCACCTTCATTGACTTGATCTTTATTCCGTTTTTCTTTGTCCTGGTCTCCCGTCTGTTCGCGAAGAAGCAGCGCCAACTTGCGCCTGTAGAACCTGACGTTGTGACCACCCCCCCGGAGGTGCATTGACATGAAACCTGTAAAGCGTAGTACGGCAGCTCTCTGCCTCCCTCTGGGTGCGTTGCTTTACCTCACCGGCTGTACGACCATGGCTCCTACCTATGCACGCCCCGAATCTCCCGCCCCGGCCGCCTGGCCGAGCGGCCCGGCCTACAAAAACGGCGAAGCCAAGCCGGGCGGCCAAGCGGCCGCCGAGATTCCCTGGCGGGATTTCTTCCAGGACGATAACCTTAGGAAGGTCATCGACCTGGCGCTTGCCAATAACCGCGATCTTCGGGTTGCCGCGCTTACCATCGAGAAATATCAGGCCATGTACCAGATTCAGCGGGCCGAACTGTTCCCGACGGTCAACGCCTCCGGCAGCGCCACGGTCCAGCGCTACCCGGCAAGTGTTTCGAGTTCCGGAAACGCCTATATTGCCCGCTCATATAGTGTCAACCTCGGCTTCAGCTCCTATGAGCTGGACTTCTTCGGCCGCGTGCGAAGCCTCAAGGATCAGGCGTTGGAGCAATTCCTGGCCACGGAGCAGGCGCGGACCAGCACCCAGATCAGTTTGGTGGCCGAAGTCGCCGGCAGTTATCTGACCCTCGCCGCAGACCGTGAACATCTGCAACTCGTGAAGGACACGCTTGCCAGCCAGCAGGCCTCCTACGATCTGATCAAGCGCCGCTTTGAACTGGGTGCTTCCTCGGAACTCGACCTGCGCCAAGCCCAGACCAGCGTCGATACGGCGCGGGCGGATATGGCAAAGTACACCGCCCTGGTTGCTCAGGATGAGAACGGTTTGACGTTGCTGGTTGGTTCGCCGGTTCCGGCGGGGTTGCTCCCGTCCAAGCTCGGCACGGCTGCCATGCTGAAGGATATCGGCCCAGGGGTACCGTCAGAGGTGTTGCAACGGCGTCCCGACATCCTCCAGGCCGAGAGTCAGCTCAAGGGGGCCAACGCCAATATTGGCGCCGCCCGCGCCGCCTTTTTTCCGCGCATTTCCCTGACCGCCTCCGCCGGCACCACCAGCGACCAGCTTGCCAATCTCTTTACAGCCGGTTCGGCGGCTTGGGCCTTTGCTCCCCAGATATCCCTGCCGATCTTTGACGCGGGAGCAAATCGCGCCAATCTGGAGGTGGCAAAGGTAGATAAGGCGATTTACGTGGCCCAGTATGAAAAGGCGATCCAGACCGCATTCAGAGAGGTGGCCGACGCCCTTGCGGAGCGCGGGACCCTGGGCGACCAGTTGGCAGCCCAGCAGTCGTTGGTCGAGGCTACCTCCGTGAGTTACAACCTGTCCGAGGCCCGTTATAAAAACGGGATCGACAGCTATCTGAGCGTCCTTGATTCCCAGCGTGCCCAGTACTCGGCCCAGCAAAATCTGATCAGCGTCAGCCTCTCGCGGCTCACGAATATGGTAACGCTCTACAAGGTGCTTGGCGGCGGCGGAATATAGATTTTCCGATGGCCTTCCGCCCGCATCAGGTCTGAAATACGGCCGAAATGCGGCGAGACGTGGGTCAGTCCGTTGTTTTTAAATTGTTTTGGTGTAAAATCGACAGTGTCCGGCCGGTAATTGCAGAGAAGCAGTTCGCACGTGCCGGACACTGTTTGTGGTAATAGGGATGTCAGTCATGAACGACCTTAAGGCCTATTTCTCCCCCCGCCACTATCCGGCACTGCGGGATATCTCGATACTGTTGTTCCTGTTCGGCGGGGCCTTCTTCCTCTTCCTGGGGCATGCCGGACTGATTGAGCCGGACGAAGGGCGTTATTCGGAAATCCCCCGCGAGATGCTGGAAAAAGGGGATTTCGTCACTCCAACGCTGAACTATGTCCACTACTTCGAAAAACCACCCCTGCACTACTGGCTGAATGCCCTCTCCTTCAAGCTCTTCGGGCTGAATGAATTTGCCGCCCGGTTTGCCGGCACGCTGGCGGGGCTTCTGACCGTACTTCTTGTCTACCATACCGGCCGCAAACTGTTCGGCAGGCGCGAGGGGCTATTCTCGGCCTTCATCCTGGGCACCTCCACCGGATTCCTCGCCCAGTCCCGCATCAACCTGACCGACATGACATTGACTTTTTGTCTGTCGGCGGCCCTGTGCTGCTTCATTATCGCTGCCGGAGCCGACGAACGGCACAAAGGGCGCTACTATTATTCGTTTTTTCTGTTTTCGGCCCTGGCGGTGCTCACCAAGGGGTTGATCGGGATTGTCTTTCCTGCTGGCATCATTGTCATCTATCTTGCAACGACCCGCCGCTGGCATCTGCTGAAAGAGATGCACCTGGTCGGCGGCGTCGGGCTTTTCCTGGTCGTGGCGGTCCCCTGGTTCGTGCTGGTATCGCAGCGCAATCCCGAGTTCGCCCGTTTCTTTTTCATCCATGAACACCTGGAGCGCTTCCTCACCAAGGTCCACGGCCGGTATCAACCGTTCTGGTTCTTTGCCCCCATTCTGCTCCTGACCATGCTCCCCTGGTCGTTCTACGCCGTGCGTGCCGTTGTCCGGGCATGGGGCGAGCGGCGGCAACAGAACGGGGACCGCCTGGTGTTCCTGCTTGCCTGGGCTGCATTCATCTTCATCTTTTTTTCCGCATCCGATTCCAAGCTGATCCCGTATATCCTCCCCGTGTTCCCCCCGTTGGCCCTCCTGACGGGCAAGCTGTTCTCCGATCTGATGGACCGGGAACAGCAGAGGAATTTCGCCCCGGAAAGCGCGGTGCTGGGTACGCTCATGCTCGTGACGGCAGCCCTTGCGGTCCTCTATCCCCATGTGCGGGAGCTTGCCCCATTTCTCACGGGGACGGGCCTGGTCCGGCCCGGCAGCTCGCTTTTGACGAAGCAGCCGATCCTGTCACCGGCAGGTGGCGTCGTCATGGCCTGTCTATCGTTTTCCATGGGTGCGGCGATTTGGCTGGCCGGACGGAGAAAGGAAGTGCTGATCCTGTTTGCCGGCCTCTGTCTCAGCTCATACTTTCTGGAAACCATAGGGCTTCAGGTATTCATGGAGGGGATCGAGTTCAAGAAATCTTCAAAAGAACTTGCGCTTCTGGCGCAACAGACCACATCGCGCGGCGGTTGCCTCGTCTCGTTCGGTTATGAACAATCGCTGCCGTTCTACACCGGGAAGCGGGTCGTGGTGGTGGGAGACATGGGTGAGCTGGAGTTCGGGAGCAAGCAGGGCAATCAGGCGTCCTGGTTTGTTGACGAAGCCGATTTCATGCGACTGTGGCAGGGAACACGGCCGGTTGTCGTGCTGCTTAAAAGAGCCGACTACGAGCGGATTGCCCCCCGACTTGTCCCCGAGGCCTCGGTCTTGGGCTCCAAAGGCAAAAAGATACTGATCTGCAACGGGAGCACAACGAATCTCCCGCTACCGTAGGGAGCACAACGGACCTCGGAGCAAAGGCGGCGGTCCGGCGAATAAAACAGTCTGTCCGCCCGGTGAAGAGCCGGCCCTCTCCGCACCCGGAGGTAACGGCCTGCATCAATCCTTTGTGTACAGTACCGCCACGGCCTTTGCCACGTTTTCTCCCGTGGAAACCCATCCATGGGGCTGGCTGGAGTCATAGTAGATGCTGTCACCGGCGCACAGGCGGATGATCTCGTTATTATAGTGGAGATCCAGTTCGCCCTCCACGATGTAGAGGAACTCCTCGTCACCCTCATGCTTGAAGAAGAGTCTTTCATCCCAGGGGCACTTGTCGAACTCCACCAGAAACGGCTCCATGTGTTTGTGCCGCATCCCCTGGGCAAGCGAATGGTAGACATACGGGCGCGAAACGTCATTGATCACCGGCCGCTGGACCGCTTCGAACTCCCGGACCGTCTCCCGCTTGGTCACCACGTACTTCTGGCGATTGCTCTCATCCTCGAAAAAGAAGTGGATGCCGACCTTGAGTCCCTTGGCGATTTTAAGCAACGTTGCCAAGGGGGGGACGACCTGCTCATTCTCGATCTGCGACAGGAGAGGCTTGGACAGGGTCGTCAGGTCGGACAACTCCTGGAGGGTCAGCCGTTTCTGCTGGCGGAGCCCCCTGATCTTCTGGCCGATGCGGAATTCCTTGATTTGCGCCTTGATGTCGGTCATTGGTCCCTCCCGTACATAAATTCGGATGTTTGGGTACATGAAATTATTTTTACACAATGTGCATACGGTTTACAATAACATTATTATAGCAGATAAAACAAAGGCGGTCCAAGGCCTGCTTTTCTTGAATTCCGTTGACATCCGGGATATATTTGGACAATAGTTTCGCAGGTGAATCCAACCAAGGCGAGTGGCTAACGAGAACCATATGAAAATAAGAACTTATTCACGTGCGCTGCTGTGTACGGTTATCTGCGCTCTGTTTCTTGGCGGGCTGGCGGCATGCAGCAGCAAGAACGAATCCCCCCTGTTTTTTGAATCGAAACGCAAGGGAGGAGAGGCGGAAGCGCCGGTCAAGGACGTCCCATCCGATCTCCTCTCCACCCAGAAGGCCTTCAGCACGGTGGCCAAGAAGGTCACCCCCTGTGTCGTCAACATCTCCACCGTCAGCAAGAAGAAGATGGTGCAGCCATTCTTTGAAACGTCGCCCTTTTTCGATGATTTTTTCGGTGGCGGCCAACCGCAATACCGCCGCGACAAGAGCCTGGGGTCGGGGTTCATCATCAGCAAGGACGGCTATATCGTGACCAATGATCATGTGGTGCGCGACGCCGAGACGGTTCAGGTTAAGCTCTCCAACGACAAGGTCTATGACGCGAAGGTCGTAGGCGGCGACCAGAAGTCCGACATCGCCGTGATCAAGATCAATGCTTCCGACCTGCCGACCGCGGTTCTGGGCGATTCGGATAAGCTGGAAGTCGGCCAGTGGGCTATTGCCATCGGCAACCCCTTCGGCCTGGACCGGACCGTGACGGTGGGTGTCATCTCGGCCACAGGCCGTTCCAACATGGGTATCGAAACCTATGAGAACTTCATCCAGACCGACGCCTCCATCAATCCGGGCAACTCGGGCGGTCCGCTCTTGAACATCTACGGCGAGGTCATCGGCATCAACACCGCCATTGTGGCCGCCGGACAGGGCATCGGTTTTGCCATCCCCGCGAATATGGCCAAGCCGGTCTTTACCCAACTCATCCAGAAGGGGAGTGTCAGCCGCGGCTGGATGGGCGTAACCATCCAACCGGTTACTGAAGAACTGGCCAAGTCCTTCGGGCTGAAAGAGGCAAGGGGCGCCCTGATCAATGATATCATGAAGGGGAGCCCGGCCGAAAAGGCCGGCGTCCGCCAGGGGGACGTTATCATCGCCTTTAACGGCACCGACGTGAAGGACCCGTCGCAGCTTCAGCGTCTGGTGGCCGAGACCGGGATCGGCAAGCCGGTCAAGGTCACCGTCTTCCGGGATGGCAAGGCATTGGAGTTGAGCATGACGCTCACCAGTTCCGATATGGCATCCAAACAGCGTAAGGGAGCAGGCGGCGAGTCTCAGGGACGAGCCGACCAGATCGGTTTGGTGGTGGAGGACTCCGAAGAGGGGGACGGCGCGGTTGTCGCTGACGTGTCCCGAGGCGGCGCGGCCGCCGAGGCAGGCATCCGGCGCGGCGACGTGATCGTTTCCGTCAACCGCATGAGGGTTGCCGGCAGCGCCGATTACCAGCGCGCCATCCGGCAGGTGCGTCCGGGCAGCGCTCTGACCATCCTGGTGCGGCGCGGCGACGCAAACATCTACTTTGCCTTGCGGCCCCGATAGGATTGCTGATATCGTCTGGATGTGCACGCCTTGTTTCTGGAGTTTTGTTCAAATTTATGCAAGTATGTGCATATAAATTTCGACAGACGGGGAAAGAGCGCTCATGAACATGATTGATAATCCCGATCAGGCAAAGCGGCTGGCGCGGGCCATTATCTCCGATGTGGCCATGTACAACACCGAAAAGGTGGAGAGCGGCATCAAGAACGACAATATCTTCGATGTTCTCCATGAGGAGTTGGAAGAGGGCCGCCAGCATTTCTTTTCCCGGGTGGCTCCCGAACTCAAACCTGAAACTATCTATGACATCGCGGTGGTGGATGTGCTCATCAAGCGTGCCGGCAAGATCGAGTCGAATATCTGGTAGATTTTCCGCCCGGCAGCGGTTTTTCCAGAGGCGCGCCCCTGAACGGGGATGCGCCTCTGCTTTTTTGATACATACGGAGTTTGAACGCCCATGAACCAGACGATTCTCAGTTTTTCGCCGGACACCGAGCCCATGCGGCTCGATCTGTTCATCTGCCGTGAGATGGCGGGGGAAACCCGCGCCACGGTCCAGCGCCTGATCGAAGCGGGCAATGTGCTGGTCGACGGCAAGACGGCCCGCCCGTCTCTGAAGCTCAAGGGGGGCGAATGCATCCAGGTGGAGATACCGCCGCCCCAGGCCGCCGAGCCGCAGCCCGAAGCGATTCCGCTGGAGGTGCTGTATGAGGACGGCGACCTGATCGTCATCAATAAACAGGCCGGCATGGTGGTGCATCCGGGGGCGGGCAACAGCACCGGGACCCTGGTGAATGCTCTCCTGGCCCACTGTAGCGACTTGTCGGGCATTGGCGGCGAACTGCGTCCCGGCATCGTCCATCGCCTGGACAAAGATACCTCGGGCGTGCTGGTGGCGGCCAAGAACGACCGCGCTCACCAATCGCTTTCCAGCCAGTTCAGCGTACATTCCGTCAAGCGCATCTACCAGGCCCTGGTCTACGGGAGCCCCAAGGAGGATACGGGCAAGATAGAGGGGATCATCGGCCGTCATCCCACCGAGCGGGTGCGCCTGTCGGGCAAGGCCAAAAGCGGCAAGCACGCAGTAACCCGCTGGCGGGTGAAGGAGCGTTACGGTCGCATGTCCCTGGTGGAACTGCGCCTGGAGACCGGACGCACTCACCAGATCAGGGTACACCTCTCCGAGGCCGGCTTTCCGCTCCTGGGAGACCCGCTCTACCCCGACGGCGGCCGGTTCAACAACCTCACCGATCCGCAACTCCGAAAGCTGATTACGACCCTGGGACGCCAGGCACTGCATGCCCGCACCCTGGGCTTCATCCACCCCGCCACGGGCGAATTCATGGAGTTCACCACCGAGCCGCCGGAGGACATGGCGGCCGTCATAGAGTACCTGCGAAAGAGCGTCATCTGATGAAGAGGCGTGTGGCCCTCCGGGCGCACGCGTTTTGCTGCTCATCAGCATTATCAGACCTCCCATCCGGAGGATTCCCCGCCATACAGAATGTCGACAACCATTCACGGCTGAAAAGATGCCATTCAGGCATCTCATTCAGCCATTCGGCTTTTTTTTATTATGAGGATGCCCTGATTGGATTAGCTTGGTACGGGGTAGAAACAGGCATAAATATCAGGAGGATTTCATGTCGGTAGCAAAAAAGCTCTTTTCTTTGATGGTGATCAGCCTGGCGGTATTGATTTTTGTCGCGGCACTTTCCTGGTCAACGGCCGGATACATCGTGGGGAGCTATGACGAGATGTTTCGCAGCGATTATCGCCAGGCCCAACTCTCCATGGAATCGCTGGACCGCATGGGGATGGCCATGCGGGCTTACAAGAACTATCTGATTCGCGGGAACGTGAAACATGTGGAGGAATTCCGGAAGGAAACCGCAGCTATTGAGGACAATCTCAAGGAATTCATGACGCTTGCGGATGAAGGCGATCGCAAGGCTGCGGAACAGGCGCTCCAGATCCTCGCCAGTTATCGCGGCAGTATGGACAGGTTGGTCAGCCTCCGTGAGGCAAACGCAAACGCCACCGAGGTTGACACGCAACTGGGGCATGGCTTCGACATGCAGGTGCGAAAGGCGTTGGTGGTTTTGGCGGAAACCAATAAAAAGGCCATGGAGAAGACGCGCATGGATGTCCGGACGCGAGCGCAGCACCGGCTCTATATACAGATGTCATGTGCATTCGGTGCGGCCGTTGTCCTCCTGGTATTCAGCGCGTTGCTGGGCCGGGGGATCCGCAGGAGCATTGCCGACTTTTCGGATGTCATAGACCGGGTTGCCGATAACGATCTTACGGTGCAGGTGGCTGTGGGCGGTCGTGACGAATTCGCCATGATGGGGATACGGTTGAATGCCATGCTCGACAGCCTGCGAAGGATCATCCGGTCCATGAATGAGAGCGCCTTGCAGGTCTCCGCCGCCTCGTCCCAACTTTCTGCAAGCTCCGTGCGGATCGCCACGGGCGCCGAAGAGGTCGCGGCACAGGCAAACACCGTGGCGACCGCCAGCGAAGAGATGACTGCCACCAGCGAAGAGATTGCCCGGAACTGCGGGCGTGTGGCGGGTGGCGCCCGCCAGGCGAGCGATTCTGCGCGGGATGGCGCCGAAGTAGTCGAATCAACCATTATCGGCATGACCCGCATCAGCGAAAGGGTATCGGAATCGGCTCGTACCGTGGAGGCCCTGGGGCGGCGTTCCGACCAGATTGGCGAAATTGTCAGCACCATCGAGGATATCGCCGATCAGACCAACCTGCTGGCGCTGAATGCCGCCATCGAGGCCGCTCGCGCCGGCGAGCAGGGACGCGGTTTTGCAGTTGTGGCCGACGAGGTGCGGGCACTTGCCGAACGCACCACCAAGGCTACCCGTGAGATTGGCGAGATGATCAAGGCCATTCAGACGGAGACCCGCGGTGCCGTAGCCACAATGGAAGAGGGTGTGCGTGAGGTCGAGCGGGGAAGTGAGGGGGCGGCGAGTTCCGGTCAGGCCCTAGAGAATATCCTCGGCAAGATCAACGAGGTTGCCATGGAAGTCAACCAGATCGCCACGGCGGCCGAACAGCAGACTGCCACAACCCATGAGATCACCAGCAATATCCAGCAGATGAGTCAGGTGGTGGACGACACCGCCCACGGAGCCCAGGACTCGGCTCGGGCCGCCTCCGACCTCGCCCGTTTGGCCGCTAACCTACAGGAAGAGGTGCGGAGGTTTCGTCTCGCATAAACGTGCGTAGCAAAATGAGGTTATCAAAAAAGGCCCGCCAAAAGCGGGCCTTTTTGTCAAGTCCTTTACGCTTATCCGTTCAACTCCTCCAGCTTTTCAGCGATCACCCGCAGGTGCTCGACCTCCTCGTTTCTGAGGGTTTCCAGCATTGCCTTGCCGTCCGGGTCGGAGGTCTTGGCGATCAGTTCATCATAATAGACCATGCCGCGTTCCTCGATCTTCCGGGCGATCTTCAAGGCCGCGATATCGTCGGTGTCGAAGCCGACCTGCTGCTCATCGCTGCCTGCCGGTTCCAGCTCGAAGCTTGAGCCGCCGTAAAACACCCAGCGGCCGCTTTCGTGCAGCGAGTTGTACAGTTCGGTCAGTTTCATGTAGTGGCCCTCTTCGGTCTTGGCCAGCCACTTGAAAATCCTCTTTCCAGCCGGGTTGAAGGTTTTGTGTTCTGCCTTGACGTACAGGTCGAAGGTCTCTTTTTCAAGCTCGATGGCGCGCATGATGGCGTCGAGCATCTCCTTGCTTTGGGTCATGGGTCACTCTCCTTTTACAGGTTGTTGAAAAACAGCCATCTCGCCGCCATCCTCGAAAGCCCTTTCGTGCGGCGTAGCGCTGCTACGCCTCCTCAGGGCCTTCTGCGGGTGCGACGATCTGACTATTTTTGAACAACCTGGGGTTTTAGCGGGTTGTTGAAAAACAGCCATCAGGCCTTCGTCCTTGCAAACCCCTTGTATCAGTTCAGCAACTCCTCCAGCCGCAGGAGTTGTTCGACGCTCTGGCTGAGATAGACCGGGCACCCCCGCTGTTCGGGCAGCCGCAGATCCACGTCGTACCGGTCCCCGACGAAAAGCGCCTCGGCCGGAGTCAGGCCGAGCCGGGTCAGCACCTGCTCCAGCATGCTCTCGTCCGGTTTGGCAAGCCACTGGTCGTCGATGGCGAAGATGTGTCTGAAAAAAACGTCCAGACCCAGGTAGCCGATAATGCGGGTCGTCAGGGCGCGGTTGTTGTTGGTGAAGAGGGAGAGCTCGAAGCGTTGCGACAGCCGCTCCAGCAGGATGATAACCCGCTCATCCCGTACCAGGTACGACTCGGGACGTAACCGGGACTCAAAGACGGCATGCAGTTCCCGGATGTTTCCACCCAACTCCGTGCAGACCGTCGAGAGGGTGGGGGTGATGCCATGCGTCTCGCAGAGCCGCGACCGGGTGGCGGCCATCAGCGAGCACGCCTCGTCGCCGCTCACTCCTTTGAGGGAGGCGATATAACCGGTGGCGACCTCCTGGATCGTTGCCGCAAACGGGTCCGACACGTACAGGGTGCCGTCCAGGTCGAAGACGATGCCGCGGATGGCGGAAAGAGCTGGTTCCGGCATTCAGCCTCCTATGCGGCGTTGACAGAGCAGGCGGGGGCTCTCGATCTCTTTTGACTGGATCAGGACCCGGAAGGTATCACCCATGCCGCCTTCGGGCATGATCAGTTTCTTCAAGGCCAGCCGCAGCTTGAGTTTCTGCTCTTCGGACGCCGCCGAGCGCTCGAATTCCTCGATCTCCTCCACAATGCCGGCCGAAAGGAGAAAGCGGTACTGTTCCCCGAACCAGACCGGCGGCATCCCCAGCCCCTCTCCACAGCGCATCAGGCTGGTGAAGTCCACATGGGAGGTGATGTCCTGTTTGCCCAGGCGGATGTAAGGATCATCCTCAACCTGGTGGCGGTAATAACACAGAAGCGTTCCCTGCTTGCGATGCGGGGCATAGAGCTCCTCAGCCGGGTAGCCGTAGTCGACGGTCAGGACGAAGCCGCGTTGCAGCGACCGGGCGGCCGCAGCCAGCCACTCCGGCGCGGCCAGATTGACCTCGGCCTGCTGGCCGGGGAGGAGCGTTGCGCCGATCCGCTCCAGGTGAGCGGCGATGGCCGGCGTGGACAGCTCGCCCGCCTCTTCGGCGAACCCGCCGTCCCCGAGCGTGACATAGATCTCCCGCAGCCCCTCGGTTGTCATCATGACCCGATGCACCGGCAGGGCATCGATCAGTTCGTTGGAATAAAGGCAACCGCTGAAGCTGAAGTCGTCCGTTCCCATCGCCTCGGGCGGGAGCCAGCGGAGGCGTTCCCTGTGGCTGGCCAGAAGCTCCGCCTGGGCGGCTTGCAGTGAGGGTTCCCGCTCCACCAGCACCAGGTCCAGGCCGGTGTACATCCCCGGTTCCCGTCCAGCCAGATAGTCCATGATGTCGCACGCCAGGCGGCCGTTGCCGGCGCCGCACTCCACCAGGGTGAACGAGGTGGGTGAACCCAGGCAGCGCCACATCTGGGCGATCTCCCGCGCAATAACCCGGCCGAAGGCGGCATGCACCGAGATGCTGGTGTAGAAATCCCCCTCCGCGCCGACCTTGCGGCCCGGCGAGGTATAATAGCCCAGCCCCGGTTCGTACAGGCAGGCCTCCATGAAGGCGGCAAAGGTGATCCTGCCCGCCGCGGCAATACGTTTGATCAGGATGTCGTGAAGCTGGGTGTCGTCTGTCATCGGCTCCGCCCGTGTCTCTGGATAAATAGGTATCTGGTTATAATTCACGCAACCGGCAAAGTCAAACAGGCCGTTGGCCGGTCTGTTCCGTCTTCTACTCCTTGCTGCGGTAATACTGGCGCATCTCGCGCACCTGGCGTTTCACCTCACGCCGCAACTCGGGCGGGCCGAGCACCTCTGCGTGCATGCCGTATGAAAGTATCCAGGAGACCAGTTCCATCTCGCCTGCAGCCTCGAATTCGACCGTCACCCGGCCATCCTTGTCGGTCCTGATCTTCTGCCCCGGCATCCAGATGCGCTCCTTCACGGCATGGGCGACATCCGGCGAGAAGCGGACCCGTACCTTCATGGGCGTGTCGCTGACCAGGCCGAAGGCACTTCTGAAATGGGCTTCCGGCTGATATCCCTCGGGGATTTCGAACCGCTGCCGGGTCACCTCGATCCCGCGGACCCGCTCCAGGGCGAACAGGCGCATGGCCTTGCGGTTGTGGGCATAGCCCAGCAGGTAGATGCCCCCCTTGTGGAAGATCAGGGTATAGGGATCGATTTCGTATTCCTCGCGCTCGTCCCTGCCTTTTTTGGCATAGCTCAGGCGGACGCGGTACTGGTGCAGCAGAGCGCGTTGCAGTCCCTCGATATAGCCGGCCGCGGCGGAGTAGTCCCGGGCGCCGTGCAGGATCGGCAGGGATACCCGCGCGATCCGTTCCAGGTGGGCCGCGTAGCGGTCCGGCAGGACCGAGGTGACGGCGCGGAACAATTCCTCGATTTCGGCCTGGAAGGGGGTGCCTGCCAGGTATACGCCCAAGGAGCGCAGCAGATAGAGCGACATTAACTGGGGAAGGGTAAAGGTGATGGGCGGGATGTTGCGGGACTTGGTCAGGAAGCTGTAGACCTTTTTCCCCTCCTGCCACTCGGAGGTGAGTGTGTAGCCGGCCTCCTCCACGGCGTTCAAGTCGCGGTGGATGGTCCGCCGGTCGACGCCGCACTCCTCGGCCAGGTCGTCCAGCGTCATGCCTCTCCGGGCTTCGAACAACCGGATAATGCTGTGCAACCGCCCCGCCTGGGAATACTTTTTGGCCGGTTTTCCTTTCTGCATGCTTCCCCCTTGCCGAATTTTGAATTATCGTTACAATGTGACCACGGGTGCGAGGAATAAAACGGGGAATATTGTAGACGATTGAGCCATTTTGACAATACATTTCTGACGTATACTGTCGTGGTGCATGATTGGCTCAACCAACCGGGGTATGGGGCTCTCTTCGTCCTCAGCTTTCTGGCCTCGACCTTGTTGCCGCTTGGCTCGGAGTGGTTGCTGGTGCTGATGCTTGCCAACGGTTACGATCCGGTGGCGGCCGTGGCGACGGCCACCACCGGCAATTATCTGGGGGCGGTCACAACCTGGCTTATCGGTATGTACGGCGGCCGCTGGCTGATCGAGAAGGTTCTGCGTGTCTCGCCGGAGCAGGAGGAACGTGCCCGTAGCCACTACCGCCGGTACGGAGCCTTTTCCCTTCTCTTTTCCTGGTTGCCGGTCGTCGGCGACCCCCTCTGTATGGTGGGAGGAATGATGGGTATCAATTTCGGGCTTTTTTCGGCCCTTGTGGCGTCGGGCAAACTGTTGCGCTATGCAGTGACCGCCTGGATAACCTTAAAGATATCAAGCTGACGGGAATTAAGGCCGGAGGGTCGTTTATGGACGAAACGCAAGAGGCAGAGCACTACCCCAGTTTTCAGCAGCGCTATGCCGGGTATGACCGCATCATGGGCAACATATCATGGTTGTTGATCGCCCTGGTGACGCTCGACATCAAGCTCATGCCCACCGAGCACGCCAGCCTGATCTTTCTGGCCGCCTTTTGCGTTTTGCTGTTCTTCTACAACATCAACGCCCGCTACGGTATTCTCTCCCGCAAGTACAGCCCCTTCAAGACCTTTGTGGACCTCATGGTCTTTCTGGCCTTCATTGTGGCGGTATGCTGGTATACCGGACGCATCACCAGTCCGTTCATGTCGCTCATCTACCTGATCCTGATGGCCACCTCCCTGACCCAGGGCAAGCGGGTCACCTATTTCATGGCCATTCTGGCCGTCAGTTCCTACATCTTGCTGGCTTCGGAAGAATTTAAGGGGATCAACGATTTTTTGACCCATACCCTGGAATTGTTTCCGTTCATGCTGATTGCCCACCTGGGGGCCATGCTGGCCGGCGAGACGGAGAGCGCCCGTCGCGAGGTGGAGCGGCTTTCGTTAACCGACGAAGTGACCGGCATCAACAATATGCGCAATTTTTTCCTCCTGGCCAACGCCCAGGAAAGAGTCGCCAAACGCTACATACGGCCTTATGCCATCTGCATGATCGACGCCGATAACCTCAAAAAGATCAACGACCAGCACGGCCATCTGGCGGGGACCGAACTGATCCGCCAAGTGGCGGCCATGATTACCTCAACAGTCCGCAGCTCCGACATCTGCGCCCGCTACGGCGGTGACGAGTACGTTATCATGTTCAGTGAAACCTCCAAGCAGGACGTGATCGCGGTCGTCGAACGCATCGTCTCCAACATGGCGACGACGCCGTTCGCTTTCGATGGGGTGACGCTCTCCACCACCCTTTCGGCCGGTCTGGCCGGTTATCCCGAGGATGGCGCCGACGTACGCACGGTCATGGCCAACGCCGATGAGGCCATGTACATCAGCAAGCGTACCGGCAAGAACCGTCTCACCGTTTTCAACAACGCCATGTATGAAAATTCCTTCGGAAAACACGACGAAGGACAAGCGCTCCGATGACCGAGAGCCTTCAACTGAGCTATCTGGACGAACACTTTGCCGACTTTATCCTCCGCATAGACCCCCACCCCTGCGAGGAACTCTGGTTGGCTGCCGCCCTGGTGAGCAATGCCACCGGCCGGGGCCATATCTGCCTCGACCTGACCGCTCTGCGCGGAGCCGACATCTCATTACCGAACGCCTCGGAGCGTCAAACACGAATACCCGACCAACACCGGTGGCTGCAGGCGCTCGAACCATGCGGAACGGTCGGCCGGCCGGGCGACTATGCACCGTTGGTACTGGATGGCGACGGTCGTCTCTACCTCCATCGCTGCTGGGATTACGAGCGCCAGGTGACGGAGGGCATCCTGCTGCGCAGCGCAGTGCGGACCGTGGACGATGGGCTCCTAGAGGCTGCCCTGGAACGCTATTTCCCCTCCTCTAACGGTGCCGAGCCCGATTACCAGCGGGAGGCGGCCCGGTCGGCCCTGACCCGGGGGTTCACCGTCGTGTCCGGCGGCCCCGGCACCGGCAAGACCGCCACTGTAGCCCGTATTCTCGCCCTGATCGTCGAGTTGGCCGACGAGCCGCCGCGGGTCGCTTTGGCGACCCCCACCGGCAAGGCCGCCATGCGCTTGAGGCGCTCCATCATGCAGGCCACGGAACGCCTGCCGATCCATGAGAGCCTTCGGCAGGCTCTGCCGACGGAGGTTACCACCATTCATCGCCTGCTGGGCGTTGTGCCGGGAAAGGCCTCCTGCCGCCACAACCGGGAAAACCGGCTGGCCTGCGACCTGCTGGTGGTGGACGAGGCTTCCATGGTCGATCTGCCGCTCATGGCGCGACTATTGGAGGCCCTGCCCGACAATGCCCGCGTGATCCTCCTGGGCGACCGCGACCAGCTTGCCTCGGTAGAGGCCGGCGCCGTACTGGCCGACATCTGTGCGGGACCGGCCGCTCCCTGCGGTGGGGAGCCGAACCGCCCCGCAGTGGTCCACCTGACCAGGAGCTACCGTTTCAGCAACGACAGCGGCATCGGCAACCTGAGCCGCCTCGTGAATGCCGGCGACAGCGAGGCGGCCCTGGACCTGCTCGCCTCCGGCAGGCACGACGATGTGGCCTGGCGGCCATTGCCCCCCGGCCGTGCCTTTGCCGGCGCCTTCATGCAGCGCGTGCAGGCCGGCTACGGCGCCTACAGCCGTGCCGGTACCCCGTCGGAGGCCTTGGACGAACTTGAGCGTTTCCGGGTTCTCACCCCGCACCGCACTGGGGCCGGGGGCGCAGAGGAGTTGAATCGGCTCTGCAAGGAGGCCCTGGGGCTGCATGATCGGGATGACCGCCAGGGCGGCTGCCCGATGCCGGTCATGGTGACGGGCAATAACTATGAACTGGGGCTGTTCAACGGCGACACCGGCGTACTGATGGCCGACCCGGCTGCCGGCCGCCTGGCCGCCTGGTTCGACGATCCGGACACCGGGCTTCGCCGGCTTTCCCCTCTGCGCCTGCCGCCCCACGAAAACGCTTTCGCCCTGACCGTCCACAAGAGCCAGGGCTCGGAGTTCGACAAGGTTCTCCTGATTCTGCCGGAACGCCTGTCGGAAGCGTTCAGCCGCGAGTTGCTCTACACTGCGCTTACGAGGGCTCGGGCACATGTGGAGATATGGGGAACCGAAGAGGTCTTCCGCCGCGCGGTGGAGCGGCGAACCGCGCGTGGTTCGGGGCTTCGGGAACGGCTCTGGGGCGGGGGCGCGTCCCGATAACGGCTTACGTGTCTGCTGGGCGGCGCGCCTTTTTTGCTCCGGTGTGCAGTCAGCTTGTAACAGTTTCGCCGCCGGCCGCCTACGAATGGGGCGGGCTGCCGGAAGGCCCAGGAGGGCGACATGAGGATATTCATCGCAGGAGGAACCGGTTTTGTCGGTGAGCATGTGACCCATGAACTGCTCCGGCGGGGGCATCAGGTGCGCCTGCTGGTGCATCGCCGGTCTGCGGCCGCCGAGGGGGTCGAGCAGATCGAGGGTGATGTCACTCGCCCGGAAAGCTTCGAGCAGGGGGCTGACGGCTGTAGTGCAATGATCAACCTGGTGGGGATCATCCGCGAGTTTCCCGCGAAGGGTGTGACCTTCGAGCGGCTGCACGTGCAGGCCACGGCCAACATGCTTGCCGTTGCCAAGAAGGCCGGTGTCCGGCGCTATGTGCAGATGTCGGCCCTGGGGACGAGGCCGAATGCCGTTTCGGGTTACCACAAGACCAAGTTCCGAGCCGAGGAACTGGTGCGAAACAGCGGCCTCGAATGGACCATCCTGCGCCCTTCCCTGATCTTTGGGCCCAAGGATGCCTTCGTTGCCATGCTTGCCCGCCAGTTGCGGCTGGCGCCGGTGATGCCGGTCATCGGCAGCGGGGCATACCGCCTCCAGCCGATCCATGCTGCAGATGTGGCCCGTTGTTTCGCCCTGGCGCTGGAGATGCCCGTGACCATCGGCCAGTGCTATGAGCTGTGCGGCAATGACCGCCTGAGGTACGTGGACCTGCTGGACGCCGTTGCCGCTGTCATGGGCAGATCTGCGCCGTTCAAGCCCCGGCTGCCGTTGGGGGTGATGAAACTGGCCATCCCGGCCCTGCAAAACATCCCCCGGTTCCCCATCACCATGGACCAGTTGCAGATGCTGGTGGAGGAGAATATCTGTGACGGCCGCTGGAAACAGACCTTTGGCTTTGAACCGAAGGGTTTCAAGGAAGGGATTGGCGAATATCTGACCAGATAGACCACAAATGTGAAATAAATCAGCAGGTTTGCCCTGAACTTGACACGGCGATTGTTTTATTGTATAAAACATCGTACGGAGATTTGTTATGACAGGACGCCCAACGACATATATTATTGCTGCCGGGATCGCGCTGCTGCTGATGGTTGCCGTTGTCACCCCTTCTATCGCCGCCGACGCGGATTCTGCGAAACTCGAGGAGGCCCTCGAAGGGCTCATCCTGAAAAGCAGCCCGTTGGAGCCCATGGAAGGTTTCGCCTCCTACTACGCCAAGCGTTTCGAAGGGCGCAGGACCACGTCGGGCTACCGCTATCATCCCGATAAGCTAACCGCTGCCCATGAAAGCCTGCCCTTGGGTACGGTTGTGCGGGTCGTCAACCCGGCCACCCACCAGGAGGTCCATGTTACGATCACCGACCGTTGCGCCAAAAAGGCCTTCCACTTTATCGACCTGTCCCGTGCGGCAGCCAAGAAAATCGGTTTGTGGGGTAAGGGCAAGATCAAGGTCGTGATCATCCCCCTGCTACAGGAAAAGCTGGAAAAACCCACCTAGATACAATGCCTCTCTTTTCACCCCTGCGGCACTTTTCTCCCAAGCAGTCCGCCCTGCCGTGCCGCTGAAATCGTTTTGACAAAGCCGGGACGACATGATACGCTAATATTCCTTTTGCAGCCGGAAAGCACCCTGCTCTGCCAGTTTTTCGTTTGCAGGCGGATATGATAGCCGGGCCCCACGCAACGGCACGCCGTGAACTCCGCCAGGTCCGGAAGGAAGCAACGGCAGCGGCTCCCGTCGTGTGCCGTGGGTAAGCCCGGCTATCATATCCGCCTGCAAACAGGTTGTACGGGGCTTGAGTCCCCGGTCAGGGACGCGGTGTGAACTGCCCGCCGGCGCTAATCAGTACGGTTCATGACCTCCGAACGCAGCCCCTGTGAGGTAACGCCCCTTTGTCCTACGTTGTTCTCGCCCGTAAATATCGCCCCCAGACCTTCTCAGAACTGACCGGCCAGGAGCATGTCAGTCGTACGCTGCAAAACGCCATCGACACTGGCCGGGTGGCCCATGCCTTCCTGTTCACCGGCGCCCGGGGCGTCGGCAAGACCAGTTCGGCGCGCATTCTGGCCAAGGCGCTCAATTGCGAGCAGGGGATGACCACCGAGCCGTGCAACGCCTGCCCGATCTGCAAGGAGATCACCGACGGCACCTCCACCGATGTCTTCGAGATCGATGGCGCGTCCAATACCGGCGTGGACGATGTGCGCGACCTGCGCGACAACATCAAGTACCTCCCCTCCCACAGCCGCTACAAGATCTTCATCATCGACGAAGTCCACATGCTCTCCACCAGCGCCTTCAACGCCCTGCTGAAGACCCTTGAGGAGCCGCCGGCCCATGTGAAGTTTATCTTTGCCACCACCGAACCCCACAAGGTCCCGGTCACCATCCTCTCCCGCTGCCAGCGTTTCGATTTCAAGCGCATCCTTCTGCCGAAGCTGATCGAGCGCCTGCGCTTCATCGCCGGGGAGGAGGGCATCTCCATCAGTGACGCCGCCCTGGCCATGATTGCCCGCAAGGGGGACGGCAGCATGCGCGACTCCCTGTCGGTCTTCGACCAGGTGTTGGCCTTTTGCGGCAACAGCGTCAGCGACGAGGATGTGGCCACCATGATCGGGGCCGTCGATCGACGCCTGCTGGCCGATATCTCCGGGGCGGTCTTCAGCGGCGACACCCAGGGGGTGCTGGCGGGCGTCAAGCGGGTGGACGGGGTCGGCTACAATATGCGCCAGTTTTGCCAGGAGTTGATCGAGCACTTCCGCAATCTCCTGGTGATTCGCTCGGTGAAAAACCCCGGAGAGATACTTGACCTGGCCGAGGCGGAACTCGAAGAACTGCGCCGCCAGGGGGACGGTTTTTCACCTCAGGAGATCCAGCGCCGCCTGACCCTCCTTCTGAAGGCGGAAACCGAGATGGCCTACGCCACGTTCCCCCGTTTGATTCTGGAGATCGCGCTGCTCAAGGCGGCCACGCTGGTGCCGGTCATTCCGATTCAGGAGTTGCTGGAGAAACTCAAGGGGCTTGAAAGCGGGGCGGTCCATACCCCCACACTTCCCTGGGATGCCTCACGGCCTGCCGCCCCGGCATCTGCCGCTGCCCCGGCGCAACGCCCGGAGCCGTCCCGCGGCGAACAGCCGCCGCGCCCGGCTGCTGAGCCTCCGCAACAGCCGTCGCCGTCTCCGCGCCCGCAATCGCGTGGAGGTTACGCCGACTGGGAGCGTTTTGTGGATTTCTGTGTGGAAAAGCGCCCGGCCAACGGTTCGGTGCTGGAACACGGCAGCCCGCTCAAGCTGGAACAGGGGCAGATGGAGATCGGTTTCCCGGTCGGTTACTATCTGAATATGGCCCAGGATGCGGACTTCATCGCCGAGATCCGGACGCTGGCACAGGAGTTTACCGGGCATGAAACGACGATCAGGATCAAGGCCATCACGCCCGAAACCGGCGAGCCGCCCCAATCACTGGCGGAAAAAAAAAAGAGCGATAACGAACGGCTGATGGAGGACCTGAAACGTGAGGTCGCCGAACATCCGGTGATCAATGAAGCGGCGCGGATATTCGGCGGTACCGTTACGGAGATCCGCAAAGCGTAACGACCCTGCGACATATAACCAGGTTTTAGCAGTCTGTTGAATAACTCAGGTTGTTCAAAAATAGTCAGATCGTCGCACCCGCAGGGAGCCCCTTGTGCGGCGTAGCAGGGCTACGCCGCACAAGGGGGCTTTCGAGGACGGCGGCGAGATGGCTGTTTTTCAACAACCTCTAGACGTATTTCATACTCAGGGAGGGACAGATGTCAAAAGGTTTGGCAAGCATCATGAAACAGGCCCAGATGATTCAGCAGAAAATGGCGAAGCTCCAGGAAGAGGCGAGCCAGCGGACGGCCGAAGCGTCCTCGGGCGGCGGAGCGGTAAGCGTACAGGTCAACGGCAAGAACGAAATTATTTCACTTTCGATAAAAAAAGAAGCCGTTGATCCGAGTGATGTGGAAATGCTGCAAGACCTTATCATTACTGCGGTCAACGAGGCGATGAAGAAGGTTCACGGTGAGATCTCCGAAGAAATGTCCAAGATCACCGGCGGTATGAGTATCCCGGGTCTCTTCTAGTCTTTCTGCGGCATTGTCCATGGTAACGGCGATTATGCCGGTTGTCATGAGTTTTAGTTTGACTAAAAGTTTTAGTTCGGCTAATAGTGGTGGTGTATACGGGCAAACTCCGTTGCCATGCCACTGCGGGTATAAAGGTCTTTATTATGTGCTCCTCCAGGGTGTTCGGTTGTCTGCCGGCCCGTTCCGTGACGGGGGAGCATATTTTTTATCCATGCTATAATTTTAAAAAAATGTTTTATTTGTGTTGGGAAATATGCTAACAAAATCCTCCTCGTTGATGCGTCTGGTCGGAGAGTTGAAGAAACTGCCGGGTATAGGCGAACGCACTGCCCTGCGGCTGGCGTTCCATCTCCTCAAGTCTCCCCACAACCTGACGGCGCTGGCGGAGTCCCTTCAGGAGGTCCGCGACCGGGTGCACGCCTGTTCCACCTGCTTTGCCGTCACCGAGGACGACCCCTGTGCCATCTGCTCCGGCAACCGCGATGCCGGAACGATCTGCGTGGTGGAGAACTCCCAGGACCTGATGGCGCTGGAACGGAGCAACGCCTACCAGGGCGTGTACCATGTCCTTGAGGGGGCGATCTCGCCGCTGGGGGGCATCGGCCCCTCGAACCTGCGGATCGCCGAACTGTTGGAGCGGGTCGCCCGGGGTGGGGTGAACGAAGTGGTCATCGCCACCAATTTCACGGTGGAAGGCGAGGCAACGGCTCTCTACCTGACCAAGGCGCTCAAGCCGCACGGTGTGAAGGTCACCCGACTGGCCCACGGCATCCCGCTGGGAAGCGATATTGAATTCGTCGATGCGGCTACGGTGCAGTGGGCGCTCCAGGGGCGAAACGAGCTGTAGTAGGTTGTTGAAAAACAGCCATATCGCCGCCGTCCTCGAAAGCCCCTTCGTGCGGCGTAGCGCTGCTACGCCTCCTCGGGGCTTCCTGCGGGTGCGACGATCTGACTGTTTTTGAACAACCTGTGGTAAAATATATAGATAACACCTCGAATTGAACAAATAGCCAGGATAATCACAAACAGGAGGAACGCATGAGCAGAAAAATGGTAACCATCGACGGCAATACCGCTGCTGCCCACGTGGCTCACGCCACCAACGAGGTCATTGCCATCTATCCGATCACCCCGTCATCGGTGATGGGTGAGATATCCGACGCCAAGAGCGCCGCCGGCGAGAGGAACATCTGGGGCAACGTTCCCAGCGTGGTGGAAATGCAGTCCGAGGGCGGCGCCGCCGGTGCGGTCCACGGCGCGTTGCAGGCCGGGGCGTTGACCACCACCTTCACCGCCAGCCAGGGGCTTTTGCTGATGATCCCCAACATGTTCAAGATCGCCGGCGAGTTGACCTCCACCGTGTTCCACGTCTCGGCGCGCGCCATCGCCGCCCAGGCCCTGTCGATCTTCGGCGACCACTCCGACGTCATGTCCTGCCGTTCCACCGGCTGGGCCATGCTCTGTTCCAACAACGTCCAGGAGACCATGGACTTCGCCATGATCGCCCAGTCCGCCACCCTGCGCTCCAGGGTGCCGTTCCTGCACTTCTTCGACGGTTTCCGCACCTCCCATGAGGTCCTCAAGGTTGAGGAGCTTACCTTCGACGATATGCGGGCCATGCTGGACGACAAACTGATCGCAGAGCACAAGGGGCGCGGGCTCTGCCCCGACCGCCCGGTGATGCGCGGCACGGCCCAGAATCCCGACGTCTACTTCCAGGGGCGCGAAACGGTCAACCCCTACTATCCCAAATGCATCGACATCGTCGTGGACGAAATGGCCAAGTTCGCCAAGCTGACCGGCCGCAAGTACAAGCTGGTCGATTACGTGGGGGCCAAGGATGCTGAGCGCGTGGTGGTCGTGATGGGCTCGGGTGCCGACGTGGTTCAGGAAACCGTGGAGAACCTGGTCAAGAAGGGTGAAAAGGTCGGCGTGGTCAAGATCCATCTCTATCGCCCCTTCCCGTTGGACGCCTTCATCAAGGCCCTGCCCAAGACCGTGAAGAAGATTGCCGTGCTCGACCGCACCAAGGAGCCGGGCGCCCTGGGCGAGCCGCTCTACCTGGATGTGCGCACCGCCATCGGCGAGGCCATGGCCGAGAAGAAGTTCTCCTTCAAGGGATACCCGATCATCGTCGGCGGCCGTTACGGGCTCGGTTCCAAGGAATTCAACCCCGCCATGGCCAAGGCCGTGCTCGACAACCTCAAGGCCAAGTCCCCCAGAAACCATTACGTGGTCGGGATCGAGGAGGACGTCACCAACTGCAGCTTGAAGGTGGACACGAGCTACAAGAACCCCATGGACGGTGTCTACCAGGCCATGTTCTACGGCTTGGGCTCGGACGGCACCGTGGGCGCCAACAAGAACTCCATCAAGATCATCGGCGAGGAGACCAAGAACAACGCCCAGGCCTACTTCGTCTACGACTCCAAGAAGGCCGGCTCCATGACCACGTCGCACCTGCGCTTCGGCAAGAAGCCGATCCGCGCCCCCTACCTGGTCCAGGAGGCCGATTTCGTGGCCTGCCACAACTTCTCCTTCCTGGAGAAGTACGACATGCTCTCCAAGGCCAAGAAAGGGGCCACCTTCCTGCTCAACGCCCCCTTCGAGCACGACGAGGTGTGGGACCGCATCCCGAAAGAGGTGCAGCAGCAGATCATCGACAAGAAGCTCAAGTTCTACGTGATCGACGGCGTCAAGCTGGGCAACGAGATCGGCCTGGGACCCCGCATCAACGTGATCATGCAGACCTCCTTCTTCAAGATCTCCAATATCATTCCGCTCAAGACCGCCGTGGCTTCCATCAAGAACGCCATCAAGAAGTCCTACGGCAAGGCCGGCGAGAAGGTGTTGGAGATGAACTACAAGGCTGTGGACGCGGGCCTGAACAACCTGTACGAGGTCAAGGTGCCCTCCAAGGCCACCAGCAAGCTGAGGATGGCCGCCGCCGTATCCGCCAAGGCCCCCAAGTTCGTCAAGGAGGTTACCGGGGTGATCGTGGCCGGTCTGGGCGACGACCTGCCGGTATCCAAGATGCCGGCCGACGGCACCTTCCCCACCGCTACGTCCCAGTACGAGAAACGCAACATCGCCATCGACATCCCGGTGTGGGACGAGAAACTCTGTATCCAGTGCGGCATCTGCTCGTTCGTCTGCCCCCACGCCGTGGTGCGCATGAAAGCCTATGACGCCAAGCTGCTCAAGGGCGCTCCGGCAAGCTTCAAGTCGGCGGATTGCAAGATCCCCGAGATGGCCGGTAAGAAGCTCACCGTTCAGGTGGCGCCGGAGGATTGCACCGGTTGCGGCGCCTGCGCCCACAACTGCCCGGCCAAGGATAAACAGAACCCGGACCACAAGGCGCTGGACATGCACTTCCAGCCCCCCCTGCGCGCCCAGGAAGCCGAAAACTTCGAGTTCTTCCTCAAACTGCCCGATGTGGACCCGACCCAGGTCAAGCTGGAAACCCTGCGCAGCAACCAGTTGGTACGTCCGTTGTTCGAGTTCTCCGGCGCTTGCGCCGGCTGCGGCGAAACCCCCTATCTGAAGCTGCTCTCCCAGCTGTTCGGCGACCGGATGCTGATCGCCAACGCCACCGGTTGTACCTCCATCTACGGCGGCAACCTCCCCACCACCCCCTGGGCCCAGCGGGCCGACGGCCGTGGCCCGGCTTGGTCCAACTCGCTGTTCGAGGACAACGCCGAGTTCGGTTTCGGCATGCGCCTGACCGTGGACCAGTTCAACTCGTCGGCCCTGGAGTACCTGAACGAGCTTGCCGGCAGCAAGGCGTTCGCTTCCAGCGCCAAGTTGATCAAGGATATCATCGGGGCGGACCAGTCCACCCAGGCCGGTATCGAGGCGCAGCGCGGCCGCGTCGACAAACTGAAAGCGGCCCTGAAGGGGAGCAAGGACCAGACCGCACGGCTCCTGGTGCCCATCGCCGACTACCTGGTTAAAAAGTCGGTGTGGTGCGTCGGCGGTGACGGCTGGGCTTACGATATCGGTTACGGCGGCCTGGACCACGTCATCGCTTCGGGCAAGAACATCAACCTGATCGTGCTCGATACGGAGGTCTACTCCAACACCGGAGGCCAGGCCTCCAAGTCCACCCCCATGGGCGCTGTGGCCCAGTTCGCGGCCGGCGGCAAGTCGGTGGCCAAGAAGGATCTGGGCATGATGGCCATGGCCTACGGCTCGGTCTATGTGGCCACGGTGTCCCTCTCCAACCCGTCCCAGTGCGTCAAGGCCATGCTGGAGGCCGAGGCCTACGATGGTCCGTCCCTGATTATCGCGTATGCCCACTGTATCGCCCACGGCATCAATATGACCACCGCCGTGGATGAGCAGAAAAAAGCGGTGCAATCCGGCTACTGGCCGCTCTACCGCTACAACCCGGCCCTGGCCGCCGAAAGCAAGAACCCCCTGCAACTGGACAGCAAGGCGCCGACCATCACCCTGGAAGAGTACGCCTACGGGGAGAACCGCTGGAAGGTGCTCCAGAAGAGCAACCCCGACGCCGCGGCCAAACTGATGAAGCAGGCAAGTGCCTTCACCGCCAACCGTTTCGCCTATTTCCAGAAGCTGGCGGCGCTTACCTACGACGATCAGAAGTAACCGTCGGAACCAGGTCGTTTCATAACGAAGGCCCCGTGGCATACACGGGGCCTTTTTCCTTTTTCCGGCGTCGGCGACCTGCTATAGTGCTGCCACGAGGGCATTGATGATCAGTTATTCGGCGAGGGATCATGAAGAAGATATTCATAGCCGGTTGCGGCTACATAGGCAGGCGTGTCGCCCGTTTGGCGAGCGATGCGGGATATGGGACGACCTGCCTGGTCAGGTCGGCGGAGCAGGGCACCGCTTTGGAGAAGGACGGCTTCGGGACAGTCGTGGGTTCCCTGGACGACGCGGCGGGGATGCCGTCGCTGGAAGGGGCGGCCGGAGGGGCGGTGCTGTACTGCGTACCGCCACCGGGCGGTGGGCTGTTCGACACCCGGGCCAGGAACTTCTGCGCCGCCTTGGCTCTATCTGCGCCGCCTGCGAAGATCGTCTACCTGAGCGCCACCTCGGTCTATAGCGAGACCCGCGGCGGTACGGTAACGGAAGATTCCCCCACCGCACCGGCATCGTCCATGGGCAAGCGGCGTCTCGATGCCGAAGCAGCCTTCCGGGAGTTCGGAGCGGCCCACGGCGCGGGGGTGGTGATCCTGCGCATCAGCGGTATTTACGGCCCCGGCCGCCTGCCCCTGATGCAGATCAGCCAGGGACAGCCGCTTCTCAAGGAAGAGGAGTCCGGGCCAAGTAACCGCATCCACGCCGACGATCTGGCGCAGATTTGCCTTGCGGCGGTTGAAAAGGGAAAGGACGGTGACATCTTCAACGTCAGCGACGGCCATCCCGCCAGTATGACCAGTTACTTCAACGCCGCCGCCGATGTCCTGGGCATGCCCCGCCAGCCCCAGGTGCCCCTGGAGGAGGCGCGCCAGACCATGTCCCCCCTGATGTTCTCCTACGTGAGCGAGTCGCGGGTGGTGGACAATTCCCGCATGCTGGAGAGGTTGGGCGTCAGGTTGCGTTACCCCTCCATGGTCCAGGGGCTGTCTGCCTCGGTCGAGGTGGCATGAGCGGCCCGGCCACGGTACACCTCAGCGTCACCGGAGAACGGCTCCGGGCCGTCTTTGCCCGCCTGCTGGAGCACTACGGCCCACGTTTCTGGTGGCCGGCCGAAACCCCCTTCGAGGTCTGCATCGGGGCGATCCTGACCCAGAACACCGCCTGGACCAATGTGGAAAAGGCCATCGGAGCCCTGAAGGCAGCCAACGTGCTGACCATCGAGGGGATTGAGGACATTCAGGCTGGTCGTCTGGCGGAGTTGATCCGTCCATCCGGCTACTACAACGTCAAGAGCGTCAGGATCAAAGGGTTTGTGGGGTGGCTCCGGGAGCGTCACAACGGCTCGCTGGACGCCATGTTCAACGGGGAGTGGCGCGAGTTGCGCACGGAGTTGCTGAAGGTGCCCGGCATCGGCCCGGAAACCTGCGATGCGATCATGCTGTACGCCGGGAACAAGCCGACCTTTGTGGTCGATGCCTACACCCGGCGCCTGTTCCACCGCCTGGGCCTGCTACCGGCCGATGCGGGCTACGACGAGACCCGCCGACTGTTCATGGAGCACCTGCCCGGCGATGCCCAGCTGTTCAACGAATACCACGCCCTGATCGTGGAACAGTGCAAGATTTTCTGCCGTACCCGGCCGTTGTGCGACGGCTGCCCCCTGGCGCTGCAATGCCCCGTCTTCCATTCCGGCTGCAATCCGTAACCCCGACCAATTAACTAGGCTTTTCAGCTCTTTGTGTATGAAACCAAAATGTTAGGCCCGTTCCTGCTTGCCAGGGTATAAGCTGTCTGGTAGAATAAAGATACAGAAAACATTGCGAGGGTTCCCTAAGAACCCTCATTTGCCCTGGCGACTTTCCCTCCTAGTTGCCGGGGTGTTTTTTGCCGGCCGCTTAGAATTCCACCCACGCAGCAGAGAGCCACGGCTGAAAAACGGGACAAAGCAGCGCGCCCCTCCGTTCGGATTGATTGTCGTTTATCCACTTCATCACGGCTTGAACGGTTTTTAGGTGAACTGTAGTCAGTCCGCAGTTGCCTGAGGGCAGACCCCGGCAATGGCGCAGTTCAGGCAGCGCAAGGGATCGTTGCCGGTGCATCCTTCACTGATGCCCAGGTGGGCCAGGGAAAAGTCGTATTTGACCGGGTCCGCGGGATCGAATGACCGCAGGCCGTCGGTGATTTCCCGGGCCATGCGCCAATCGGCGTTCTTCCTGTGGGTAAAGCCAAGGTAGGAGCAGATACGGCTGATGTGGGTGTCCACCGGGATGACCAGTTGGGCGGGTGAAACCCCCTGCCAGAGTCCCAGGTCGATGCCGTCGGCCGGACGCACCACCCAGCGCAGGAACATGCAGAGGCGTTTGCAGGCGCTGCCCGAGGCGGGTGCGGGGAAGAGAAAGGAGAAGTAGGAGCCGGCGGGGATGTCAGCCTTCCCGAAGACCGGCCGGTAATCCAGGCCTCGTACCGCAGCCGTATAGCCGTCCAGGGCGGCTGTCACGTCCTCGGCCCCGCTGTCGTGGAAACGCACGAAGAAGCCGTTGACGCTGCCCGCGTCCTCGATCATCAGCCGGCAGGCCCACAGGAGGGCGCACAGGTCGCGGCCGTCATTGAAGCGGTGTTTGAAGCCGCTGAAGGTCCGTAATCCCTTCTTGGCATCGAATCGCTCCACGAACCGGCGCGGCGACGGTCCCAGCTCGGTGAAGATCCGTTCCAGGGTGCGCAGGATGATCTTGATGCCGCCGTAGGCGAAGGCAGAGGCGATGACGGCCGCCACCTCCCGGTCGGCCGGCTCCCGGTAGCGGTGGCAGAAAGAGAGCGGATCGTTGGCCAGATGGGCGGCGGAACGGGTTGCGTACAGGGCGTCAAGGACGGTTTTCAGGTCGTTTTTTTTGGGCATTGAGTCTCGGCAGTCTGTTGAAAAGTTCAGGTTGTTCAGAAATAGTCAGATCGTCGCACCCGCAAAAAGCCCCGCGGAGGCGTAGCAGCGCTACGCCGCACAAGAAGGCTTTTGAGGACGCGGCGAGATGGCTGTTTTTCAACAACCTGTTTCATACCTCCGCTTCCCGCAGGAAGCTTGCCGCATCCTCCGGCGAGGTCGGATTGATGTAGAAGCCGGTACCCCATTCGAAGCCCGCCACCTGGGTCAGGCGCGGCACCAACTCGATATGCCAGTGATAGTCCTGCTCCAGCGAGTTCCAGTGGGTCGGCTTGCCGGGTCGCCTATGCATGGGGGGCGCGGTGTGGAGGATGAAGTTGTAGGGCGCATCGCGCAGCACGTTCTTGACCCTGAGCAGCATGTCCTTCATGGCCACGGCCAGTTCGGCCAGTTGGGCATCGTTCATCAGGGCAAAGTCGTGGCTGTGGCGCTTGGGATAGAGCCGAACTTCAAAGGGCGAACTGGAGGCGTAGGGGGCCAGGGTGACGAAGTTGGAGAATTCCCGCACCACCCGCTCGCCGCATTTCAGCTCGAAATCAATAATGTCGCAAAAGATGCAACGCTCCTTGGTGTTGAAATAGTTGCGGGCCACCTTGAGCTGGGTTGCGGCCACCGGCGGCAGAAGCGGTACGGCGATCAACTGGCTGTGGGAGTGGTGCAGGGTTGCCCCGGCCCGGAGCCCGTGATTCTTGAAGAGCACCATGTAGCGGAAGCGGAAATCCCTGCGCAGGTCCAGATAACGTGCCCGGTAGGCGGTCAGGACGTCGGTGATCTCGTGGGCGGTGAGATCGGCCAGGCTGCGGTTGTGGTCGGGGGTTTCAATGATGACCTCGTGGGCGCCGATGCCGTTCATCACGTCGTACAGTCCGTAGCCGCGGTTGTTCAGCTCCCCTTCCACCCGTAGCGCCGGGTATTTGTTGGGGATTACTCTCACCCGCCAGTTGGCGGCGTTGGGCATGCCACTGGGGCGGATAGCGAATATCTCGGGCGGCGTCTTGTCCTCATTGCCGTAACAGAAGGGGCAGGCGGTCATGCCGTCCCCCTCCGGCTCGACTTGGAAATCCCGCGGCCGCCGGCCACGCTCGGTGGCGATGATAACCCAGTGCAGCTTTATGGGGTCCCAGCGAAGTTCTGACATGGTAAGCTCCTTGATACGCGTATCGTATAAATTCCACCAAAGTGGCCCCGAAGGTCACACTGTCTGCCACGTTCAGCAACGTCAGATTTGAGATGATGAGGGTGGCGGCGAGGAGGAGGCGCCGGAGGCATAGCAGCGCTATGCCGACAAGCTTCCGACGAGCCAACGCCCTCAGCGCTCAAATATGGCGTTGCGGCTATATGAGCCAGTTGTCCAGCTCGATCTCCGGCCCCGCATAATACAACATCAAAGGCGCATCCGTCGGCCAGCGGCCGATCTCTTCATTGTCGCGCACCAGGGTCACCGAAGCGAACAGTTTGCTTTTGGAGGCAAGCTTGATGGCCTCCAGCGGGATGCAGACCTCGCAGGTCTTGGCGATCTTCCAACGGCAATGGCCGCTGGTCGGAACCCAGGCGTTGTTTTCCCGGACCTGTAAAAGCCCCTCGTCGGTGCGCATCTGCAGGGGCAGCCGGTATTCCCGGTCATAGATGAGGTGCAGGTTGAGCACGTCGATCTCCCGCAACATCCGGGAAAGCTCCTGAATGCCGTCGATGCGGAAGAAGAGATGGCTCTTGTTATAACCGTAGTAGAAGCTTTGCAGCATGCGGTCCGAGGAGTGCATGGCCGAACCCTGGCGGGTCAGGTCGTAGAGGCCGGCGGCCAGCCATTCGAAGTAGTCGCTGATCCTGCCGTTGATCTCGGGATCGATGAAGCCGGCCGGTTCCCGGATCAATCCGGCCGGACTCTTCTTCTTGATCGCTTCCAGCAGTGCGCGCGGCGTGTCGATGCCCAGCAGCCGGTAGACGTTCATCAGGTGCTGGCGGAAAAGCCGGTCGAAGCGGTCGCTGTGGGGCGAAAAATGGTCGTCGCCGTACCACCAGAACCAGTCGCTCCCCTCGGCGGCATACAGCGAACGGCAGATCGTCTCCACATCGGCATCCGCTGCGACGGTGCCGCTTGCCAGGGCCTCGGCCACGGCCGGGCTGTGGGAGACGGCGGCGTCCCGTGTTGCGGCCAAGAGGTCCCAAGCCAGGTTCTCCTCCGGGTGCCCGATCCAGATACCGTAATTGGCGTTGATCCATGAACCGGGGTGGATGCCGTGCAGCCGCCCGTCAAAGGTGCTGCGGGCCAGGACGTCGGAGCAGAGGGTCAGGTTGAGGGAGGGTGAGTCGGCAATGCCGCGGTACAAGCCCTGCAAAAAGTCGTAGGCGTTGTTTGGGTAATACTCCCAGGCGTTCTCGCCGTCCAGGCAGATCGGGATCACCTTTCCCTCGCCGCCGCTACGCCCCTTGATGGCGTGCAGCCGTCCGCAGAAATCCGCCACGGCCCGGCTTGCATCCCATTGGGAGTAGGTGAAGCCAACCAGGTCGGAGAGTTGGTGGTCGCGGAAAAAGGCGCCGATCTCCCCCTGTCGGCAGACGAAGCGCCAGGGACGGTAGAGACGCTCCTTATGATCCCCCAGGCCCCCCTCAAGGCTTTTGACCAGAATGTCTTCATCCGTCGCGATCCAGCCGATGCCGCTTTCGGCGATGATCTCCAGCGTCTCGTTGCTGACCGAACCTTCCGACGGCCACATGCCGGTGGGGGTGAAACCGAAGACCTGCTCGAAATAGTCGATACCGCGCCGGATCTGGGCGCGGGCATCTTCAGGGTGGCGGAAAACAGCCGTGGGCAGCGTGACCCGCGGCATGGCGGTCTGGGCGCTACGGGTGTCGCACAGAAGCGGCAGGATGGGATGGTAGTAGGGGGAGACGGCCAACTCAACGCGCCCCTCCTGATGCAGGCGCTTGTAGCACGGGATGATGGCCTGCAACAGTTCCCGCTGCGTGGCAAAGAGCAGTGCCTTGTCCGCGGCGGTGAATTCCTCCCCTTTGGCCGCCAGTTCGGCAAAGACCGGATAGCGCCTGCGGGAAGCCTCTCCGGTCCAGGCCAGGAAGAACAAAACCTGGAGGTCCAGCAGATCCTGGTCGTTGAAGTGCCGTACCCGGTCACGGGCGCTGCCCGGTTTCCCCTCGCCGGCCATGTAGAGCAGTTCCAGGTAGCGGCGTGACGGTTCGATCATGCGCTGCCGGTTGGCGGAAAAGAAATTCTCCAACAGGAAGATGCGATCAGCCTCCGCCAGATCGGCCGGAGAAGCCTTGCCTTTTTCCAGGAAGGGGTCAACGGCGGTGCCGGAGGCGTAATCCAGGATCTGCTCTATCAGGGACGGGACCAGGTTGAAGACCGCCTTTGCGCCCGGAGTGTCTTCCACGATCGCCGGCATGTCGAAATAATCCTTGATGCCGTGGAGGTAGGTCCAGGGGAGCTCATACTCGTTCTTGAGCGGGTCCCTGTAGTACGGCTGGTGCATGTGCCATAGTATGACCACATCGAGCGGGGTCGGCATCTCAGGCGGCTCCTTGTCTCTTATGAGGTTGTTGAAAAACAGCCATCTCGCCGCCGTCCTCGAAAACCCCTTGTGCGGCGTAGCGCTGCTACGCCTCCGCGGGGCTTTTCTGCGGGTGCGACGATTTGACTATTTTTGAACAACCTGGGTTTTTTTCAACAGCCTGGAAGGATGTCATTCCAGCTCCTTCTTCCACCCTTCCACCTTTTTCTGATACTCCGACAGCAGCCTCTGGGCCGTCTTCGGGTCCTTGGACTCGGCTACGATGTGGGCATGGGGGGTATGCTGGTCCGGCAGCACCAGCACCCAGTCGTCGCCGAAATGCACCTTTATGCCGTCGATAAAGGTGGCCTCCTTGTCCAGGCTGTCCTCACTCATCTTGCGCATGATGCCCCCCTTCATCTCCCAGGGGCAGGGGACGCTGGTCTGAAGAAACGAACTCGACGGCGTTTCCGCAAGCGCAACGGAAAAGGGCGTGGCGCTGGCGGCACCCAGTTCCACCAGCTTGGCGATGGCGAACATGCCGTCGAAAGATGCCTGGAAACGGGGAAAAGCGAAACGGCCGTCAATGGTGCCGGCCAGGATGACTTCGGAGGAGTTGGCCGCCTCCAGCATGGCGCGGTCGCTGCTTTTGGTGCGTGTGACCTGGCAGCGCTTCTGATTGGCCACCTGCTCGATGGTAGAGGGGGTTTGCACCGGTACGGCGATGACCCCCTTCTGACCGGTCCTTAAGAAGAGCGCCGTCGCCAGGGAGAGCAACTCCACGCCGCTTAAGATGCGGCCATTCTCGTCCAGGAGAGCGATGGCTTCGGCGGTGGGGTCGAGCCAGAAACCGGCCTGGGCGCCCAGCGAGGCAACGATCTTGGAGAGTTGCTCCAGTCCCGCCTGCTTGTCCATGGCGTTTTTGCTGCCCCGTCCCTCATCCACATAGGCGTTCAGGGCGATCACGTTGCAGCCCAGTTCGTTGAGGATCAGTGGCAGAATCTGGCTGGCCGGCGAGAAATTGAAGTCAACCACCACGGTCCAGGCCGCCTTTTTGACCATTTCCTTGTCGATGGCCCGCAGGAATCCTTCGCGGTAGAACTCGACCACATTGTTGATTTCGCTGATGGCGCCCGGCTCGCTGTGGTGGGCGCGGCGGAAGTTTTCTTTGTAATAGATGCGTTCCACGTTCTTGGCCATGCCGCTGGAAAAATCCAGCCCGTCGCCGTCCAGAAAGACGATCTCCAGCGCCGCCGGGTCGTCAAACGCCTGACGAAGGTAGAAACCGCCCACCTCGCCGAAGGTCTTCAGCTTGTAGCGCAGGACCGGCAGAGGGGTCATCTTCATGTCGCGTACATTGACCCCTGCCGAGAGGATGCCGCCCACGAAGCAGCGTTTGAGCATGCGCGAGGAGAGGTGGCAGTCGCGGCCGCCCAGGACGAAACTCCCCTTGGGAAGGGTCGTACCGTAGGCGCAGCCCAGTTTCGCCACGAATTCGGGTGTCAGTTCCACATTGGAGAGGCCTTTGATGATGGCGCCCTCGAAGAGCGCCTTTTTCCACTTCTCACCCCAGATCAGGTTGGCGGTGACGATGGCGCCGGCCTCGATCATCTTGCGCGGCCAGATCTTGACCTCGCTCTTGATGACGGCCTCGTCGCCGATGGAGGTTTCATCGGCAACAATGACACCCTCCTCCAGCACCGCCCCCTGGCCGACGCGCACATTGGAACAGATCACGCTGTCGCTGATCTTGGCCCCCTTCTTGACGTAGGAGTTATCCCAGATCACGCAACGGTTGAGTTTGACCCCGGTTTCAATGGTGCAGTTGCGCCCGACGACGGAATCCTTGATACGCACGTCGCCGAGAATCTGGCTGTTATCGCCGATGACCACCGTTCCTTCGAGGCCGGTGCGATTTTCCAGGGTCACGTCGGCGCCGATGCGCAGGTCCTTGCCCAGGAAATCCTGTTTGGGCTCGTCGATCTTCAGGTTGATCCTGCCCTTGAAGATGTCGTGGTAGGCCTCCCGGTAGGAGTCGGTGTTGCCGATGTCGCGCCAGTACCCTTTGGCCGTACAGCCGAACAGGGCATCCTTGTTCTTCAGCATGGCCGGGAAAAGGTCCTGGGAAAAATCGAAGTTTTCCCCGTCGGGGATGGCCGCCAGGATCTCGGGCTCCAGCACGTAAATACCGGTATTGATGGTGTCCGAGATGACCTCGCCCCAGCCGGGCTTTTCCAGGAACTGGGTGATGCGTTTTTCCTTGTCGGTGATCACCACCCCGAACTGGAGTGGGTCTTTGACCGAGGTGAGGGTGATGGTGGCACTGGCCTTGTTGTCGACATGGAAATCGATGATCTTCTTGAGGTTGAAGTCCGTCAGCAGGTCGCCGCTGATCACCAGGAAACGCTCGTCCAGATACTTCTCAGCCGCCTTGACCGCTCCGGCGGTGCCCATGTCCTGCAAGGGGGTCACGTAGGTGATCTTGACCCCAAAATCGGCGCCGTCGCGGAAGAAGTTCTTGATGACGAACGGCTGATGGTAGAGCAGCATCACCAGGTCGGTGATATCGTGCTTTTTGAGCAATTCCACGATATGAAGCATGATCGGGCGGTTGAAGAGGGGGATCATCGGTTTGGGGATGCTGCTGGTGAGCGGCTGGATGCGGGTTCCGAATCCGCCGGCCATGATGACGGCTTTCATATGGTGGGCTCCTTGCGTGGAATAATGATCTCGTACCCTTTTGTCGCAGATGGCCGGGAGGAAGGGTTCACCGGCAAGCCAGGCCGGTCCTCCGGGGCAAGGGGGGATTACAGGTCCGCTTTCAGCCGTTGGGCTTTTTTGGCGAGAACCCGGGCGATCTCCTGCTTCAGTTCGGCCAGGTTGCCGGATTTGACCACGTAGCCGTCCGCCAGCCAGGCGGAGAAGTCGTCCTTGTAGCAGGAGAAGGCCGAACAGAGGATGACCGGCATGTCGTGGCGCTCCTTGACCAACTTCTGCAACAGCTCTATGCCACTCTCGTTCTTGAGCTTTATGTCCAACACCGCCAGGTCGAAGGGACCCTCCTGGAGTTTTTCCACCGCCTCGGAGATTCCGGCCGCCGTCACCACTTCATACCCCTCGTCCGCCAACTCCTCGGCATACAAAAGCCGGATATTGGCTTCATCATCGACAACAAGTAACCTGCTCATTGCTGTTCCTCCTTCCGGATGGGAAGTGCGATTGTGAAAATAATGCCCTTTTCGGGCGCTGATTGGGCATTCAGGGGTATCCCCTGCTTCTCCAGAATGGTCTTGCACAGGGCCAGTCCCAGGCCGGCCCCCATCTCCCGCGTGGACGAAAAGGGCACCATGATGGTATCCAACTGTTCTTGGGAGATATACCGGCCGTGATCCTGGATACGGATCATGATGTTGTCGTCTTCCCGGCTGGTACCGATATCCACAACCCGCTCGTGGTCGGTGGCATTCAGGTCGCAGAGTAAAATGGTACGCAGGCAGTAGGACACTTGCTTGAAATCGATATAGGCCGGCGGCAGCTCGCTTCCCGCCGAGAACGCGATCCGGTACCCTCTGGTGTTCAACGCATCGGCCGAATCGCGGAGCGCGGCCTCCACCAACTGGTTCACGTCCCAGAAATCCTTGGTCGGGTAGAGGGAGTCGGAGTAGTTGAGGATTTCATCCAGAACCCCCTCCAACTGGCGGGCCTCGCCGACGATGGATTCGATGAAATTACGCTTGGGATCGCCGACCGGGGTGTTTTTCAGCATGGATCGGGCAAATCCGCCGATGATCATCAGGGGGTTGCGGATGGAGTGGGCTATGCTTGAGGTGATCCGGCCGACGAGGGCCATCTTCTCCATCCTGACGATCAGTTGTTGTTGTTCCTTCAGCTTGGTATGGGCTTCCGTGGCCCGATTGAGCTCCTCCTGGAGCCGTTCGTAGAGGGATGCCCGTTCTATGGCAAACGCCACGGGAAAGGTGAAGGTCTCCAGGGAGTGCATGTCCTCCGGAGTGATGCGGCGATGGGTGATGCAGTTGTCGGCGATGATTACGCCAACCCTCCGGTTTCGGGAAACGAGCGGCATCAGCAGAAAGGTATCCACCCCCAACAACCTGGCGAACTGGGGGTCCACGTCGGGGTGATGGAAGGCGTCTTCGATCAGCATCGGTTGTTTTCCGTCCAGGGCCCGGATGAGGATATGGGTGGTGGCGGAAAGAGGAACCGATATCTGTTCCAGGATGTCGTGAAATTTGGCCCGTTCGGCGGTGAGCTTGTTCTTGCGGAAACTTTGGGCCAGGGTCTGCAGGTCCATGTCATTGTGGGAGATCTCGTCCCAAGCCTGATGGGCCTCTTCATAGTTGCGCGGGCCGATGGCCAGGTATCCCTGGAGGTGCTCGCGCTTGTGGTCGACCATCAGCAGGAACGCCCGGTTCATGCCGAAACCCCGTCCGGCGGTGATGGCTGTCAGGGCCACCGACAGCACCTCTTCCAGGTCTACGGAACTCTGCAGGACGGAACCCAGTTCGTGGAGGAAGCGGATCTCGAGGCTTTTGTTGTCCAGGAAGCTGAGCAGGGACTGGATTTGGACCTTCTGGCGGCGGTATTCGTCGTGAAACAGGGAAAAGACCGGACCCAAGGGGTGTCCGCTGGCCTGAAAGCGTTCCAGATCACGTTTGAAATTGGGGCAGTCGCAGCACTTTTCCAGGATGCGTCGCCGCGGGGATTCCAGCAGGTCTTCATCGCCCTCGCGGATGTTTGGGCAATCACCCTGTGCAACGACATCTCTATCCCAGCAGCACTCCCAATCCACGCGGCTCCTCGTTCATACCAGATCATTCAAGACAAGAGGTAATTAAGTATACCCGGAGATGAGCTGTTTTCAAGTAAGGACGGACGAATTCGTAGCTATTATCGGACGTTCCAGGTGGTGCCCTGGGCCGAGTCGAGTAATTGTATGCCCCGCTCCAGCAACATGTCGCGTATCTCGTCGCTTCGCTTGAAGTCCTTGGCCTTGCGCGCTTCGGCTCGCTCTGCGATCAGGGCCTCGATCTCCGCCGGTGAGAGGTCTATCCGGCCTGCCTTGGAACTCTTGATCTGCTCCAACCATGCTGCCGGACCGTTGCCGAACAGGCCCAGCACCTGGCCGATCTCGGTAAAACTGCGTCGGGCCCGGGCAATGAGCGACAGGCCGGCCGAGCTGATTTCGTTTGCTTCCGCAAGGAAACGGTTGCTGGCGCGCACGGCATCGAACAGCACCCCCAGAGCCTGGGCAGTGTTGAAATCGTCATCCATGGCCTCACGGAAACGGGGGATGAGGTCTTCCAGCTTGTCCTGCAGATCCGGTCCCGCTCCGGCCAGCGCTTCCGCTACCGGCAGCTCGGGGATTCCGGGATTCTCAAGCAGGATCTCGTCCAGGGCCGCCAGGCAGGAGTAGATCCGCTCCAGGCCTGCCTGGGCCTCGTCCAGGTTCTGGTCGGAAAAGTCGATCGGCGAGCGGTAATGGGCAGAGAGGATGAAGAAACGCAACGTTTCCGGGTCGAATTTCTCCAGAACCTGCCGGATGGTGAAAAAATTGCCCAGGGATTTGCTCATCTTCTCCGAGTTGATGTTGACAAAGCCGTTGTGCAGCCAATAGCGGACGAACTGGCACCCATTGGCGGCTTCGGATTGGGCGATCTCGTTTTCGTGATGGGGGAAGATCAGGTCTTTGCCTCCGCCATGGAAATCGAAGGTGGCGCCCAGGAATTCCATGCTCATGGCCGAACACTCGATATGCCAGCCGGGGCGTCCCTTTCCCCACGGCGATTCCCACCACGGTTCGCCCGGTTTGGAACCCTTCCAGAGGGCAAAGTCCATGGGGTGGCGCTTTTTGTCGCCCACCTCGACCCGCGCGCCGGCTTTCATCTCGTCCAGGTTGCGCTTGGAAAGCCTGAGATAGTTGGGGAAGGTCTCCACGGCATAATAAACGTCCCCCTCCGACTCATAGGCATGCCCCTTGGCGATCAGGGCTTCGATGATCGCGATGATGCCGCCGATGTGATCGGTGGCCTTGGGCTCCACCGTCGGCTTGGCCAGGCCCAGGCGCGCCATGTCTTCGTCGAAGGCCTGGATATAACGGTCGCTGATGGTACGATAGTCCACCCCTTCCTGATTGGCGCGATTGATGATCTTGTCGTCGATGTCGGTATAGTTGCGGACATAGGTGACATCGTAACCGGCGTACTTCAGGTAGCGATAGATCACGTCGAAAACCACGTTGGCCCTTGCGTGGCCGATGTGGCAGTAATCGTAGACCGTTACCCCGCAGACGTACATTCCGGCCCTGCCGGGTATAAGCGGTACGAAGACTTCCTTTTCCCCGGAAAGGGTGTTGTAGACGCGCAGTGCCATGATACGGCTCCCATGGAGAAATTTACTGTATTTTGCATTGTTTTGATCTGCAAGGCAAGCGGGGAAAGCATGGTGTATGCCGCCGCAAGGGCGACGATCCGTCTCTCAGGAGGGATTATTTCTCCACCGAGGGTCCGGCAACCGTAAGGGTTATTACCGTCACGCCGCGCCGGTTCTTGCGCCGCCCCTCCGCCGTCCTGTTGTTGGCGACGGGGATGGAGCAGCCATAGGCATTGATGCTGATCCTCTCAGGGGCGACGTCGCCGTAGTGCAGAATCTGGTTCTTGATATTGATGGCCCTGACGCGGGAAAGGGTAATATTGTAATCGAACGGCCCGTTATAATCCGCGTGCCCTTCCACATGGGCGAATACCTGGGGATTCTTCTTCATGAAGTCGTAGATTTTCTTGATCTTCCCGAAATATTTCGGATCGATGTCGGCCTTGTCCACCCTGAAGTTGATGACGAGCTTCATCAACGGCTTTTCGTCGTAAACGACGCTGCTTTCCGGCTTCTGGGGGCATCGGTCCACCGCGGCGGTAAAATAACCCGTGCTGGACATGCCTTTCCGCGGCAGGAGGTTCTTTATCGGCACCTCGATCAGTATCGGCTCCGGCTCCGCTTTTTCGAGCGCCGGTTTTTCAGGAGCAGGCATCGGTGCAGGAGCTGGAGTTGGTGCAGGCTCGGGTGCAGGTGCTGGAGCAGGTGCAGGAACTGGAACTGGAACTGGTGCAGGAGCTGGTGCAGGAGCTGGTGCAGGAACGGGAACTGGTGCAGGAACTGGTGCAGGAACGGGCACGGGCACGGGCACGGGAGCAGTATTCCCCGTTGGGCAACCTTCCTTGTCCACCACTGTTCCCCAGGGTGTTCCGGGGCACCTGTCGAGATAGTCGGGGACCGTGTCGCAGTCGGAATCCAGCAGGCTCACTCCGTCGAGTTTGACGACGCAATCCACCATGACCGCGGGGGCTTTGGCAGTACCGGAAGGGGCGGCCGGAGGAGCGGCCGGTGGTGCCTCTTTGGGAGCCGGTGCGGCAATGGCTGCTGCCGGTGCCGGGGCCGCTGCCTTGGCCGGTTCTCCCGTCTCAGGCGCCGCCGTTGTCGGAGGGGTCGTAGCGGTTGCAGCGGGCTCCGTGCTTTTTGCCGGGCAGCCGGCCCTGTCGACCTTGGCCCCTTCCAGGGTACCGGGGCATTTGTCCAGATAGTCGGGCACGCCGTCGCCGTCGCTGTCAAGCGGACAGCCACCGTTATCAACCTTTACTCCCAGCGGCGTTCCGGGGCATTTATCCAGATAGTTGGGCACGCCGTCGCCGTCACTATCCACCGGGCAGCCGTCCCGGTCCACCTTGGTACCTTTTGGTGTCTCCGGGCATTTGTCCAGGTAGTCGGGTACGCCGTCGCTGTCGGAATCAACCGGTGGCACCCGTTTCAGTTCCTTGTCATAGCTCGGGAAGAATGACAGGCCAAGGGTTGATTCGAGGTTGCTGCGGGCGGCCATGTCCTCGTAGACGAAGATATGGCGAACGTCGAACCGTAGCGCCAGATAATCCTTGAGGAAATATTTGGCGCTGGCGCCGTAATCCATGAATGCGTTTGTAGAAGAACTGCCGCTGTTGTCGACATATATGCCGCCGACACCGACGGCAAAAGAAGGGACGAAGCGTCCCCTGGGCAGAACGGAATAAAGCGCCTCAGTGCGCAGGATATAAGCGGTGGCGGAACTTTTATCCGATTTCAAGCGGGTCATGGCCACATCGAGTCCGGCCTCGATCCCCAGGCTGTCGATGGCGTTTCGGCCAATGATATCGTAACCGAGGCGAATACCGTAGGTGGGGCTTGCTTCCAGATTTCTGTGGCCATCAAACAGGAACAGACCGGCGGTCGGGGTGAGGGAAATAGAGGGGGTGACAGCGGCAGACGGGCGCGGTGTGCGTGAATCCCCGGCCGCCAGACCCCTGTGTGCGGACAGAATCACGGTGCCGAGGATTATGGATACGATGAACCTGCGCAACGGTCTCTCCGCCCGGATTAAAGATTTGAACTGTTACCATATACTACGTATGGCTACCCACTTTCAACCAAAACCACTGTTTCCTGCAGGGAGACCGTCAATGTTAGGGGAAAAAGCACCATGCGGGTCACATTCCGGCCATTGCGAGGGATTCAGGCTGCTCCGGCGCCACTGCAGGCGAAGCGATGCCTGATTTTAAGAATTTGACACTGTTACCCCTTTTTGATATAGACCATAGAAGGTTCAAGTATTTAGGTGGTTTGCCACCACTTCTCAGCGGGGAGTCGCAGATGATTATCCAGTGTGAACAGTGCTCCACGAAGTTCAGGCTCGATGACGCCAAGATCAAGGATAAGGGCGTCAAGGTTCGCTGCGCCAAGTGCCGCCACGTATTTACCGTCACGAAGCAACAGCAGGAGCAGGAACCCCAGCCTGATGCCGAGACCGGCTTTGAACGACCGGTCGCTCCCGGGCCGGGTGACGAGCCTTCGTTTGCGCCACCTGCGGCGGAGCAGTCCTTTGCTCCGGCAGGGGACGGGGATTTCGATTTCTCCTTTTCGGAGAGCATGGAGGATGCGACCGCCGGGCATGATAAAGCTGCGACGCCATCAAGCGAGCCGGACTTTTCCGATTTCGATTTCGGCGGCACTGCCGAGAGTGGGAGCGGCGCCACGGAGTCAATGGCCAATGATCTCGGTGGAGACAGCCTTCATCCTGCCGCAGATGTTTCCGTCCCGGACGCCGCAGGTTTCGATTTTGGTGCTGAAAACCTGTTTGGCGATGCTGTTGCCACGCCGGTACACGAAGAACCCGCGGAGCCGATTGCCTTTGATTTCCCGGTGGAGGCGTTTGCCGATTCCATGGGGGCTGCCGAAAAGACATCGGGTGGAAAAGCTGATCTCGGCGGTATCGAAGCAGATAAGGCCGATGAACCCTTCAGTCTTGGTGAAATCGATTTTGGCGACGAGCTGACCTCGGTGGCCGTACAGCAGGTCAACCCCGAGGAACTCAAGCCTGCCCAGGAATTGTTTTTCGCCCCGCCGGTAGAGCCGCAGAAGGGGGAAGGCGCCGCCGAGGAGGCCGCCACACCCCCCCTTTCCGTACCGCAAGAAGAATTGCCGCCGCTTTCCATAATCTCGCGCCGCAGGCAGAGCCCGCTTCTCATGGGGCTGGTCACCGTTCTTGTGGTGCTCGTCGTGGCGGTCGTGGGCTATGTGGGCTACTCGATGTTGGGTGCAGAGAAGGTGGCAAAGGACAGCGGGCGGATTTCGGTCCGTGGCGTAAATGCCGTTTTCGTCAAGAACCGTGTTGCCGGCGAGCTTGTTGCGATCAGCGGGGAGGCGGTAAACGAATTTTCCGGTCCGCGGGCCGCCATCCAGGTCAAGGGGATGATCTACGGTCCGGCCGGTCAGGTGCTGGCAAGCAAGAATGCTTTTTGCGGGAACCCGTTGACCAAGGAACAGCTTGCCGCCATGCCGCTGGAAAAGATAGAGGCTGCCATGGCCAACCAGTTCGGCGATTCGCTGGACAATCTGGAGGTGCCGCCGGGGAAAGCGATTCCCTTTGTGATCGTGATTGCCGGGCCGCCCGCAGATGCCAAGGATTATGGGGTTGAGCCGGCCGGCTCAACGGTAGCTACGGAGAAACAGCCGCAACACTGATATTCAAAGCTGGATAAAAGCGACAAAGGGCCGTGGAATGAATTCCACGGCCCTTCTGTTTTGGAGAGACGTTGGGGGAAGTGCGATTTGCAGGCCCCCTTTTCCGAAAGCCGTTAGAGTATCTCCACCAGCGTGATGTCGAAGGTCAGATCCTGCCCCGCCAGCGGGTGGTTGGCGTCGAGGGTGACGGTGGTTTCGGACACCTCGGTTACCATGACCGGCATTGCCGTGCCATCCTGAAGAATCACCTCCATATGTTGGCCGGGCTCAGGATTGATATCGCCCGGGATTTCGCTGCGTTCGATGACAGCCACCATCTCCTCGGCCCGGGGGCCGTAGGCTTCATCGGAGGCGATCTTGACCTGCACCTTCTGGCCCGGTTCAAGGCCGACCACCGCCGCTTCGAATTTGGGGATCAGGGTGCCTTCGCCGATGACGAACTCCAGCGGTCCGCCGGTTTGGCCGCCACAACCGCACGAATCGTCGCTACATTCGTCTGCGCCCACTTCCGAGCTGTCGAATATGGAGCCGTCCTCAAGCGTGCCGGTGTAGTGCACGCGAACCTTGTCGCCGTTTTTTGCCTGTGCCATGTGTGTTTCCTTTCGTGGTTAATTCAGCCGACTGACAGATAGGTGGGGAACAGGCATAATCCGTAAGGGCTGCTGCGTGTTGTTTGTTTACCGCTGCTGCGGGATCAGTTCTTCCAGCATCCGCCGGAGGTGCGCGGAATCCCTGCCGCAAATCCTGACTCGCTTGTGACGTGAGGTCTCCCCCGATAGGATCTCAACCTCTGATTTGGATACGTTGAACAATTCCGCCAGGAATTCGCGGCAGAGCTTGTTGGCGGCGCCATCCACCGGTGGCGAGGTCAGGCGGATCTTCAGGGCGTTGTCCTGAATGCCGCACACCTGGTTCTTCGATGCCCGGGGCTGGATGTGAAGGGTCAGGATAATGCCCCCATCCGTATCGGAACAGAGGGGCTGGTCAGGCCTGCTCATCGCCGGAGAGTTGGCGGGCGTAGCTGTCCAGAAGGGCTTTGAGGCTCATCTCGAACTGGATCTTCAGGCGGCGGGCCTCTTCGATACGGGCCTTGAGATCGCCCAGTTGGCGTTCGGCGTCCGCCACGATCCGCTCGGCCTTGAGTTCGGCTTCGGAAACGATCAGTGACGCCTCTTTCTGGGCATTGGCCTTCATTTCCTCGGAGATCCGCTGGGCAGCCAGCATGGTTTCGCGAAGATCTTTCTCCTTCTCGGACATCTCGGTCATTTCGCGGTTGTGGCGGCCCTGCTGCTCTTTCAGCTCATTGTTTTCCCGGATCAGGCCTTCCATTTCAGAGGCCACGGACTGCAGGAAGGCATCCACATCCTCGGGGTCCAGGCCCCCCAGCATCTTGCCTTTGAACTGCTGCTGCTGGATATCAATCGGGGTGATCTTCATCGTTGGTTAACCTCTCAGTTTGAGTGACATACTGGCCGTCATGAGGTACTGATAGGCGGTGTTGAATACGACGATCTGGAGCACGTAGATCAGGGCAAAGGCGACAATGGGGGAGAGGTCGAGCATGCCGGTGTCGGGCATGTGGCGCCTGATCCTGCGCAAGAGAGGGTCGGTTACGCGGTAGATGAAGTTGACTATCGGGTTATACGGGTCGGCATTCACCCATGAGATGATCACGCTGGCCAGCAGGATATACTTGTAGATGGTTAAAAGACCATCGCCCAGTTCCACGATCTTGGCCAGAGCCAGGAGTATGTTAGAAAAGAGTACCACGGTTTGATCGCTCCGTATGCCGTCCCGTCAGGGATAGTAAGATTATACGATAAACGCGCTAGAATATGCCTTAAAGTAGGTGTAATGTCAAAGCAGAAAGACGGATGCTTGTCAGGGGGCAACGAGTCTGGTATAAACAGAATTCTGCAAAGGCGGCGTATCCGGCCGCCTTCTTTTTTGCGAGGTGTAGCGATGAACGATTACCAAAAATACCTCGATAGCGCCGTGACGGCGGCCATGGCGGCGGGGAGCTATCAGCGCCACCGTTTTGCCTCGCTTTTGGAGATTGACCTGAAGGGCGACAAGAACCTGGTGACCGAGGTGGACCGGGAATCCGAGCGGCTCATCGTGGAACACCTCCTGGCCTGCTTCCCCGGTCACACCGTCATCGCGGAAGAAGGGGAGTATCCGTCGGGCGACTCCCCGTTCCGCTGGATCATCGACCCCTTGGACGGCACGACCAATTACGCCCACGGATTCCCCTGGTTCTGCGTCTCCATCGCCATGGAGGCGGAGGGTGAACTGGCAGTGGGCGTGATCTATAATCCCCTGTCCGATGAGCTCTTCACCGCCACCAGAGGGGGCGGCGCATACATGAACGGGCGCCGTTTGCGGGTCTCCACGCATTTTCCCCTCGGCAATACCGTGCTGGGTACCGGTTTCCCTTATGACTGCGCCACCGACCCGGCCAACAACTTCGCCAGCTTCATCGCCTTCCAGAAGGCGGCCCGCGGCATCCGCCGGGCCGGCGCCGCCGCCCTGGACCTGGCCTTTGTGGCCGCCGGCCGCCTGGACGGTTTCTGGGAGTTGAAGCTCAAACCGTGGGATGTGGCCGCCGGCGTCTTGCTTGTCCGTGAAGCGGGCGGGATCGTTACGACCTTCGACGGTTCCGCTTATGACGTGTTCAATGACCGTATCCTGGCCTCAAACGGCCTGATCCACGACGACATGACGGCCCTGCTCGCCGCATCCGCATCGTCCGCCGGAGCCTCCCCATGACGCGAAAGCGCACCGCTCTGTTGCTCTCGGCCCTCGTCCTGCCCGGCCTGGGCCAGCTCTATCTCGGCCGCAAGGTGGCGGGGATCGCCATCATCATGGTGCTTAACCTGCTCCTCCTTTTGGCGCTGTTCGTGGTGTTGAAGGGGCTCGGACCGGTGATCGCCGCCCAGGTGGCCGGCGGTACGGTTACGGTCTCTTCCGGTGAGGTCATGGCGGCCCTGAAAGGGGTCTCCGGCTTCGGGAAGGGGCTTCTGGCCGCGTTTGCCCTGGTGTGGGCCTTTTCCGTTGCCGATCTTCTGCGGCACCGGGACGAGGGGTAAAGGGATTGCCGCAAGCTGTGTCGTTTATACAACATTGCGATTGACAAACAGTGTTATTTTATGAGAGATTCGAGAATCTTTAGTAATGCGGAAAACAATTGCACGACATGTGCAACATCGGGGATATCATGATTCATTCGCAGATCATCGGCAGCGGGGCATATTCACCGGAACGGATTGTCAAAAACGAATTTTTCGAAGGTTTGGTGGAAAACGCCGACGAGTGGGTGTTTTCCCGTACCGGCATCCGTGAGCGCAGGTTTGCCCGCGAGGATCAGGCAACCTCCGATCTGGCGACCATCGCCGCAAAGCAGGCTCTGGAGGCTGCGGGTATTGATGCTTCCGAGATCGATTGCCTTGTGGTCGGCACCTCGACGCCTGATATGATCCTGCCGGCAACAGCCTGCATTGTCCAGCACAACATCGGCGCCGCTAACGCCTTTGCCTTCGATGTCAACTCGGTGTGCAGCAGTTTCGTGTATGCCATGGAGGTGGCTGACAACTTCATCAAGTGCGGCAAGTACAAGACGGTGATGGCAATCGGCGCGGACACCTACTCCAAGATCCTCGATTTCGAGGACAAGTCCACCTGCCCGCTGTTCGGCGACGGTGCCGGAGCCGCTATCCTCAGGGCGACCGAGGAGGACAAAGGGGTGATCTGCACCTACATGCGCAGCGACGGCAGCGGTTGGCCGCTGATCCAGGTACCCTCCTCCGGGTCGCGCAAGCCGGTCACCGCCGAGACCATCGCCGCCCGTGAGAACACCTTCAAGATGGCCGGCAAACAGGTCTACGTCTTTGCCACCGACGTAATCCCCGAGATCATCATGGAAATCTGCCGGAAGGGCGGTATCCAAACCTCCGACCTGGATTACATCATCCCGCACCAGGCCAATGTGCGCATGATCGATTTCATCGCCAAGAAGTTCGGTTATCCCAAGGAACGGTTCCTGTTGAATCTGGACCGCTGCGGCAATACCTCGGCCGCCTCGGTGGCGCTGGTGCTCGACGAGAACCTGCGCAACGGCACCATCAAGCCGGGCAACCTCGTCCTGACCATGGGTTTTGGCGGCGGACTCTCCTGGGGCGGCCTGCTGATCAGGTTCTGAGTGCGGCCATGTGGCGACACCACTCTCGTTTCAGGCAAAGCCACCTCTTCCGGTGGCTTTGCTTATTTGTGTCCATCGTGTAACCTTTCAGTCGTGCCCATCGTCTTTCTTGCAGGAATATTGAGCAGGTAGAGCGGGGTGCGGCAGCTTTCCAAGACCGCGTGCAATGACCGGAGACCATTCAACGACCGTGACCAGTGTGCCAGAGCAGACTTCCGACGAAAGCCTGATCAGCGCCGTCCTTGCGGGTGATGAAGGCGCCTTTTCCCTGCTGGTGACCCGCTACAAGCGGCGCATCTTCGGGCTGGCCTCCCGTTTTGCGCGGGACAGCGACGAGGTGGAAGACATCTGCCAGGAGGTCTTCATCAAGGCTTTTGAAAACCTGGCGGCGTTCCGGCACGACGCCCCCTTTGAGCACTGGCTGACGCGGATCGCCGTCCGGGCAAGCCACGACGCTCTCCGCCGCCGGCGGCGCGAAAAGGGGCAAAGCGGGTTTGACGACTACGTCTTCGAAGTGCGCGACTATGCCGCCGAAGCGCGCCATGAGGCCGGTCAGGCTCGTGAACTTTTGAAGTGGGCGCTGTCCCGTTTGAAGGCGGACGAGCGGGTCGTCATTACCCTCCTGGAGCTGGAGGGGTACTCGGTGCGGGAGATTTCAGGGTTGACGGGGTGGAGCGAAGCAAACGTGAAAGTGCGGGCCCATCGGGCGCGGCAGGCGTTGAAACGGGTGCTGGAGGAAAACGATGAACAATAACGCGGATGAAAGGTTGGATCGGCTCTTCGCGGCGGCGCGCGATGCCAGGATGGACACCTCTGCGCTGGAAGAGCATTTCGAAACCAGGGTGATGGCCAGGTTGCGGGAACGCCGGGCAGAGGGACTTCCCTGGTATGCGCTGATCTGGCGCATGGTGCCGGTGTTTGCCGTCCTGGTGGTCCTCATCGCGGTGTACAGCGCCAGCTACCGGCCGGCACCATCCGGCGACCTGTTTGCGGCCATCAGTTCAGGCCAGGAAGATTATGTGGCGGGGAACGTCCTGACGGGGGAATGATATGAAGAACTTCAAGGCGATAGCGGGCATCCTGCTGGTATTTTTCCTGGGCGCCGCCGGCGGGGCTCTGGCCACCTACATGATCTATCAAGCCCGTTTAGAGCATTTCATCAGTGGCGGACACAAGATGCGGGAGGATGTCATTGTGGAGCGGCTCACCAGGGAGCTTAATCTGGACAGCCTCCAGAAGGGGCAGGTCAAGGCCATTACCCATGAAGCCCACGAGGGCATCGTCAGGCTGAAAAACCAGATTCATCCCCAGATCGAGGCCCTGCTCACCGCGAGCCAGGAACGCATCAAAGCGGTGTTGCGGCCGGACCAGCGCGAAAAATTCGACAGGATCATCGCCGAGCGGAAGCAACGCAAATCCCTGCAGGGCGGGGGCAGGCGCGATTGATTTAGCCCTGTTTCAGACCGCCGACCCCCTCGCCGGCCTCGAATACGGCGAGCCCGGCCGAAGCAAACAATGCCTGCACTTCATGGTGCGGGCATTTCTGTTTCCACCCTCCGTGGAAGCTGTCCGCAGCCAGCACCAATCCCCTTGGCGCCAGGAGTGCCGCAAGGCTCTCCACGACCCGCCGGATCTCCTCGCCTTTGTTGATGATCGGCCCCCCCAGCAGTCCGTTGCAGAGGATGAGATCGAAGCGCTGCCGGTCCGGGGCCACGGTCAGGAGGTCGGCCTGCCGGAATGACAGGGACCGCTCTGCGCCGGTTGAAAAAACCGGCAGCGCCCAGCGCCTGAAGGCCTCCTGCCGCGAAGGATCATGGGGAAAGGCGCAATGGGCGGCGGCCCACACCTCCAACGGGTCGATGGTCCACCCTTCCACCAGAAAGTCCTGGGGCGCCCGGCCGAGGTCGAGCAGCAGCCGCACCAAGCCATAGGTAATGGCGCCGTCCCCGCAGGCGGCGTCAAGGCAGCGCAACGGCTGTTCTCCCACGTTCCGCCGTTCCAGCCAGAGCCGGACAGCAGCCGTCTGGTGCGGGTAGCGGTCCATGGCCCCGCCGTAGAAACGTTTCGGCATGCTGGACCGGAAGAGGTATATCCTGCGCGCTTCATTGTCGGTCACGAGCCGGTGCAGCAGGCGGGACGGAGTGGTACATGACGACAAGGGCGGCGGCAAGGCGGACGCCACGTCGGCCCAACTGGCCGCGGCGTCGCAAGGTGCGCCGCCAAGGGGCGATGCGCAGCCGAGGGCTGCCCGGTGGAAGCGGCTGAAGACCGGTTTCAGTTCGGCCAAGGGGAGCCAGAGTTCGCTCTGGTAGTGGATCTCGGGGGTCAGGCAGAGGCCTGGGGCAGGCCAGGGGGGCGGACAAAAGGCGGCAAAGGCGGCCGACATGCGCCGGAGTCGCCGGAGGTCGGGTTGAAAAGGGGAAGGGTCGAGGTGTGACGGGATGAGCCTTTCGAGACGGCAACGGGCATCTCCGGGGTCGAGGGACGGGGTGAAGCGAATCATCCCGGAAAAAGTATTTGCCACAGAGCCACAGAGACACGGAGATAAACATTTAAAAGGGTTAGACAACATTTCGGCCTAATTTCTCTTCACCATTTAAGGATTTGAGAATATTTGAAAAAACTCTGTGATTCCCTCTGTGTCTCTGCGTCTCTGTGGCCAAACCGCCGTTTTTGGGATTTTCAATAGCTGTTGATCGGCCGGTACAGGGTATCACGCTCCACCGGGGTCCGGCCGGCCTTGCCGATCAGGCGGATGATGCCCTCCTTGGTCAGGGACTGGGGACTACGGGCTCCGGCGTCGTGGCCGATCTTTTCCTCCACCACGGTGCCGTCCAGATCGTTGACCCCGAAGGCCAGGGAAACCTGGGCGATCTTTTCCCCCAGCATGACCCAATAGGCCTTGATGTGGTTGAAGTTGTCCAGGAAGATGCGGGCAATCGCCAGGGTTTTGAGGTCGTCCAGGCCGGAGGTCCCCCGGATGTTCAGCTTCAGGTCGGAGTTCTCCGGCTGGAAGGCCAGGGGAATGAAGGCCTGGAAACCGCCGGTTTCGTCCTGCAACTCCCGAAGCATCTCCATGTGCCTGACCCGGTCGGCCGGTCCTTCCACATGGCCGTAGAGAATGGTGGCGTTGGTCTTCAGGCCGGCCAGGTGGGCCAGGCGGATGATCTCCAGCCAGCGGGCTCCGGAGATCTTCTCCGGGCAGATCTTTTGACGGACCTCCTCCACCAGTATCTCCGCCCCGCCGCCCGGCATGGAACCGAGTCCGGCGGCCTTGAGCCGCTCGAAAACCTGTTCGATGCTCAGGCCGGAGATGCGTCCAAAATAGTCGATCTCCACAGCGGTAAAGGCCTTGATGTGCAGCCCCGGAGCAACTTGGCGGATGGAACCCAGCGCCTTCTCGTAGTATTCGAAGGGGAGGTCGGGGTGGAGTCCGCCGACGATGTGCACCTCGGTGGCGCCTTCCTCTGCTGCCTGCTTCGCCTTGCGGCACACCTCTTCCAGCGCCAGGGTGTAGGCCCCGTCGTCCCCCGGCGTGCGGGAGAAGGCGCAGAAGGCACAGCGGTTGACGCAGATGTTGGTCGGGTTGATGTGGCGGTTGACGTTAAAGAAGACGTTCTTGCCGTTCTTGCGCCCGTTGGCCAGGGCGGCCAGTTCGCCGATGGCCAGGAGGTCGTTGGAGGTGAACAGGAAAAGCGCCTCGTCGGCGCTGATGCGCTCGTTGGCGCGGACCTTGGCGGCTATGTTCTCAAAGGTGGTCATGGGGAAACCTTGTTCGTTGACAGGTTGTTGAAAAACAGCCATCTCGCCGCCGTCCTCGAAGTCCCTTTTGTGCGGCGTAGCGCTGCTACGCCTCCGCAGGGCATTTAGCAGAACCGTTCCGGTTCTGTCCCTGCGGGATGAACTTCGCTGCGCTTCGTCACCGATAATCGCCGGAGACGATTATACTGCGGGTGCGACGATCTGACTATTTTTGAGCAACCTGAATTTTTCAACAGCTTGTGGAATGCGGTGCATTACCTATTCTGTTCCAACAGTACCACGGCGTGGGCGGAGATCCCCTCGCCGGTGCCGGTGAATCCGAGGCCTTCCTCGGTGGTGGCCTTTACGTTGACCTGTTCCGGGGCGGCATGGAGCACCCGGGCAATATTCTCCCGCATTGCAGAGATATGGGGCGCCATCTTGGGACGCTGGGCGATGATGGTGGCGTCCAGATTGCCGAGCCGGTAGCCGCGGTTGTCGGCGATGACCATGACCTGTTCCAGGAGTTTGAGGCTGTCGGCTCCCTTGAAGGTGGGGTCGGTATCGGGGAAGTGCTTGCCGATGTCGCCTTCGCCGATGGCGCCCAGGATGGCGTCGGAGATGGCGTGCAAGAGGACGTCGGCGTCGGAATGCCCCAGAAGACCCTTTTCCCAGGGGATCTCCACCCCACCCATGATCAGTTTTCTTCCTTCCACCAGCCGGTGGACGTCGTAACCGTGCCCTATACGCATGAATCCCAGCCTTTAACAGATATTTAAAAATTCAGGTTGTTCAAAAATAGTCAGATCGTCGCACCCGCCAGACAGGCCCTGAGGAGGCGTAGCAGCGCTACGCCGCACGAGAGGGCTTTCGAGGACGGCGGCGAGATGGCTGTTTTTCAACAACCTGTTCATTCAGCCTTCAGATCCCGCCCCATCAGTTCAGTAACCGCCTGGCGGGCGGGTTTATCCTCGTGGAGAATCTGGTAGGTCTTCTCGACGATCGGCATCTCCACGCCCAGGCGGAGGGCAAGTTGATGGACCGATTCCGCCGTCTTGACCCCTTCCGCCACCATGCGCATTTCCCCCAGGATGTCGGCCAACAGCATCCCCTGGCCGAGTTTGAAGCCGACGGTGCGGTTGCGGGAGAGGTCGCCGGTGCAGGTCAGGACCAGGTCGCCCATGCCGGCCAGCCCGGCGAAGGTTGCCGGTTGCGCACCCATGGCGTTGCCCAGCCGGTTCATTTCGGCCAGGCCGCGGGTGATCAGGGCGGCACGGGCGTTATGGCCGAATCCGAGGCCGTCGCAGATGCCTGCGGCAATGGCGATCACGTTTTTTACCGCCCCTCCCAGCTCCACGCCGATCACGTCGCTGTTGGTGTAGACCCGGAAGCAGGGGCTGCTGAAGGCCGCCTGCACGCGCCGGGCGTTTGCCTCAACGCGGGAGGCGGCCACGATCAGCGAGGGGAGTTCCTGGGCCACTTCGCGGGCAAAGGTCGGCCCCGACAGGGTCACATACCCATTGGTCACCTCGGGCGGCAGCAATTGGCCGCAGATCTGGGAGACGGTCTGGAGGGTCCCCAGTTCGATCCCCTTGGAGGCGTTGGCAATGACCGTGCCGCCGCCGATGGCGGGGGCGATCTGTTTCAGAACCCCCCGCATGACCTGGACCGGGGTCACCAGCAGGACGATGCCGCAGCCGTCGATGGCTTCGCCAAGGTCGCCGGTTGCGACCAGTCCCGGCTGCAACGGGAGGCCGGGGAGAAACAGGGAATTGGTGTGGGCGGTGTTGATCTCGCGAACCAGTTCCTGTTCGTAGGCCCACAAGAGTACCTGATGGCCGTTGGCCGCCAGGCGGTTGGCCAGTGCCGTTCCCCAGCTTCCCGCGCCGATGACGGCTATCCGTTCGTTTTTACTCTTCATCGTTGGAATAGCCCTCCTCCAGCCGCAGGTCGTACCCTTCCGCCAGCGCCTGGCGGGCGGTATCCACGCTGTCCAGCACCAGGCGCCGGATGAAGGGATGGCGGCACTCGGGCAGGAAGCCTCCCACCAGGCTGAGGGCAGTGGCCAGGGCGCGTTGGACCGCCTGATCCTCGCTACCGGTCTGCTGCATGTAGTCTGCCGTCAGAAGCAGCCGCTTGATGATCTCGGCGCGGCGCGGGATGATCATCTCGTCGCAGAAGCGGTTGATCTCGGCCTCCAGCGCTTCTGCCGTCACACCTTCAACACCGTCCTTCTCTTCCAGAGCGATAAAACGCTCGGCGGCATCATAGACGGCAGGCTCGGACAGGATCCACCCTTCCAGGCTCGGGTCGTCCAGCAGTTCGTTGCTGGCGGTGACGTAGCCGGGGATCTTTTCGACGATGCCGTCCAGGTGGTTCAGGCTGAAACGGGGGATGTAGGCCTCGGGTTTGAGCGAATCGGGGCGGAACAGGCGCATGTCCACATAGAAGTCGGGCGGCAGGTAGAATCCCTGCTCGCGGCTGCGGTGGAGGGCTTCCCGCAGGGCGGACATGGCATAGCCGGGACTGACCGGGAGTAACATCTCGCCGTTGATCAGATCCTTGAAGACGAGGTTGTACTCCTTCTCGTCCCGCATGCGGTAACTGACCGCATTCAGGAGGCCGTCCGACTCCCCCGTCAGGATCAACAGGGCGGCGAAGGCCGAATCGTCCAGCTTCCAGGAAAACCAGAGGGAACGTGCGCCATAGAAGTCGATGGGGCCGGCCTGGACTTCGTGAAAGGGGAGCGGCATGGGGAATGTTTGGGGCAGTTCCACCGGTTCCCTGATGCCCATGAAGGAGAGCCGCCGGATGCTGCGCCGGATCAGGTCGGCCACATCGCCCTCGTGGTGGCGTTCGGCCCTGGTCAGCACATCCAGAGCGCAACCGTTCTTGATCCGTCCCAGTGCCAGGATGGCCTCTTTGACGATCTCGGGGCGCTCGAAGGAAAGCAGGATCTCCAGCAGGGCTACGGCGTCGGGGGAATTGAGCTCGGCCAGCCGGTGGATCATGCGTTCGCGGAAATCATCGGTAACGTCCAGGAAATTGTCGATGAAGCGTACCAGGCCCCGCTCGCCGTCCTTGAGGCAATCGTCGATGAATCCGTCCAGGGATGCGGCGCCATATCCGGTCAACGACGCAAAGGGAGGGGCCGTGACGTCAATGCCGCTGTCATGCAACAAGTCCAGGAGCGCCAGCTTGCCGTCCTCCTCCAGGTCCTTGCGTTGCAGGGTGATCTGGATCAATTGGTCCATCCAGGCGGAGGTGTCGAAGAAGTCCAGCATGCAGGTGTAACGGTAGATGGCGGTGCCGTTATGCTCCTGCCACAGCTTGCGGACCAGCGGGTTGAGCGCCCGTTTGCCCGATTTCTGCAGGCGCCGGCCGATGCGCTCCATCTGGTCGCCGGTCAGGTCGTCCCGCTTGAGGAAATCCAGCAGGCGCATGATCCGCCGCCGTTCCCTCAGGGATTTGTCAATTTTCAAGGCTCTGGGCATAATGGTTTCTGAAATTCGGATTTTAGCTTCTGAATCAGGAATTCAAAAGGTCTCCTCACCCCTCGCTATGGTTTTCACCCTCATCCTCGAACTCGTCCTCTTCCTTCTCGGCAAGTTTGGCCACGGCCACCACCTTTTCCTTCTCTTCGGTGGTGATCAGGCGCACGCCCTGGGTGTTGCGGCCGATCACCGAGAAACCGGAGACCGGCACCCGCAGGATCTTGCCGTTATCGGTGATCACCATGAGGTCGTTGTCGTCGGCCACCTGCATGACGTTGACCACGCTGCCGTTGCGCTCGGTGGTCTTGATGGTGATGATTCCCTTGCCGCCGCGGCTCTGGTCGCGGTATTCGTCCAGGTCGGTGCGCTTGCCGTAGCCGTTCTCGCAGACCGTGAAGATGGTGGAACCGACGGCGGTATTGTCCACGATCTCCATGCCGATGACCTGGTCGTCGTCGGACAGGTTCATGCCGCGCACGCCGCGGGTCACGCGTCCCATGGAACGGGCGTCTCCCTCGTTGAAGCGGATGGCCTTGCCGTTCTTGGAGGCCAGGAACACGTCCTTGCTGCCGTCGGTCAGGGCTACGGAGATCAGGCGGTCGCCCTCGTCCAGTTTGACGGCGATGATGCCGCCGCTGCGCACGTTGGAATACTCCACCAGCGGCGTCTTCTTGACCACGCCGTTTCGGGTGGCCATGAACAGGAAGGTGTCTTCGCTGAATTCCTTGACCGGCAGGATGGTGGTGATCTTTTCGTCCATGGCCACGTTGACCAGGTTGACCACCGCCTTGCCCTTGGTGGTGCGACTCCCCTCGGGAATCTCGTAGACCTTGAGCCAGTACATGCGGCCGGCATCGGTAAAGCAGAGCAGGTAGTCCTTGGTGGAGGCGATGAAGAGCTGTTCGACGAAATCCTCTTCCTTGGTCTTCATGCCGGTCTTGCCCTTGCCGCCGCGCCGCTGGGAGCGGTACAGGTCCACGGCGCTGCGCTTGATATACCCGGTATGGGAGATGGTCACCACCATATCCTCATCCTCGATGGTGTCCTCCAGGGTGATGTCGGCGGTCTTGTCCACGATCTCGGAACGGCGCTTGTCGCCGAACTTGTCGCGGATCTCGGTCAACTCGGCCACGATGATCTTGAGGATCTCGGCGTCGGAAGCCAGGATCTCCCGCAGGCGGGCGATGAAGGCCAGCACCTCTTCGTATTCGGACACGATCTTGTCCCGCTCCAGACCGGTCAGGCGTTGCAGGCGCATCTCCAGGATGGCCTGGGCCTGGATATCGGTCAACTGCACCGCCTCCTCGTAACCGGCAGGCCGGGGCAGGTCGAGGCGCTTTAAGTATTCCGGGTCGGCGAACCGTCCCTCCATCAGCCCCTGCTTGGCTTCGGGCGGGGTCTTGGACTCGCGGATCAGCTCGATAACCGCATCCAGCCAGTCCAGGGCGATCTTGAGGCCTTCCAGGATATGGGCCCGGGCCAGGGCCTTCTTCAGTTCGAAGTTGGTGCGGCGGGTCACCACCTCGCGGCGGTGATCGACGAAGCAGTCCATCATCTCCCGCAGGGTCAGAACGCGGGGGCGGTTGTGGACGATGGCGATCATGATGATGCCGAAGGAGGTCTGCAACTGGGTGTGCTTGTAGAGTTGGTTGAGCAGCACCTCGGCGTTTTCGTCCCGCTTGACCTCGATGACGATCCGCATCCCCTCGCGGTCCGATTCGTCGCGGAGGTCGGTGATCCCTTCGATCTTCTTCTCCTTGGCCAGGTCGGCGATGCTGGTGACCAGCTTGGACTTGTTGACCTGATAGGGGATCTCGGTGATGACGATCGACTGGCGCTCCGATTTCTTCTGAACCTCCACATGGGCCTTGGCGCGGATCTGGATGATGCCGCGGCCGGTGGCGTAGGCATCCCTGATCCCCTGGCGGCCGTAGATGGTGGCGCCGGTGGGGAAGTCCGGGCCGGGCACCAGGGCCAGCAACTCCTCGAAACTTATCTCGGGGTTGTGGATCACGGCGATGATGCCGTCGATCACCTCCGTCAGGTTGTGGGGCGGTATGTTGGTGGCCATGCCGACGGCGATGCCGGTGGAGCCGTTGACCAGCAGGTTGGGAAACTTGGAGGGGAGGACCGTCGGCTCCAGCAACTCGTCGTTGTAGTTGGGCGCCATGTTGACGGTTTCTTTGTCCAGGTCGGCCAAGAGCTCGTGGGTGAGCTGGCGCATGCGGATCTCGGTATACCGCATGGCGGCGGGCGAATCGCCGTCCACCGAACCGAAGTTCCCCTGGCCGTCCACCAGCATGTAGCGCAGCGAGAAGTCCTGGGCCATGCGCACGATGGTGTCGTAAGCAGCCGTATCGCCGTGGGGGTGGTACTTGCCGATCACGTCGCCGACCACGCGGGCCGATTTTTTGTAAGGTTTATTGTATTCGTTGCCCATGTCGTACATGGCGTACAGGCAGCGCCGGTGCACCGGCTTGAGCCCGTCGCGCACGTCCGGGAGGGCGCGGCCGATAATGACCGACATGGCATAGTCCATGTAGGAGCGCTTCATTTCGTCTTCGATGTTGACGGATATCTGGTTTTGCGGCGTGGTGGGAGCGTTGAGCATTGATTCCTCTTTCAGTGGCATCTCTATTTACGTAACGCCCCGCAAGCAAACGGTGCTTTCCGGCATGGGGGCGCTTTTTCGACCGGAGCGGAATCCTATCACATTATTCGTGATTTGTCTCTAGTTCTGATGGATTCGGGAACGGGGAGATTTTCGTGCGGCGGGATCACAGGTTGCGTCAATAGCGATAGCGCAGCTCCATCTTGAACAACTGGTTCGTCCGTTCTGCACCATCCACCAGGTTCAGGTTGTTGATCTTTTCAACCCCATATTCCATCTGGGCATCCACATCTCCGTAGACCGGCACGGTCCAGAAGATGCGACCGGCATGCTTACGTTCGATAGCTTGGCCGGATACGCGGCCGACCATGCCGCGGTTGGTGTAAAAATACTCCAGGGCCAGATTGTTGCGTACCCCGAACCAGTGGCTATAACGGGTAAAAAAATCCTGGGTGGCGCCACCCTGGGAATGGCCCAGCGGCAGTCCCTTGTAGAGAAAACCTTCAGGGAAAGTGCCGTTCGTGTAGAGTATCTGGTTACCTTGGAAAAATTCGAAACGAAAATCGTTTTTGCCATCAGCCGTCAGATTAGGTACAAAAAAACCCGCAAGATAGCTTTCCACGATAGGCCAGAAGCTGGCGGTATCTTCGCCGGAAAATTCGCCGTACAGTTCTGTGTTGCGCAGCCACGGTATGCGGTAGCGCATCTCGAAACCGGCCAATCCGTTGGAATTGTCGGCGCCGGTCCCGCCGATTAAACCTCGAAGGTTATCGCCAAAGCTGTTGCTCACCCCCGTTCCCCCCTGTTGCCGCCCAAGGTTGAAGCCGATTTCGAGATTTTCGGTCGGCTTGGAACTCAGTTTTACGGCATAGAACCAGGGCTGGCGTTCCTGACCATCGGTGACGGTCTTGTCCAATTGGGAGAGAATCAAGGCATATTTCAGGTTGCCGAGCCAGGAAAGCCAGCCGACACGGAACGGTTCCGGGCTGGAGAGTTTGGCCATGGTCAGGTTCTCCGCATTGTTGGTTAGGGTTATGCTGCCGCGATAGCCCAGTCCCAACCAGTTCTCGTCCTTGCCGAGTTCCAGTTCGAGAGCACCTCCTCCGACCTTGAGATAGCCCCTGTTGAGCCGTATGCCGGTACCCGTTCCCGAAGCAAGCAACATCGGTTCGATCAGCGCAGTCGCCTTGTCGCTGACATATCCCTCGGCAGCCCACCGCAGCTCGCCATTATGTCCTCGATGGTAAACGACCCCATCGTTGTTCTCGGACAACGGCGTACCTTCGTAGCCCACCTGTGTCACAACGGAGGTGGGCGTTGCCGGACGCAGGCCCGACCCAATGCCGAACACGCCATCGTTACCCGGATCGTGCACAAGTCGTACGTAGTCTCGCGGTGCCCCGTCCAAGTACAGGTAGCGGATCCTGAACGATGCCATCGGGTTGAAGTCGATAACTTGCGGTCTGCGGGTGGGATCCTTTTGCAGGGAAACCTCGCGGGGGAGCAGATCACGGGTGCGGTCAATCAGTTCCCGTGCAAAGGCCGGCGCCCCGGCCGTGCCGGATTCCAGGTTCGTCTCCGCCTCCAATGCCAGTCGGGCCGCCTCGACCTTGCTGAAAGGTTTCAGTCCTTTCACATCACTGGTAATCAGGCCGAATCCGGCAAGTTTCTCCAGGTAGAGGTAGACCGGGCTATCCAGAGGGATGTTGGCGGAGGAGAGTGTAGCGGCGGATGCCTGGGGACAGAAGACCTGGGGGCAGAAGAGTATAAGCATGCATAAGGACAAGACCGAATAGCACTTGAGCATCAGAGCCTCATGGAAATGTTGGATGCCGCACCGCCGCACATTTTCCCCCTTTCCACTTCCCCTCCGGCACATCCGGGAAAGGTGTCTCATCGTCAAAGGAGGAGCATGAGCAAAATTATCAAGTTAGAATACTGTCTACGCATAATACAACCGGGTGGGCACCAGCAGGCTATAACCCAAAAGCCTGCCGCACCACCAAAATTAGCAAGCTTATAAAGGTTGCCACCAGAATTTTGCGGTTATGTCGAGCCTGCCGTATGAGAATCAGCAAATAGGCGACAAACATGATCACCGACTTGGCGGCAACACTCATCAAATGAAATCTGGCGGTAAAATCAGAAGGCAACAATGGTACGGCTACCACAATAAATAAAATAAGGTATTCAAAAGGGCTCGTTATCAGCTCTCCTGCCAGGTTGCGTAAAACAATTTTTATTCCCACAGTAACAAACAGAATGGCGAACAAACCATGAGAAACCCAGAGGAGGTTAAGCCCGGCAAAAGTACTCTGTCGGCCATAGTTTTCGATAATAAATATACTGACCAGCCCACTGCAATAAATGACCGATTTCAGCAAAGAATTGCCCCAACCGCTGTTGGGCATCCAAACTAGCGACATACATAGTACGAGTAGGCCTGCCCCCCACGCAATTTTTGCCGGATAGTTTGGTTTAACAAAAATGACCAGTAAAAGTATCAAAAGTAAGAGGTATTTCACAACCACCAAAAGAGCATGGCTGTATTTTACTATGGTACGGCATGTTTCCGTATTCCGTAGTGATTTGTCTTTCTTCAGGTTTAAAAATAGTTGTGTCGATTCCAGTTTGGCTAAGCCCCTCAGTGCAGGGTACAAAACGATACAAAAAACAACCAGAACAGAAAACTGGATAGAATCACGAACACCATGCATCAAGAGGGCGCAGGCAGCCAGCAGGTAGGATAATCCATAAATAAACAGCACGGAGAAACGATGACCAAACCCAAGCTTCAGCAAACGGTGATGAATATGGGTCTTGTCTGGGCAGGAAATACTCTTTCCGTGTAGTTTGCGGCCACACATGACAACCAATGTATCCAGAATGGGTACGCCCAGGATCATGAGAGGGGCGACAGGAGAAACGGCGCCTCCTGACGCATTCAATAGCATAACAGGGAAAAAACCCATGCAATAGCCTAAAAAAAGACTCCCTGCATCACCCATGAAAATGTTGGCAGGATAGGTGTTGTAGCGCAGAAAGCCAATAATAGCTCCGAGCAAGGCAACCAGTAATAGCAAAAGGTTGTAGTTCCCCACCTTCCAGGCCAGCATACCAAACGCAAGGCAGGCGACAGCGGAAGTCCCCCCTGCCAGACCATCTAGGCCATCTATGAGGTTGATGGCGTTCATAACTCCAACTACGGCAAAAATCGTGAAGGGGGTAGCAAGAGGGCCCAACAGAATTTCACCAATGCCAAGAGGGTTGCCAAGTGTCGACAAGTGTATGCCACCTGAAACGATTGCCATGGTGGCGGCAAGTATCTCGCCAATCAGCTTGTTGCGAGGTCTTAAGCCGGTAATGTCATCAGCAAGCCCGGTCAGAAAAATCACCACGGCCCCTACCAGAAACGCCTTGATTTGACGGTCGATATCAGTAAAAAATAGAACAGAGAAAAGAAATGCACAGAAGATGGCAATGCCGCCCAAACGAGGGGTTTCGTTACAATGAATTTTTCGTTCGTCCGGTGTGTCGATACCGCCGACATGAATCGCTAAATGAGAGAGGGAAGGGGTCAGAAGGACGGAGGTCATAAGGGCGGAAAAGAATATATAAAACAGGGTGATGTTGGCCATCAGTAATATCCCTTCGATTCCCATACATTCTATAAGCGGGTTTAATACGTTATCGCGACTCGCACCAAGGTGTCCGCTTCTGCACAACACTGCATCTACTGATGTATGGCCTCATTGCCCCTGGTTATTGGAAAGCCAATTTCGACCAGTCGAAAATAGAATTCAGACTTTTTCGTGGGCAACGAGCTAACTGGTATTTAGGGAGAAACAATACAATTTTAATGTTGTCTATATCTCTCCAAAAGCATTCGTTCTGAAGGATCATCTCTTCATTTTTATCAGCATTTCTCGGCTATTGTTGAATAGCGGAACTAATTTTCGGTGCAAGCGAGGTTCTCTCGTAGCTGAGGGCATGCAAAAAAGCATTTCGGGCCAGACGCTCCCGAAGTTGCTTGTCAGCGAGCACTACAAATATCGAGTCTGCAATTGACTGTAGGTCACCTGTTCTACAAGTCATTCCGGTTTCGCCATGTTTAACGAAGTCAGTGGGCCCTGGTATTTTGGAACAAATCGGAACGCAACCCGCGGCAGAAGCCTCAATGTAACAATATCCCAATCCCTCATGATGGGACGGAATACATAGCACATCAGCTATCAAATAGAATGGCGTTGGGTCAGATTGGTATCCTAGAAAATAAACATTTGAAGATGGACGTTTATTCAATCTAATCATGTCAGCTTCAGCTGGACCTACTAGTATTAGTCGATAATTACTTTTATCCTTAAATGCATCCCATGCTTCGAGTAGGTCGAAGTAACCTTTTCTTTTAACCGGTCGCCCTACGTAAACAACAACTCTCTCATCATTCGTTATTCCACGTGCGTGACGAGTTTCTCTGCGCATCTTGACGATCTGTTCGTAGTCAGAAGCAATTAATCGAATACCGCATGCAGATCCGGGGGGGACAAAAACAACTCTTTTGTTATTTGACGCCAGAGGCGCTAAGCATGCCCTCATTGATTCACCAATCGTAAGCGTGAGATGGGCTATCCGCAAATTGATGAACTCAATAAGCTTGAAAACCATGCGCAATGGAAAGTCGTATCCGAGAAATGGTACCCCATGATTAAAATACACCAACTTTGCGTTTGTGGCAAAGCGAGAAACGATCAGTGGAATGAACGAGTCCAAAGATGTATGCGAAATAATTACATCCGGCTCGATTAGTTTCAGTTCTCGAACTAGGCTGATTACTAACCGAAAATAAGCGAAGGCGTTTAACTGGAACTTAAGGTTCAGTTTAATGAACCGAATCTGGTGATACTCTAACTGAATAGATTCGAGAGCCTGCGCGGATGTCTGATATTCGTTACTGTGCGTGCAAATAGTCACTTGGTTGCCGTCTACGGATTGAATCTCCGCAATCGGAAGCACGAATTTAATCGCAAAGTTGAGGTCAGGCGTTAGGTGAAGAATTTTCATTAGGGCATTTTCTCAATACTGGCCGTATGTTAGTTGAGACCAGAGTAAGCATTGCGTTGTAATTCCTGTCCAAGTCTAGAGGAGAACCGTCCCGAGCATGGCCTAGAGTTCCTTGGTTTTGCAATCCCTGGACTCGTCGTAAAGATAAAGCCGCATATCCTAATGATGCGTGAGCAGTCTCCTAATGTACTTCAAAAACGAAAACCCCGAGGACAGCATCAGTTGAGCAGAACTGATGATTTCCTTATTGTGCAAATATCTGAAATTCGCAAGTTCGGCACATTCGTGTGCCCAGTGATTCCTCGACAAACGTCTGGTGGTGGTAGTGTCGCTGTCCCTGTATAGTGCATGCACCAAATTACTAACAGCACAGCGATTATTTAAGTTTGCCGCAAATCGAAGCCAAAGCGAGTAATCCTCCGAAAGCCTAAGGCCTGGCAAGAAGCCACCACAATCCAGATAGCTTGCTCGCTTCAGAACTACCGTTGATGTAAGGAAGTAGCACTTCAGAAGAAGGATATTGAGACAGATTTGGGTGATGTGCTCTTCCTCTGTTTTGGAAGGAACATGTTCGCCGCGACTCAGTTTGTGCGTCCGACCACCGAATAATGCTAGATCGAACTTATCAATAACGCCGAACGCGCTAGCGAGATGATCAGGCAGCCATAAGTCGTCGGCATCTAAAAGTGCAATGTACTCGGTCGTGCTGTTACGAATCCCAAAGTCACGCGCACCGCCTGCACCCAAGTTTTTATGTAGCTTATGTACATACCACCCTTTAATTTGGTGCTCGGCGATATAAGTGCGGGCAAGGTCAGCATCATCTGATGGTGACTGATCGTCGACTATATGTACAACAGCAGGCTGAAGCGTCTGTTTTCGGATTGAATCCAAAGCATCAATCAAAGCTACTCCTGCATTGTATACAGGAACAATCACCGAAACATCATCTCTAAATCTTGGTATATTATACATGGCAATACGATGTGGTACTATTTTTTGTGCAACTGATAAGCAAATGCCGCATTAAATAATGAATAGGAAAACAGACCGATCGGTATAATCCAAACATAAAAATGAGAAAGGGAAATTGAAAGAATACCGGAGATTAGACCGGACCAGAGTGTCATTTTGGCAATCCCCATGCTTCCTCCCTCCTTAAGATACGTGGCCCAAATATTATTATAATAGATGGTAAGGGGGACCCAGGCAATTGAAAGTGCGGAGAGATATATTTTTGTGTTAGCATCAAGCTGTGCATTGAAGAGCCAGAGACCGATGATAAAAGCGATGATACCGAGCGCAGGGAAGATAAGTGCAAGATTTTTATGCAATACGGCCTCGCTTGAAGTGTTGGATGGAAATGTGCGAGTGTTTTCCACGAGCTTGTTAGGTAGTATCGACATGCTTAAAAGAGATAGTGTAATTATAAGCTGCTTGTAGCTTGAGCTATTAAGTATATGAAACGATACAATGCGGTCGATGTTGAATCCAGTTATATATCCAATGTTTGCCAGTATATATGCAGGGTTAAAATACAGCTTCGGTTTAAATTGGATCACCAGGTTATCTCGAAATATAAACGAAAATTTGTTTCGGAGCAAATAGGCCAATGCAAAAAACTCTAGCATCAGCATGATCGTATAGGTGTGTAAGAATGGTAGGCGGTTTACTAAGAGATAAGCAAAAAGTACCTTCATCAACGCTAGCAGAGAACTTGCCCTGTCAACGGTGTTCCTATGCTGACTCTTCATCCCAACAACTCTCAGAGAGTCCGCAATCGTTTTAAAGAACGCCGCCATACCGGAGACTGCCAGCAAAGCTATGAGTTCACCGAGCGAATCATGCGACCCCGCGGAATTGAAAATCATTAAAGCAAGGCAAATAGAGAGCAACGGGCTTAATACGAGTAAGTTCCCGATGATTTTTTTTATAGTTTCAACTACTTCCTTATTACTACTTTCAAATTTCAACTTATAGGGTAGTCCACCATCAGCCAGAGACGAGTACGCCAAGAGAGCAAGAACAAGGAAGTAAGCCTTGTCAGCTTCCAAATGTGATAGCCGTGCAATTATAAGTATTATAAGGAATCCGGATAAAGGGCCCGTAAGCACATATGAATTGTTTTTTAATAAATTGATCATTGCCGAGCGTCTGCTCCCACCTTTAACGGCAGTATTAATTATGATTTATGCTTGTGCATGTAGTAGTCGTGTTTTTCCAGACCGCGACGGCGATCGGATTCATTAGAATGTTATCATTTCCAAAGATAAATTTAGACAGTACAAAATAGATAAAATTTTCTCCAATCTCTCTGAAAGCAGACAAAAGTTGTGTACGAATTTTTTTTGAATGTCGACCAATCGAGGGAAATGCTTTGTAGGCCACTAATGCGAGTGGTTTATTTAACGCAAGAATTCGGCATTTTTCTCGAGTTAGAAAGGTTGTATGCGTGGGATCGCTGTGAAAAGAATAGCTGGAGAACGGTGATTCACCGTTCGGGAATGCGGCAATTAAGTAGCCGCCAGGCCTGATAAACTTGCTAAACTGATCAAATAGATTTTCCAATGCCCCGAATTCTATATGTTCCATTACATGCATGGCTGTTATTACATCGAGTTTTCCCTCAAGACTAACAGCAATTTCTGAAACAGAATTATAGGCCCTGATTCCTGATTGCCTTGCTAGTTCAATCAAAACTGTGTTCGCCTCGATGCCGTAAATCTCCTCAACGTGCAATTTTTTAAAGGTCTGAAGCATTTCTCCATTGCCGAATCCGAAGTCAAGCGCGGCTGGTATCGAACCAGGGATGTACGCCTTGAGCAAGCTCGCATACGCCTCGAGTAGTGATGAATTGCTGGATGACGCAAACTCATCCTTATTCCAACCTTTAATCAAATGATAGTCTTCAAAGGTGTCGGCCATAATTTTACTTCCTAATCTGAAATGCTAATCTTCCGCTAATCGTAATTTAGCTTATGGTCGCTTGATTGTTTTGACTGTTGCCACTAAAAACTAACGTAGCAAGCTTTTAAGGTAAGGGCGACGGCTAAATTGATATTGAAATTAGTCAAGGTATCTACTAGCGTGTTTCCTAAAGCAAAAGGCGTGTTTATTGTAATGTTGATCCAACTAAAGCATTCCATATTGTTGTTTTACAATCGTAAAGCCATGAGCCAGCGGTCTGACCGATTCGCATTGTTTCTGGAACCGTATTGCTAAGGTAATTGATCAGGCACGAGCCAGTCGAAACTGTATCTGATTCATTTTTATGACAATACCTCCAAAAAGTAGCCATGAAATCTAACACATACACGAGACCCAAAGTGTCTTTTTGCTAATCGGCAGAAGATTGCTGCTAATCTAGGTTTAACTTTAACGATTAAACTGCGGCTATAGACCAGCATATAAATGTTTACTTGCTGCCCAACCTTGTCCCGCAAAGTCAGAGGGTAGCGCAGTCCAATGGTTTAAGACGGGTGAGATATATTGAAGGTCAGGTGATATGAACCATGGCTTCGGATAGAGGACTTCACCGGACTTTCCAAGTAGCGCACACATTGCACTGAAAGAGCTATTTGACAAAGAAATAGCTTCGGCGGAGAGCATAGCCGTTATGGCATCGCTTTGCGATTCGTTTCTATGCAGTACCTTAGACAGAAGACTTACACGGTTCCTATTTGTTGTTTTCAACTCGTTTAGTACTAAACTAGAAAATTGCTCATTGTCGGAAACTATAATCAAATCATTGCGCGGATACCTGTCTAGCAACAGGTTCGCAGCACGGACTTGATATTCGATGGATAACAACCCCATATGCGCAAAATTGTATGCATTAGACATGTAATCACCAGCCCTAACATGCAGTACACAATAGTTGCCAGGGATCTCACTCTGTATCAAGTTGGGATGTATAAGCTCTTTCGCCTTGGCAAGAACTAACGTATTCAAAACTTCGCCCATCTGGTAATACCCGTAATGCAAACACCTGGAAGATTGCGGTTTGTCAGTTAGATGGTCGTCTTCGAGCACCCCGACTAACTTTCCAAGTCGTTTGACAACAAACTCAAGTGGCCTTAGGTGCTTCCAAGCGCATACGGGAATGTCTATCGATGAAAACAAATTAAGCAACTCTAGTGTTCCAGACGCTTGATTTTGCTTCTTTGTTTTTAAAAAAGCCGTGTTTAACTTGACGGAGAGGCCCTCGCTTTGTAGCTTTTTAGCGTATGCCCACTGGAAAAACTGGTTTCCAATTCCACCTCTGAGAAATACGTGATGATCAAACGAGTATTCTTTCATTTCTTTGATCGCTAGATTCATAAAAATCTCAAGACTTTCTTGATACCCTTGCTCAAAACCCCTAACGACTGGAACGCGAGTGGATCGAACTCACCCAATCCTTGCGCTTTGACAGCTTTGAGTCCTTCGGAAAACTCAATCCCGGCGAAAAAGTTATCCAGATTCGAAGCAACCAAGTCATCCCAGCCTGCTGTAAGTCCTTGTTTCAAGCTGTTTGTAACAACGCTAAAAGAATCCAGTCCTGTTTCGCTTTTCGGAAGAAATTTGATAACATCTGCATCAGAATCGAACCATATGAAATGTTTATGTACATCAAAATCATAAAGATATTCATATGTTGGCAGTGGGAACTCCAGATATCCTCCCCCCCCCACTCGGCAAATTTCATCCAGAAAAAGAGCCGGATCGTCCACATGTTCAATCACATGGGATGCAATCACGTAATCAAATTCGCCATCTCGAAAGGGCAGTCGATTCCCCTTGTATCGAGTCACCTTTCTCCCCCCGTAATCGGGCCCCTCATGGACATCGCCACGCTGACGGATGATGTCGCCAGCATCGAAGTCATATTCAAGAAACTCGTTTGCACGTGGAAATGGCATTGACCCCGGCCCTATCTCCAAGACTCTATCCCCCGGTCTGATTTTCTTGATACGTTTTGGGAAAAACATGAGAACTCCGTTATTGAAAGATGAGATTGGACGTATTTCTTGCACACTACCACAGGCCAAGGGCGACCTGAATTGATACAAAAATTAGCTGAGTGACCTTTCCCAAAAGTCGGCGGCACTAGATGTTGGGCTGTGCATTGGAGACAGAGCATAGCCGAGGGGATAACTGGTGTGGTCCTGGAGGCAAGTCATAGCTTCCAGGAACTGACGCACGAATTCATCGGGAGAGTCGGCTCTTAGCAAGTGTTGCGGAGCGGACTGAGTCTCAATATTCTCACACGCAATACTCGTTCCGATGCATATCACATTCATGTATAGCGCAGTGAGTACTGAGGTTTTCGTGCCTACACCGATATCTAGCGGAAAGATTTGAATGTCGATAGCCAAGAGGAACTCTTCATAGTTATCGATCCAGCCAACGAACGTCATCTTGAACTGATTCGGGATCTTCTCTCTCGCCAGGTATTTTTTGATTAGTTCAGCATTTCCTTTGTGAAAGACGATTTCGAATTCAGTACCTGGAAATCTGGGGGCTATGGCGAACAGAGCCTTTAACCATTTGAGAACGGTATCGCTGCCGTAGAACACGTCCAGTGAATTTGCAACCAGTATGCGAACTGTTCGCGCTGAACGAATTCGTACAGTCTCATGGTCACTCATTGCGATCGGATTTGTGGGATGGGGTATATAGAATGAATCGACGCCCAACATTTTCAAGGTGATCTGATCGCTACGGCCAACTACATGTACTTTTATGTGCCTTAAGAATATACTCTCAAACAGGAAAGCCATAACTAGTGCTAGAGAGTATCTGAAAATCTGCAAAGGGTGATCTGTTACGCAGGCCTTTACCTTCCTAAGGTAGAGTAACGTCGCGCAGTCCATTCCAGAAATGACCTTTCTTGCCGGGACCCGATTGACATAAGGGGCTGTCCAAAATGGGTAACCCCAGACTAGGTCGTAGTCGCGGCTCAGAAGATCATCAATCCTGTAATGTAACCTCGCTCCGCTTGGCCACCACGACGACAAAAGTCGTTGGAATAAGTTCGGTTGTTCGCCACATAGTGGGTGAATCTTTACAGCGAGATCTTGCTCGATAGTAGCAATTCTCTCGCTGTCCGCCTTATTAAGTATTTCCTGCGGCAAATATAAGTCTATCGAAATATCCCTGCGCCTATGCGCAATAATCTGATAGATCAAACTATTGGGGCCATGATTGTTTTCTTTGCCAGGTAAAAAATATGAGATGCATGCTAATTTCATAATAATTAAACGCTAAAAAAGCGAACGCTGTAGATATCTTCAAACTGCAGCGATATTTTAGTAAGTTTGCAGATTACTACAAAAGCGATCATTGAGTATAAAAAAAATCTAATTTTTTTGTTCTGCAAATAATAAATGTTTTCCGCCGCTATCCACATGTAGAGAATCTCAAATACAGAAGTCAATCTGATAAATCCTGGATTGATAGTTGCCATTGCGAGTGAGACGATAGTTATAAGATGCAGAATCTTGTAATCAAAAAAACTTGGACAAGGTGCCGTTTGCTTTTTTTTAGATGCAAAGTACCCAACTAGGACGATAAACGAGAGCGTGACAATCTTGCCGCCGATGACAGTCCCTGGGGCAAGATCGGTCAACCCGCTGGCCTCATCGCGATACAGAGCCAACTTATCGCTCAAAAGCTTCGTCGTAAAATAAGTGGCTACAGCGCTCATTAATGCAAGACCAGTGAGTGCAGATCTGCTTAAGTGTTTTTTTCCGAACTGCTTCGCTACCAACAACGGAATCGAAGAAATGTGAATGCTTGGCGCTATCAGTGTAGAGATAAGCCGAAGCTTTCTGGATGTTGCCGCGAATGCAATCATCACTAACGAGATTGCAACGGTTTGCCGAACTGGCATGAGTCCAATAAATGTTAGAGTAATCAACCAAGTTACTATTATTGCCCCGCCAGGAACTCTGGTTAGGACAAGGAAAGTGCCCAGAGATGTGATACCGGACTCGATGTAGATCAAGTCTCTACGATCGCCTCCAAGCTTTGCAACCAGATAGTTAAGAGCAACGTAGCCGGGCTCCAACAACGGGTTTTTGGCGAACGCCATGGGCAAAGAGTCAGATGATGCAGCGAGATTGAAAACAATTTCATAGTTCTCCCAGTCACTGCCACCTACGCGAAATGAGGCCAACGCAAACACTGTCAATGAAAAGGCCAACCAAATTACGTTCCAGGCATAGCGTTGACTCACCGCCGTGCGATGATTTTTTGAAATCAGTTCAAACGACGTAAGTGCTATTAGAACCAGCGAGACTATATAAATGGTCTTCATTTTGAATTTAAATTATACAAAAGTCTATATAGAGTATTTTTAAAAGAAGTAAATTAGCATTCGATAGCGAGCAAGTTTATGAAAACACACTGTGTTTATAACCACATCAATTCTCATATTCGCTATTAAATCAATTATAGCTGATTGGTATTTCGGGAGAAACAATATGCGCAATTTAAGTCGCAATCGGGTAATACCCCCGGTACCACTCCACAAACCTACTAATCCCTTCCTTGAGCGAGGTGGCCGGCCTGAATCCCACATCCTTCATCAGATCATCCACATCGGCATAGGTCGCCGGTACATCTCCGGCCTGTATGGGCAGCAGGTTCTTTTGCGCCTGTTTGCCCAGGCACTCCTCAAGCACCTCGATAAAGTGCATCAGTTCTATCGGGTTGTTGTTGCCGATGTTGTAGATCCTGTAGGGGGCGTAGCTGGTGCCGGGGTCAGGCTCGTCGCCGCACCATGATAGGCTGGGAACCGGGGTGGTGTCTGTGACCCGCATCACACCTTCTACGATATCGTCGATAAAGGTAAAATCCCGTTGCATCTTGCCGTGGTTGAAGACGTCGATCGGTTTGCCCGCCAGGATCGCCTTGGTGAAGAGGAACAGGGCCATATCGGGCCTGCCCCAGGGGCCATAGACGGTAAAGAAGCGCAGGCCGGTGGTGGGGATGCCGTAGAGGCTGGAATAGGTATGGGCCATCAACTCGTTGGCCTTCTTGGTGGCGGCGTACAGGGAAACCGGGTGGTCCACGTTATGGTGCACGGAAAAGGGCATCCGGGTGTTGGCGCCGTAGACCGAGCTTGACGAGGCATAGACGAGGTGTTTGACGTTGTTGTGGCGGCACCCCTCCAGGATGTTCATGAAGCCTGTGATGTTGCTGTCGATGTAGGCGTGGGGATTCTGGAGGGAGTAGCGTACCCCGGCCTGGGCGGCCAGGTTCACAACCGTGTCGAAACGTTCGTCGGAAAAAAGCTTCTCGATGGCTCCGCGGTCCTCAAGAGAGCCTTTGACGAACCGGAAGCCCGGTTGCCCTTCCAGTTGCTTGAGCCGGTCGTGCTTGAGTTTGACATCGTAGTAGTCGTTCAGGTTGTCGAGGCCAATGACCTCGTCGCCCCTCGCCAACAGGCGCTTTGTGAGGTGAAAGCCGATAAAGCCCGCAGCACCGGTTACGAGAATCTTAGACATGGTTCGAACCTCTCAAGAGCCTGGCAAACACAAATCTCCTCCTGCACGACAGGCCAATGGCCGTTTAACCATCGGCCCGCTTTTCCCGCTCCGCCTGTTCCAGGTCGGCATCGGTCATCATGTTTACGAGCTGGCCGAAGCTTGTCTTCAGCTCCCAGCCCAGTTGCCGCCGTGCCTTGCCCGGGTCTCCCAGGAGCAGGTCCACCTCGGCGGGACGGAAGTATTTGGGGTCGATCCGGATTGCTACCCGGCCGCTCGACGTGTCGATTCCCGTTTCATCGACACCGCTTCCCTGCCATGCCAGCGGCATGCCGAGACGCTCGAAGACTTTTTCGGCAAAGGTGCGCACCGACCAGGTCTCGCCGGTGGCGATGACGTAGTCGTCGGCCTGGTCCTGCTGCATCATCAGCCACATGGCCTCCACGTAGTCGCCGGCAAATCCCCAGTCGCGCTTGGCGTCCAGGTTGCCCAGGTAGAGGCAATCCTGTATGCCCAGCTTGATGCGGGCTGCGGCGCGGGTGATCTTGCGGGTGACGAAGGTCTCGCCCCGGCGGGGGGATTCGTGGTTGAACAGGATGCCGTTGCAGGCGTACATGTTGTAGCTTTCGCGGTAGTTCACCGTGATGTAGAAGGCATAGGCCTTGGCGCAGGCATAGGGTGAGCGGGGATAGAACGGCGTGGTTTCCCTCTGGGGGGTCTCCACCACCTTGCCGTACAGTTCCGAGGACGATGCCTGGTAGAATTTCGTGTTGAGGCCGGTTTCGCGGATACCTTCCAGAATACGCACCGCACCCAGGGCGTCCACTTCGCCGGTGTACTCGGGGACGTCAAAGGAGACGCGCACGTGGCTTTGGGCGCCCAGATTGTAGATCTCGTCCGGCTGGATGGTGCGCAGCAGGGTGTTGATGGAGCTGGCGTCGTTTAGGTCGCCGTAATGGAGGAACAGACGCACATCCTTTTCGTGCGGGTCGCGGTAGATGTGGTTGATGCGGCCGGTGTTGAAGGATGAGGAGCGCCGGATCATGCCGTGGACTTCGTAGCCTTTCGCCAAGAGTAATTCTGCCAGATAGGAACCGTCCTGGCCCGTGATGCCGGTGATGAGTGCCCGTTTCATTCTTGACTCCTGAGGTAAGATTAGCATGTGTATACACAAGTAACAAAATACTATTTCAAATACACAGTAATTTTTATACATACCATATCAGCTGCAACGAATACAAAATAAAATAAAGAGCCGCGGATTTAGCAGGTTGTCTGCAAAGGGGCCTTCGCTCCGCTTCTGTGGTGAAGTCGACCTACAGGTAGGGGGAGAAGAGCCGCGCGCAATTATCCCGCAACCTGACGGGCAGGGGGCGACCGTCGAGTTCCTCCTGTGTGACCTCGCAAGACGTGGCGAACGCCTGCTCAAAGTGCCGGTTGAGTCCGGCGGCAAAATCTTCATCGAAGACGCTCAGGTTAAGTTCGAAATTGAGACGCAGACTGCGGGGGTCGAGGTTAGCCGAACCGAGCAGCGACCAGACGTCATCCACCAGAAACAGCTTGGTATGGACGAACGGCGGCGGCTGGTAGAAAACCCTGATGCCGTTAGCCAGAAGTTCCCATAAGAGCCCCCGGGTGGCCCAGTGGACAAACGGCAGGTTGTTGAGGCCGGGCAGGACGATGCGCACGTCCACCCCTCGAAGGGCGGTGGTGATCAGTGCTGCGATCATTGGTCGGTCGGGGACGAAGTAGGGGGTCATGATGCGTACTGACTTTTTGGCACAGGAGAGCGCCCCCATTATGATGTGCTCAAGTTTGCGGAATTCTTTGTCCGGGCCGTCGCTTATGGAGCGGGCGAGGGCGTTTCCCCAGGACTCCAGACTGGGGAAAAATGAGGGTGCGTCCAATCGCTCGCCGGTCACGAAATACCAGTCCTCCAGAAAGGTACTTTGCAGGTCGGCCACAACCGGACCCTGGACGGAAAAGTGCAGGTCGTGGATGGCGGTCGCCATGTCGACAGAGGACGGCTGATGGCGGCTGCGGATATTCATGCCGCCGGTGAAGGCCTCGCGCCCGTCGATGATGAGCAGTTTGCGGTGGTTGCGCAGGTTGATGTAGGCGCCATGCCGCAGGGGGAGGTAACGGACCAGATGCACTTCGGTGCCTGCCAGCGCCGTGCGGGGGGAGCGGCGGCTGTACTTTTCCCCCAGGGCATCGATGATGACCCGAACCTCGACGCCGCGTCGCGCCGCATTCTGGAGGGCGCTTATGAATTCGGCACCGATGCCGTCGGCGTCGAATATGTAGCTGCTCAGATTGATACTGTCCTCTGCCCGCCCGATAGCCGCCAGCATGGCCGGATAAGCCTCTTCCCCATTAACCAGGGGGGTGATGCGGTTTCCCTCCCTCAGCCTGGTTCGTGCCACCCGGTCCCCCAGTACGCGTAGATCGTTCAAATGCGTCGCGGGCTGAGGGAGATGCACGGTTTCGTCGTCAGGCTCTGCGAACGGGTTTATCTCGCTTCCGCTGAGTCTACGGCCGCTTTCCTGCCATTGCCGCGCCCGGCGGGATATGCGGTTCACTCCGAGACACCAGTAAAGGAACGGTCCGAGCAGCGGTAGGGTCAGGCTTATGCTCATCCAGCCCAGGGCCGAGCGGGAATCGCGTTTGTGGAGCAGGGCGTGGCCGGCCGTGGCCAACGAGAGCAGGCCGGCACAGAAGGCGAACAGGATAATGAAGATATGGTTCATGAAGAGGTTCAGGCCGGGTCGATGAGGATGTCTTCTCCACTGATTTGGACGGGAAAGGTCTGCAGGGTTAACTCGGGATGGTCCGCGCATCTGCCGTCGGCCAGGTTAAAGCGATAACCGTGGCGCGGGCAGGAGATGGAGCCATCCTTCACCACGGCCGCGGTCAGGGGCGAAGCCTGATGGGGGCATTCGTTTTCACAGGCAAAGAAAACCCCTTTGATATTGACCAGAAGTATTTCCCGGCCTGAGACGGAGACCACCTTTTTGCCGAAGTTGGGGACCTCGTTAATTTTTGCCACCGGTATCATGGGAACACCTCCGTATTGAAGATTGAGATGCATCTTACCTGAAAAAAGCAAGGAAAGTCAAATGGTTTCACTTTGTGCACAAAATAAAAGCATTGTGCCGATAAAATAACATGAGCGGCATAACATCCTGAAACTGTTTGATGTAATACATTAAAAGTACCCAAGGGACAAAAAAAACGATTAATAAATAGGCAAAATTGTGAGGATGTTCATCAGCCGAATGGCCTCTTTTTCCCGTAAACAAGTTACAACTATATGACATAAATGAAGAAAAATTTATGGCATAATCCGTGCTAACCATTCGTCAAACGAGGTGAAGCGACAACAAAATTTTCCATGAACACATATCTACTCTACAGAACGTGCACGATGAAACCAGCGTCGTTTTCATCCTATCACCGTTCAAAATCAACGATGAAAAGGAGAGGAAAGATGAAGCTTGGCAAAGTTTTAGTAATGGCAGCTGCAGTAGTGGCATTGGCGTCTGGTTCGGCAATGGCAACGTTTTCCGGTCAGATATGGATTCCTTCAACCGACGTAAAGGGCTTCAAGGAAGTAAATTTAAGTGTAGACAACTATATTCGTTTTTCGGATGCCGTTGACGCTGGTGCCAACACCTATGATATCGGGGTGACCACCGGTGTGCTTCCGCTCGAAAAATTTAAGGTTGAGGTCGGTGTTGACTACATGACCGATAATTTGGGTTCAGGCGACAACGGCGCCCAGCACCCGATATATTTCAACTTCAAGGGCGGCGTCCCCGAGGATGCTTTTTTCAAGGGCATGCCTGCCGTCGCAGCAGGTATGTACGGCATTGGTACCTTTGATCGCGGTACGAATGGCAATACCATGGGTAACGTGGCCTACGGGCTGATCGCCAAGACGTTCCCCGTTATCGGCCGTCTTTCCGTCGGCGGATACAATGGCGCGGAAAAGAACCTGGGCTCCAAGACCAACAACGGTTTGCTGGCGTCATGGGACCGCACCATGAGTGAAATTTCCGACAAGCTCTGGCTGGCCGTCGATTACCAGAGCGGCAACAACGCCCTCGGCGCCCTCAGCGTCGGCGGATCATGGGCGTTTACCCCCACCGTATCCCTTCTCGTCGGCGCTAATTTCTACAACCCCTTCTACAACCCGCAGGGAGGTTCTTTGCCCGGTGGCAAACCGACGTTTACCACCCAGGTGGACTTCAACTTCTAGCTGTCCCTCCTCTACTATTCGGGGGTGGCCGCCCGCGCCCCCGCCTTTTTGAGGAGTGCCCCAGATATGCAGACAAGGAGATCGGCGCAATGAAACTTATCGAGGCAATCATAAAACCCTTCAAGCTTGACGAAGTGAAAGATGCCCTCAATGAAATCGGCATCGAGGGTATCACCGTCAGCGAGGTCAAGGGCTTCGGCCGCCAGAAAGGGCATACCGAACTTTACCGTGGCGCCGAGTATGTCGTTGATTTTATACCGAAGATCAAGCTTGAGATCGCGGTCAGCGACGATTTGGTCGGCAAGGTTGTTGAAACCATCGAGAATACTGCGAAAACAGGAAGAATTGGCGATGGCAAGATTTTTATCCTGTCACTGGATGACGCGGTCAGGATCAGAACCGGCGAAAAGGGTACCGACGCGGTCTAGGCGGATGGGCCTGCACATTAATTACGGAGGTTGGTAATGAAACTGAAGATATGTCTGCTAGCTGTTATGATTTTTATCCTGACCGGGCTCCTCTCGATCTCGGCCATGGCCGAGGAGAAGAAGGATGAGGCCCCGGCAGCCCCTGCCGCCTCGTCTGCTCCCGCGGCCGCGACGCCTGCCCCGGCGGCGGCAGCTCCCGCTGCTCCTGCCCCGGAGGTCAAAAATGACCCCTCCGGCGCCAACACCGGTGTCGCCAGCGACATCGTGGGCGGGTCGGCCAATGCCCCCACCCAGGAAGAGATCGACAAGCTCGGCAAGAGCGAGCCGCTGGCCGCCAAGGTGGCCGATGTGGTCGGTCATAACAAGATATCCATCAACTTTGTGTGGACCCTGGTCTGCGGCTTCCTGGTCATGTTCATGCAGGCCGGCTTTGCCATGGCGGAGACCGGCTTCACCCGGGCCAAGAACGCCGGCCATACCATGGCCATGAACTTCATGGTCTATGGTCTGGGTCTGCTCGGTTACTGGATCTGCGGCTTTGCCCTGCAGATGGGCGGGGTCGGCGGTATTGCCACCCTGGGTGGCGCCAAGGCGCTGAGCAGTGAATTCACCGTCCACCTGTTCGGCAAGGACTTCGGTCTGTTCGGCACCACCGGTTTCTTCCTCGGCAACAAGGTTTATGACGCATCCATATTCGCCCTGTTCCTGTTCCAGATGGTCTTCATGGACACTACCGCCACCATCCCCACCGGTTCCATGGCTGAACGCTGGAACATGAAATCCTTCTTCGTCTACGGTTTCTTCGTATCGGGCATCATCTACCCGCTCTATGCCAACTGGGTCTGGGGCGGCGGCTGGCTCTCCCAACTCGGCAATATGTTCGGACTTGGCCATGGCCATGTGGACTTCGCCGGTTCTTCCGTCGTTCACCTGACCGGCGGTGTGTGCGCCCTGGCCGGGGCCATAGTGCTCGGCCCCCGCATCGGCAAGTTCAATAAGGACGGTTCCGCCAACCCGATTCCCGGACATCATGTCCCCATGGCGATCGTTGGCTGCTTCATCCTGGCCTTCGGCTGGTTCGGCTTCAACGCCGGTTCCACCCTGGCCGGTACCGATCTCCGCATCGCCGTGGTCGCCACCAACACCATGCTGGCCGGTGCTGCCGGTGCCGTCTCTTCCTGGATATTCATGTGGATACGCTACGGCAAGCCTGATATCTCCATGAGCGCCAACGGGCTGCTGGCCGGTCTGGTTGCCATCACCGCCCCCTGCGCCTTCGTCACCGCTCCCGTGTCGGTCCTCATCGGCGCCATTGCCGGTATTCTCTGCTGCCTCAGCGTCTTCTTCGTGGAGCGTGTCCTGAAGGTTGACGATCCGGTCGGTGCGGTTTCGGTGCACGGCACCAACGGCGCCTGGGGCGTGCTGGCCCTTGGTCTCTTCGCCGACGGCAGCTACGGCGACGGTTTCAACGGCGTAAAAGGGACGGTAACCGGGCTCTTCTACGGCGACTCCGGACAGTTCTTCGCCCAGTGCATCGGGACCCTGACGAATATCGTCTATGTCTTCATCATCTCCTATGTGTTCTTCAAGGTGCTCGATATGGTTGTCGGTCTGCGTGTTCCCAAGGATCAGGAACTGGAAGGCCTTGACCAGCATGAGGTTGCGGTTTCGGCCTATCCCGACTTCAATCTGCGTCATCTGCCCCTGAGTGGCGCGCATCACGAAAAGGTCGAGAAATAATTGGTAACGACAACCCCCGCCGCTGCAATTTGCGGCGGCGGGGGTAAACTATAACGCGAGAATAAGGCTGATCAATGCAAGCAGGACTTGGCAGTCCCACTACCCAACACAGAATTGGAGGTAAGCAATGAAGCTTGTCGAGGCAATCATCAAACCGTTCAAGCTGGACGAAGTGAAAGACGCGCTCAACGATATCGGTATCGAAGGCATCACCGTCTCCGAAGTCAAGGGTTATGGCCGCCAGAAGGGCCACACCGAACTCTACCGCGGCGCCGAATATGTGGTGGATTTCATCCCCAAGATCAAACTGGAGATCGTTATCGCGGATGAGTTGGTCCCCAAGGTCGTCGAAACCATCGAAACCGCGGCCAAAACCGGGAGAATCGGCGACGGCAAGATATTCGTTATCCCTCTGGAGGAGGCGGTGCGTATCCGTACCGGTGAAAAGGGCAACGACGCGGTATAATCTCTCGCTTTACCAAGCATTCATACACATATTCATTTCGGAGGTTCAGTCATGGTACAAAGCTGTATCAACTCTCGTAAGGGTAATGAAGCCTTTTACAAGGCATCCCTGCCGCTACGCAGCTTGCGGCGGCTATGCGCAACCGTAATCCTCGCTGCACTCACCCTTCTTGCACCCCTTGCAGTTATGGCCGAAGAGACAACGGCCCCGGCAGCGTCACCGGCAGCAACCGCAGCGGCCCCTTCGGCAGCGGCTCCGGCCGCCATGGCGACGCCGGCCGCTCCGGCCACGCCGCCCGACGTCAAGCCGGTGCTGAACACCGGCGACACCGCCTGGATGCTGGTTTCCTCGGCCCTGGTGCTCTTGATGATCCCCGGCCTGGCCCTCTTCTACGGCGGCATGGTCCGTCAGAAGAACGTGCTCTCCACCATGATGCATTCCTTTGTGGCCATGGGCATCGTCGGCGTCCAGTGGGCGGTCATCGGCTATTCGCTCGCCTTTGCCCCCGACCTTGGGGGCGGCCTGGTGGGTAACTTCAGCAAGTTCATGCTGAACGGCCTGATCATCATGAAGGATGCGGCCAGCGGCACGGTGGACTGGGCCCTGTTCCAGAACTACACCAAGGAGCCGGGCGCAATCCCCGAGTTGGTCTTCGCCATGTACCAGGCCATGTTCGCCATGATCACCGTGGCCCTCGTCTCCGGCGCCCTGGCGGAACGCGTCAAGTTCTCGGCCTACTGTCTGTTCGTCCTGCTGTGGACCACGCTGGTCTATGACCCCCTGGCTCACTGGGTCTGGATGACCGACGGCTGGCTCTTCAAGAAGGGAGCCCTGGACTTTGCCGGCGGTACGGTCGTCCATCTCTCCTCCGGTATCTCCGCGCTGGCTTTCCTGGTGTTTCTCGGCAAGCGTCACGGCTACCCCCACGAGCGCATGGCTCCCCATAACCTGCCGCTGACCCTGCTGGGCGTCGGCCTGCTCTGGTTCGGCTGGTTCGGGTTCAATGCCGGTTCCGCGATTGTCGGCGCCAACAACTCCGACGCGGCCGGTGGCCTGGCCGCCCTGGCCTTCGCCACCACCACCATCGCCCCGGCCGCCGCCGGCCTCTCCTGGATGATCGCCGAATGGATCCATGCCGGCAAACCCAGCGCCCTGGGCTTCGGTTCGGGTGTCGTGGCCGGTCTGGTCGTCATCACCCCGGCCGCCGGTTTCGTGCAGCCGGGCGCAGCCCTGCTCATGGGTGCTGCGGCGGGTATCATCTGCTACCTGGGCGTGCTGATGAAAGCCAAGCTGAAATACGACGACTCCCTTGATGCCTTCGGCGTGCACGGCATCGGCGGGACCTTCGGCGCCATCCTGACCGGCGTCTTCGCCACCGTCGGCGCGACCGGCCTCCTGGCCGGCAATGCCAAGCAACTCATGATCCAGTTGATCGCCGTTGTGGCCGCGGGCGCCTATGCCTTCGTCGTCACCCTGATCATCTCGTTCGTTCTCGACAAGACCATCGGCCTGCGTGTGGAAAAAGAAGACGAGATCATAGGCCTCGACCAGACGCAGCATTCCGAAGCAGGCTACAATATGTAACCGGTCTTCTCCTCTGTGTAAAACCCCAGGAAGCCGCCCCTTTGCGGGCGGCTTCCGCCCATGCACCCCTGCGACGCCGGAGCTCACATGAAGACCCTGGCAGACAAGCATAATAACGACAACATCAATGAAGAACTGCTCAAACAGATGGCTTATAACGAAAAAATGGCCGAATTGGGGAGGATTTCGTCAGGTGTTGTCCACGAACTGAACGCCCCCCTCTCCGTGATTACCTCAGCTGCCCAGTTGATCCTGCGGGAGAAGGAGGTACCCGAATTCGTCCGCGAAATGGTCGGCCGCATCAGGTCCGAAGCTCAGCGCCTCTCGCAGTTGACGCGCGGCTTGCTCAATTTCAGCAGGCAGGACGAGGCCACGGAGGAGACGGACATCAACCTGGCGGTCGAGTTCATCCTCGACTTCCTTCTGTACGAGGCGGCCAAGCGCGGCGTCACCGTGTTGCGCAATCTGGATTATCACTTGCAGGCGATCAGGATGGACGGCAACCTGCTCAAGCAGATCCTGCTCAATATCATCATGAATTCCCTGCAGGCCATGGAGGATGGGGGCGGAAGGCTCCTGGTCGAAACCTCCGCCAATTCCGAGGGAGAGGTGCAGATCGTCATCGCCGATACCGGGCCCGGCATACCGGAGGACGTGCAAAAGAGGATCTTCGAACCGTATTTCACCACCAAGAAACCGGGGGAGGGGACCGGACTTGGGCTGTTCGTGACAAAGACACTGGTGGAAAACATGGGGGGGCGGATCGAGGTGCGCAGCCGCCGCAACCGGGGGACATCGTTCACCGTGACCTTTGTCGTGAAGGACGCGGAGTGAACCCGCTACAGTAACAAGCCGCTCCGGTTGCCGGGAGCGGCCTTTTTGTCTGATCTTCCGCCGTAAAAATTTTTCGGCTTTCCTTACAGGCCGCTTTCGGCCAACTCCTCCACCAGCTTTTTCTGCTCCGCGCTCAGGGACCCCGGCACCTGGATGGTGACCTTCACGTAGAGATCCCCCTTGGTGTTCGAGCCCAGCGGCTTCACGCCGCATCCCTTCAGGCGGATCTTCGTGCCGGGCTGGATGCCCGCCGGCACCTTGATGCGCTTGTCCCCTTCCAGGGTCGGCACATCCAGCGACGTCCCCAGGCAGGCGGCGCTGAAGGGTATGGAACGCTCCACGAACAGGTCGCCCCCGTCGCGGGTAAAGACCGGATCGGCCAGCACCCGGATGATCAGGTAGAGATCCCCCTGCGGGCCGCCGCCGTCCCCCGGCCCACCCTTGCCGGCAATACGGATCTTGCTGCCGTTTTCCACGCCGGCCGGGATCTTGACCTTCAACTCCTCGCGGTTGCCGTTCCTGCGGAAGGCCACCAGCTTTTCGGCTCCCTGGGCGGCGTCGCGGAAGGTGACGTCGGTCTCCATCTCGTGGTCCGCACCCTTTTGGGGCGCCGCCCGGAAACCGCCCCGCCCGCCGCCGCGCCCGAAGGCCCCGCCGAACAGCCGCGAAAAGATGTCCTCGCCCCCGCCCGCGCCCATATCCTTGTAGGCATTGCCGAAGTCGAAACCGCGGAAGATGTCCTCCTGGCTATACTGCCGATGAAAGCCGCTGGAGCCGAAGGTGTCGTACTCCTCTTTCTTCTTGGCGTCGGAGAGCACGGCATAGGCCTCGTTGATCTCCTTGAACTTGTCCTCGGAAGCCTTGTCCCCAGGGTTGCGGTCCGGGTGATACTTGACCGCCAGCTTGCGGAAGGCCTTCTTGATCTCGTCCGGGGTGGCGTTCTTCTCGACCCCAAGGGCCTTGTAATAATCCGTCTGTGCCATTGTTTCCATCCTTTATCGTGCTTCTCTCACCACGAAATGTAATGGTTGGACGGCCTCCTGTCAATGAATCCCTTCGGGGCCGCCCCCACATTTCTCCGCCCGGCCCCAAAAAGTTCACACACTCTTAACCTGACCTTAACGCCATCATCGGAGATAGTCTGGTACTTACTCCTCTGGAGCATCGGCACGCAACCGGGCTTCCCGGAGGCTTCGGGCGGCAGTCGCAACCTATACCAGATGAAGGAGGAAACGTACGCATGTCACACAATGATGAGAACAAGGAGCTTGAACCGGGAACGGTCGCGGGCATCGGCCGGCGCGAGTTCATCAAGCGCACCGCCGCCGGAGCCGGCGCAATGGCGGTGGGCATGGTCATGGGAGGCTGCGGGACCTCGTCGTCCGCGTCCACGACCAGCACGGTCGCCGCCGCGGTGCCGTCCAAGACCGCCTGGAAATTCGCCGTCATGAACGACTCCCAGTGGACCCAGGTCGATGACGGCTACAACCCCAACGGCACGCCGGTGGACATCATCAACAAGCTGAACCGGGAGTTCATCGACAAGGGCGTCAAGTTCGTGGTGCAGACCGGCGACCTGACGGAAAAAGCGAGCTCCACCACCACTACCACCGCCACCAAGACCGTCAACGGCACGACCACGACCTACACCTACACGAACGTCGCCGCCGAGGACACGCATGCGCTCTTCGCCCAGGCCCTGTACAACGCCGGGATCGGCTTTTTCCCCCTGCGCGGCAACCACGACAGCGCCACAACCACGGCCACCGAGTTCCAGCGGGCCTTCCCCCAGACCCAGAACGGCCAGATGAACGCGACGCCGGCGGATATCCTGAGCCTCAGCAATCCCGATTCCGACCTCCAGGCTTCCCCTACCAAGACCGGTTCCGCCTTCACCATGGGGTCCAACTTCAGCAGCCCCAGCACCAGCGCCAATAACCTCCTGGGGCTCTCCTACTCCTTCGACTACGGCAATGTCCGCTTCGTGCTGCTGGATCAGTTCAACACCGTCGACGGCCTCAATGCCGACGGCACCACCGCCTATTCCCTCGGAACGTCCATCGCCGCGCAGCAGAGCTGGATCGACACCGTCCTGGCCGGCAAGCCCACCGGCGGCCACGCCTTTGTCTTCAGCCACAAAGGCATGATCACCGAAGACCACACGGACGTCCTCTTCGGCTCCGACCCGTCGGCCACCAACTCTCCGGGGCTGGACGCCTTCATCACCAGCCTGCAGAACAACAAGGCCGGGTACCTCTTCTGCGGCCACGACCACATGTACGACCGCAGCCTGGTGGCGACCTCCGACGGCACGAGCGCCAAGGTGATGCAGATCGTGGGCGCTTCCAACAGCAGCAAATTCTACTATCCCGCCAACCCCTCCAACGACGCCACCTACTGCGGCGGCAAGCGCCAGACCCTTGCCAAGCAGGAACTGAACACCATCGGCTATTGCCTCGTGACCGTCGACGGCTCGCACGTGACGGTGGACTACTACTCCGCTCCCGCCTATCCCTCGCCGGTCAACGGCGGGGTGATCGCCACCACCCCGACCCTCACCTTCACCAAGCGGGAGACCTTCGGTTACAGCCTGAACGGCAGCCAGTTCGTGGTGGCGGCCGGCGCCGCCTACACCACGGTGCAGGACACCAGCCCGGCCGGCAGCGGCACCGTCGCCAAGGTCCTGGCCGGTTCCAACGGCTACACCGTGACCGACCCCTCGGGCCGCTTCTTCAGCGCCGTCGTCAACACCGGCTGGTATGCGGCCAACAGCACCGCCAGCGACATCCTGCTGCTGCGGGGCATGTCGGCCTCCCTGGGGAGCACCCAGACCGATATCTTCGCCATCTCCATGACCTATGACAAGACCAAGGTGACCGACGCCCAGGTCCAGGCCGGTACGTTCGCCCTGGCCACCCCGGACGACAGCGGCAACTGGACCAACGCCGTGAACAAGAGCACCGGCGGCACCAAGAAGTTCGTGCTCGGCGCCTGGAAATCCAGTTACACCCTGGGTACTTACGGCGTGGATACCGCCAGCGGCACCGTGTGGGCCGTCATCAACTACAACGGTTGCTTCGCCGCCGTGGCCGGCGTCTAGGACGCGGAAGGAGAGGGCATGTTCGGATTCGGCGTACCGGAATTACTCATCATCCTCGCCATCGTCATGGTGATCTTCGGGGCCAGCCGCCTGCCGGAGATCGGCGGCGCCCTGGGCAAGACCATCCGCAACTTCAAAAAGGCGTCCGAAGGCAAGGACGAGATCGAGATCAAGGCGAAAGAGGTATAGTGATCGCCACCGGCGTTAACGGTAAAGGCCCGCACATGGTCGTCATGTGCGGGCCTTTGTATTTAAGTCCCTATAAAGCGATAAAGCAGCTACGTCCCTTTAAGGGTACCCATCGGCACCGGGCTTAAATATGTCAATATGCAGACCTGATACCTCATTATTCCCCCTGATGGGAAATGCATAAGGTGTACATCCAAATTGTTCATTTTATGTAGAATGGAGACCCGCCGGGGCTCCACTCAATATTCCTTGAGATTGCTGAACTCGCCCCAGGCCAGGAAGTTTTTCGGCGACTCGACAAAGGAGTAGATGTTTTCGACGATGCTCAGGTGCTTCCGCTCCTCTTCGGCGATCTTGAGCAGGATCTCCCGGACCGCCTCGTCCTTTGCCTGATCGGCCGATTCCACGTAAAATCCGATCTCCTTCTCCTCTTCCTTTACCACGTGCAGGTACGCGTCGCGTTCGTTCTTCAGTTCCGTCATGAGTTCGCGCTTTGCCAGGAGGGGTTGGAAAACGCACGCGGCTTCCTCCAAAGCCTTGAATTGGGCCTTTGAGGGTTTGGCGTCCATTTTCATCTTTACCAGGGCATCGCGGTGTTCCTCCTCGGATGCAGCCAGAAGGGTGAAGAGATTCTTCAACTCCGGCACGGTGGCCGCCGTTGCCAGCTCTTCGTAAAGCTTTCTGGATTCCTCTTCAATCTTGATGGCACAATCGAAAACATTCATGGCTATCTCCTCTGTCTGGTGCGGGGAATGATGTGCACGTCAGGGGCAACCCTGAACTTTGAACCCACGTGGGTCATTGCCCTCCCCGGCCTTGTCCAGCATTATGTAAGGATAGTGTACCAGATGTTTTCCATATATCACGGCCGCTACCGTTGCGCGTCGGGCTGATACCTTCAGGCTTCGCGGACCGCTTTATATTTATTGCACCGCAAAGCCCCTCTGAATCGGAGGGGCTTTGGTGGTTTGAAGAGTCCGGTTGTGTGGTGGAGAGGTTGGGGCGAGGGGGGGGTAGAGATGCCGGGGGAAAGGCGGTTTATGGGTTGCCGGTGGCCTGGTTACTCCGCAATTTCAGAAAGGCGTCCGAAGGCAAGGACGAGATCGAGATCAAGGCGAAAGAGGTATAGCGATCTCCACCGGCGTTAACGGTAAAGGCCCGCACATGGTTGTCATGTGCGGGCCTTTTTTAATGGGATGCGCGGGGTGGTTTGTGTTCGTGTGGTGAAGCGGTCGGTGAGAGCTTGGGAGGGGGGATTCGATTGAAAAGAGGGGTGTTCCCTGCTTAAGGCCCTATAAAGCAATAAAGCTGCTACGTCCCCTTACGCCTCCCGTTTGCACTTTCCTGGTTGAGAATATTTAAATGTGTTGAACCTGGCCCCTAGAAGTCTCCTAATTTTGGTCGGCATTTAAGAGTTTGCAGAAATGATAACACGGAAAATTTCCACAGTCTCCAGCGGACGATTGATGCTTTCCCCGTTCGACGCCCTTCGTGCGGAACAGGGTGATTGTAAATACGTGCCGAAGCCTTGGCCAAAGCCCCGGATATCATAACGTTCGGGGCGAAAGAGTCATCTGGTATCTGTTTAGTGATATTTTTCAATAACTCGGAACGTACCAACCTGTAAGGAGTATTTACATCCATAACTCCTTTACCGAATATAGTTTCGACCGTCTGCCTCGATACAAAGCTAATGAACGAACGGCTATAACTTTGTTCCCTGCCCTGGCGAAAACCAAAGAGAGCGTCATATTCCTTTCTGCGATTCCATAATTCCTTGAAATGTTTAGGCTTCATCTCGTCATCGCTGTCAGTCTGGAAAATCCATTCGGCAAGATTAACGCCCATGTGGTAGCCCTGAAGAATAGTTGGACCGTGTCCACTGTTTTTTTTGTTGATAATTTTTATATGATCGTTTTGAGCAAATTGAGCCAGTTTGCTTTCAGTTCCGTCTCGTGATCCGTCATTTAACACAAGCATCACAAAGTTTATATTTAGACCTGACAGCTCCTTATACCAGGATAATACCACATGCTCAATGCAAGCCTCTTCATTGTATACTGGCATTACCAAGGCCAACTCAAATACCATATGGGCATCCTTTGTCAATATTCTCTGGTGATAAGTTTAATGATGTTATATCAGGTAATTTAGTCCATATTATGGTGCCAGATATGTTACCTGAGGTATAAAAGGCTTAACTCCAGACCAATCTGAATTATATAGACCCATTTTTACATTATTTAACAATTCTTCCCTTGTAGTTTTCCTGGCTATTCCAATGATGTCCCATTGATATATCAAATAATTAACCCTTTCATCGGGTATATTTGCTTTAATATCGACCAAAAAAATACGATTCCGGGAAATTTGATTGATACTCAAAGGGTGCATATCAATTCTTTGAATAGTTGCCCGCAACATCGAGCCGGATATGGCAAATATGCATATCAATATAATGGATAAGTGCATAATATTATACGATTTATCTGACCATTTTATGCTTAAGGCATGATTGTTCAGGGAAATAATTGATGCTCTATCCCACATATTGAAGGTGGTGAGTGCAACGATGAATGAAAAGAACAATGTGGGCAAAAAAACAAGGTTGGAGCGCTCCACAACAAAACCAGGTGTACAGGCAAGTCCCATGCAGATAAAACACGTACTGATCTGGCGTGCATAAGTATCGAATTTTCTGATCGTGATTAAATAATAAAGCAGATATATTCCGAGGATCATACCCCAAGAATATGTTAATAAATTTATTAACAAGCTTCCAGTCTGTGCATTTGGCGGTCGTAGGCTTAAAAATTCTTTTGATGGGGAACCGCCAACAATCCACATGCTCATTTTGATATGGTTGATAATTCCAGTCAATGAACTTGAGGGCAACATGGTACTGGTACTTGTTTCAGGAACGTAAATTTTACGAAGCACAAGTGAAAGAAGAGCAATACTAAAAAATAATATAAAATAAGTAGAATACTTAATAATATCTGCTTTAGTAGATTTTAGTGTCAACCATCCAAGAGATAAGTTTGTGTTATTACATTTGCAATAATATATTACGAAAATAATCGGCATTATCAGGAATGCTACCAAACTGTCTTCACGCGCCCATAAGGCCATCCACACCAAAAACAGAGACAATAAACCAAAATATACTGACTTATTTTTAATAAACTTCATCATTGCTACTATAGCTATAACAATTAGCAAGTTCTGAAAAACATGTATTCCATCAGCAACCCAAATTATATCCCCAGAAAAAGCTTTCGTAGATACAAGAATGAGTAGTGCCAATGCAATCTGGCCTCGATTCAGACCAAACTTGAAGCCGATCCATCCAACAAACCATAATAAGCTTGACATTAAAATAAGCAGAAACAAGCGATGATTGGCCGGTGATTCGCCTAGGAACATATAGCGGAAATGATTGAACCAAGTAGTGAACGGTCGAAACCCAGGAGTCTCAATTCGATCAACGTCCCAAGTGCTCGTAAATACCTGACTGAGTTCATTTGAAGTGAATTTGCGAATTAAATGCAGGTCATCATTATTCCAATAATAATTAAGACAAGGCCAGTGAAATAGGAGCCAATATCCAGACAAGAGGATTACAAGGATTAATAGAAAAGTGCGGTCATTGACCGTCCTGACTCGCAAAAACATTCTTGAAAACAAGCCAAATTCCACATTGCACTCCAATAGATTCAGTTCAAGTACGACACATACGTCATTAATGGTCTGATGCTCTTAGCCCGGCCCTAGCCTTGAAACTCATTGTCAGTTGCTACTGCTCGGTACCTCGTTTTATAAGCCCTCCTTATTAAAGCAAACCCATTTCTACTCTCCGCATCCACAAACATCAATCGCAAAATCTATATGTTAAAATAATTAACACTTTCTCAAAAATGTTAAAAAAATTAACATAAAAAGACTGTTTCAGCCGTCTTCGCCAAACCACCCGGTATCACACAAAAAAAACCTCTAATTGCCGCCATGAGCCCCTTTTTGTATCATTTTGACCCCCCTCCCGCCCAAACATCAAACCCAAAAAATATCATCTATCCACGAACGACACGAAAAACACGAACGGGAACAAACAACCGGGGGATAGGGGGTGGTCGATCCGTTTTTTCCCGCTTGACAAGCACGGTTAATGTGACTAACATTTAGTTATCCGAACAATTCGGGTAACTATTTTTATGTGCGGGACGAATCATGGAGCAGATCGAACGCATAGCCCAGCTTTACCCGGTCATCATGCGGGTCATGGGGAGGATCAGGAGCATCGTCCATGAGGGGATGGACCTGACCTACAACCAGTACAAGATGCTCTTGACCATCTACGACAAGGGCAACTGCACCCTGAACGTGCTGGCCAAGGAGCTGCAGATCGCCATGAGCTCGGCCAGCGAGATGGTGGACCGGTTGGTGAACCTGGGGTTCGTGTACCGGACCGTGGACGAGGACAACCGCCGCCAGGTGATGATCTACACCACCGAAAAGGGCGAGGAGTTGATCCGGGAATTGCGCCTGGGGATCGTGGAGAATTACCGCACCCTGCTGGAGCGATTGCCGCCCAAGGATCAGGAACGGCTGGTGGTGGCTTTTGAAAGTCTGGCGGAGATTCTCGGCAAACTGGAATAATGCGGATCAGAACTTAGCTGGGTGCTAAGATACCCAGGTTGTTCAAAAATAGTCAGATCGTCGCACCCGCAGAAGGCCCTGAGGAGGCGTAGCAGCGCTACGCCGCACGAAGGGGCCTTCGAGGACGGTGGCGAGATGGCTGTTTTTCAACAACCTGCTAGACGGCAAGAAGGGGGCGGGGATGAAAAAGATAATCGTGGTCGGCGGCGGGATTTCGGGATTGGCTACGGCCTGGCTGCTTCGGGACAAGGCGCGCAAGGCGGGGGTGGAGGTGGACCTGACCCTGCTGGAGAAGGAAGAGCGGATCGGCGGCAAGATCCTGAGCATCAAGGCCGACGGTTATACCTGCGAGTGGGGCCCCAACGGCTTTCTGGACAGCAAGCCCCAGACCCTGGAGCTGTGCTCGGCCATCGGCGTGGACGGCCATCTGCACCGGAGCAACGACAATGCCCGCAAGCGCTTCATCTATTCCGGCGGAGAGCTGCACCGCATGCCGGAAAACGGTTCGTCCTTCCTGAAAAGCCGCTTGATCTCCTGGCCCGGCAAGCTGCGCCTGGCCCTGGAGCCGACGCCGTTCATCGCCAAGGCCCCCGTGGGGGTGGATGAAACCCTGGCGGCGTTCGGCCGCCGCAGGCTGGGGCAGGAGGCGTTGGACAAGCTGATCGCCCCCATGGTGTCCGGCATCTTTGCCGGCGACCCGGAGACCATGTCGCTCATCTCCTGCTTCCCGCGCATTGCCGAGCTGGAGCGGGAGTACGGCGGGCTGGTGCGGGCCATGATCATGCTGGCCAAGAAGAAGAAAAAGGAGCGGGCCGCGGGCAAGGCGGTCTCCAGTGCCGCCGGGCCGGGTGGGGTCCTGACCTCGTTCCGCGAGGGCATCCAGTATCTGACCGACGCCCTGGCCGCATCCCTGGGGGACATCGTCAAGCCCTCCAGCCCGGTGACGGCGGTGGAGAAGGGGCAGAGCGTTCCCTATCGGGTGCGTTGCGCCGACGGCAGCGAACAGGACGCGGACGTGGTCATCGTCGCCGCCCCGGCCTTTGCCACGGCCGAGATGCTTGCAGGCCTGGATGCCGGGATCTCGGGCGTGCTGCGCCAGATCCCCTATGCCACCATGACGGTGATCTGTTTCGGCTACGAGCGCGACCGGGTCGCCCATCCGCTGGACGGCTTCGGCTATCTGATCCCCAAGAAGGAGGGGCGCAGCATCCTGGGCACCCTGTGGGACTCCAGCATGTTCGAGAACCGGGCGCCGGAGGGCAAGGTGCTTCTGCGCAGCATGATGGGCGGGGCCAGTTTCCCCGAATACATCAAGCTGAGCGACGACGAGGTGGCGGCACGGGTGAAGCGGGACCTGAAGGATTTGATGGGGATCGAGGCGGACCCGTCGTTCGTGCGCATCTTCCGCCACGAGCAGGCCATCCCCCAGTACACGACCGGGCACGGCAAGCGGCTGGAAGCGCTGGCAACGGGGCTACAGGCCCATCCCGGCCTGATCCTGACCGGCAATTCCTATCGGGGCATCGGCCTGAACGACTGCGTGGCCGCGGCCCAGCGGGCCTCGGACGAGGCCTTGGCGCTGGCGTAACCGGCCACGCACCATCGTTGACCACAGAAAAGGGCCCTGCTTCGGGCCCTTTTCTGTTGGGTGCTCTGCACGTATGTCCGTTAGTTTTTTTGCGGCACGTCACAATCCCCCTCATCCGCCCCTCCGGGGCACCTTCTCCCGCTGGGAGAAGGGACACTCATCATCTCCTCTCCCACCGGGAGAGGGTGGCCGAAGGCCGGGTGAGGGGATAAAGCAGGGATTTGTTTCCATTGCAACGACTAAACCGGACAACGTCTGGTCGCTATGCGGATATTCCGCGATGGCTGTTATTGCTTCCGCCCCTGCCGCGCCCGCTGGTTGGAGCCGTAGATGGTGTCCCGTTCCGGCGCGGCCCCGGTGGAGACGGCCTCAAGCCACTCGTCGGTGCTCAGGACCGCCGCAAAGCGCGACTGCATGACCACCGTGACCACCCGGTGGATCTCCTCGGCGCTGGCGCTGCCGGCGCGGTTGGCATAGGGGAGCGAGCCGGTGGCGTCGGAGAGGAATTCGACGCCGAAACCGGCGTGCACCGCCTGCACGGCGGTGGAGAGGTCGCAGTTGTGGGTCATGTAGCCCGCGATGACGATGGTGTCGATCCCCCGTTCCCGCAGCCACGCTTCCAGGCCGGTGCCGGTGAAGGCGCCGGGCATGTTTTTCCTGACGTAGTGATCCCAGCCGCGCGAGGCGACCACCGGGTGCAGCTCCGCGCCGGGCGTCCCTTCGGCCATGAACGGCGCCGTCGCCGGGTTCACGTTCTGCACCGCCACCACCGGGATGGCCGCCGCCCTGGACCCGTCCATGGCCCGGCCGATATTGGCCAGGGAGTGCTCCACCGGCGGATATTCGATCGGCAGGTTGCCCCCCGCATAGTCGTTCTGCACATCGATCACAATCAAGGCCCTGTTCGGTTTCTGTGTCATGGCGGTTCCACTTTCTCCTTGAGCTTTGATCCGGATTATGCCCCCTTTTTCCCTTGAAAAAAAGTGGCCCGAATGACAATAATTGATTAAATCGGGCCAAAGATGTTCCCCATGCCGGGAGGCGCCATGCACACGCAAACCATTGCCGTCATCGCATTCGACCACATAAGCCCCTTCCATCTCTCCGTGCCCTGCATGGTCTTCGGCGAGGACCAGCGCAACCCGGATGCGCCGCGTTTCAACCTGATGGTCTGCGCCGCCGGGAAGGGGGTGCTGCGCAGCAGCGCGGGATTCGAGATCCGGGCGCACCACACCCTCCGGGATGCGGAACGGGCGGACATCGTGATCGTGCCCAGTTGGCGCGATACGGACGAGGCCCCGCCGGAAAGCCTCCTGACTACCCTTGTCGCAGCCCACCGGCGCGGCGCGACCGTGGTGGGGTTGTGTCTGGGTACCTTTGTCCTGGCCGCCGCCGGGCTGCTGGACAACCGCCCGGCCACCACCCACTGGGGCTGGTCGGACGATCTGGCGCGGCGCTACCCGCGGATCGCGGTCAAGCCCGACGTGCTCTACGTGGACGACGGCGATGTGATCACCTCGGCCGGGGTGGCTGCCGGGATCGACTGCTGTCTGCACATCCTGCGCAAGCTCCACGGCGCGGAGGCGGCCGTCCGGGTGGCGCGGCGCATGGTGGTGCCGCCGCACCGGCAGGGGGGACAGGCGCAATACATCGAGATGCCGATCCGGGGTCATGCCGCCGAAGACAAATTTTCCCGTAACCTGGAATGGCTGCTGGGACACCTGGACCGACCGTATACTATCGATACATTAGCGGAACATTTCGTAATGAGCCGCCGTAGTTTTACACGCCATTTCCGTAACATTACCGGAACCACCGTAGGGGTATGGTTGCTCCACCAAAGGCTGGCCCTTGCGCAACGTCTTCTGGAGACCACCTCCGCCCCCATAACCGTGGTCGCGCAACAGGCCGGCTTCGGCTCCGAAGCCGCGCTACGCCTGCATTTCAGCAGGGAATTGCATACGTCGCCATTCCGCTACCGCAAGGAGTTCAGGGGCGCCGGAAACCCCTCCTGAACCCGCATCCAGGCGCCCGTTTTTCCGCTGAAAAGCCACGGCGAACCTTGACAGTAAGGCCTATCCAGCGTAATTTGAGACAGCTTCGTTACGATTAACTCTCCCGGGAGAGGACATGGATTCACGGGATAAAGCCCCATAGGCCGGATAAAAAGCCGCTCAGGTCAGCAGGTCGCTGATGGGGCGGCTTTTTTTCGAGCCGGAGCAGCCCGTCTTTACCCATAACAACCCGATAATCAGAAGAGGAGGCGCCCCATGTACAGCTCGGACAATGTCGGAAGGAACACGATCGCAATGGTATTGGCCGGTGGCAGAGGCGAGCGGCTCAGTCCGCTGACCATGCGACGGGCAAAGCCGAGCGTTTCGTTCGGCGGCAAATACAAGATCATCGATTTCGTGCTCTCCAACCTGTTCAACTCGGGGATCAAGAAGGTCTATATCCTGACCCAGTACCGGGCGTACTCGCTCAACAAGCATATCCGGGAATCCTGGGGCAAGTGGACCGGCCTGGGGGAGTTCTATGTGGCCATCTCGCCGGAAACCAGCAGCGAGAGCGAGGAGTGGTTCAAGGGGACCGCTGACGCCATCCTGCAGTATCTACGGTTCGTCGAGTCTTCGGATGCGGATTACGTGGCCGTGTTCGGCGGCGACCACATCTACAAGATGGATATCGGCCAGATGATCAACTACCACCGTATGAACCGGGCCGACATTACGATTGCCGCCCTTGAGGTGCCGGTAGAAGAGGCCAAGCGGTTCGGCGTCTTTTCCGTGGATGATGATTCACGGGTGACCGCCTTCTCGGAAAAGCCTGACGCCCCGGAAACGATTCCCGGTCGATCGACCTGCTTTGCGTCCATGGGCAACTATATCTTTCCGACCAAAAAATTGATCGAGGTGCTGCTGGAAGGGAAGAAACAGCATGAAGACCTGGATTTCGGCAAGCATGTGATCCCCATGATGCTGGAAAAGGGGGACCGGGTATTCGCCTATAACTTCAACGATAATCAGATTCCCGGCATGAAGGCCGAGGAGCGTGGCTACTGGAAGGATGTGGGCACCATCGACTCCTATTACGAGGCAAACATGGATCTGATCCACGTGTCGCCCCAGCTCAACCTCTACAACTACAAGTGGCCCATCCTTACCAACCAGGGCAACCTGCCGCCGGCCAAGACGGTCTTCGACGACGACGACCGCCGCGGCCAGAACATCGACTCATACGTCTGCGCGGGTTGCATAACGAGCGGTGGCACGGTCCGCAGATCGATCATCGGTCCGCTGTGCAAGATCAACAGCTACAGCCTGGTGGAGGATTCGATCCTGTTCGAAAACGTGAACATCGGCAGGCACGCCAAGATCAGAAAGACGATCATCGACAAGGGAGTGGTCATCCCGGACGGGACGGTCATTGGTTACGACCACGAGGCAGACCGGCGCAGAGGCTATACGGTAACCGAATCCGGCATTGTGGTGGTGCCGAGGAAAGACAAGTGATCTAAACTAGATACAGGGCTCAGGCCCCGATAAAGAGAGGGAAACGACAATGCCGGTTATAACCGTCGACCTGTCCGTACTGCCGAGGGAAAAGAAGGCATAACTGGTACGGGACCTGACCCGCGAGGCCAGCGACATCACTGGGATACCCCAGGAAAAGTTCATCGTGCTGATCAACGAGCTGGAACGCGACAACATCGGTGTGGGCAGGCAGTCGCTTTCGGGCTGGGGATAGGGAAATAGCTCCCTCTAATTGATTAATTGCCCGATGCTCCCCCAGCGCACCCGCCATGAATTCTGGTCCCATGACCAGTATTTGATGATCGCCTCGCCTCTGATGTCGCTCTCCTTGATAAAACCCCAGAAGCGGCTGTCATAGGAACGGTCCCGGTTGTCCCCCATCATGAAGTAGGAGTTGGCCGGAACCGTGACCGGGCCGAAATTGTCCCGCGGGTTCACCTCTTTGGGGAAGACCTCCGGGTCCTTGTGGACTTCGTGAGGGTTCCGGTAGGGCACCCCGTTCACGTACACTTGTTTGTCCCGCTCCTGGATTACGTCACCCGGTACGCCGATTACCCGCTTGATGAAATCCTTGGAGCGGTCTTCCGGGAATTGGAAGACTATCACGTCGCCACGTTTCGGGTTGCGGATCTTCAAAACCCGGAGGTGAGTGAAGGGTATCCTGGTCCCGTAGATGAACTTGTTCACCAGGAGATGGTCGCCGATGGCCAAGGTATCCTCCATGGAACCGGACGGGATCTTGTAGGCCTGCACCACAAAGGTTCTGATGATGAGCGCCAGGATGATCGCCCAGAAGATCGATTCGCCATACTCGCGGAATTTGGACTTTCCTCTAACACTATTCTGCTCCACGGGAGGGGTTTCAGTTGACTCTGTCATGTACGGCATCCTTTCCTCTCAACGCTGACGCGCCGACTCCCTGCAAAGAGAGATCAGCGTGCCCATCTATAAAGACGCACTAATGCGGAAAAAGGTTGCAGAAAAAAGGGATGCCGGAGTGGCTCCCTGCCCGGCTACCGCGTTATCGCGCGGCGGTTTGCGTTGAGTAGCCGTGCTGTCATGCCTCTTGTTCCAATTCCCGCCAGCGAAAACAATCTACAGTGTGGTCGTTGACCATGCCGACCGCCTGCATGTGGGCGTAGCAGATGGTCGTACCGACAAAACGGAAACCGCGGCGCTTCAGGTCGCGGCTCAGGGCATCCGACACCGTCGTGCTGGCCGGGACATCTTGCATGCTCTTCCAGGTATTCCGGACCGGCCTACCGTCCACAAAACTCCATTGGTAGGCAGCAAACGAACCGAACTCCTCCTGAACCTTCAGGAAGGCGCGGGCATTGGTTATGGTCGATGCAACTTTAAGACGGTTGCGGATGATACCGGGGTTGGCCAGCAACTCAGTCGTTTTCCTTTCATCAAAACAGGCCACCATCTCGGGGTCGAACCCTGCAAAGGCGGCGCGGTATGCTTCCCGTTTACGCAGGATGGTAATCCAGGAGAGCCCGGCCTGGGCGCCTTCCAGCGTCAGGAACTCGAACAACAGCCGGTCATCGTACACCGGCACGCCCCATTCCCGGTCGTGATAGGCCTGGTAGAGCGGGTCGCTGCCGACCCAGGCACAGCGGGTTATGGCATCAGACACAACATATTCGCGTGGCACGTTCACTCCTTCAGTCGTTTGAATTGTCCCATCATTCCGTCAGCCGTCTCCCTTGACCGGCCTACAGTAACCCCCGTTCCACGAAACTCACATACTCGCCATCGCCGACGATGATATGATCAAGTACCTTGATTCCCATGAGGTCTCCGGCCTCACGCAGACGGCGGGTAACGGCGATGTCTTCCCCGCTGGGGACAGGGTCACCGGTGGGATGGTTATGGACCAGTATCAGTGACGCCGCTGATTCCTTGACGGCAGGGCTGAATACCTCGCGTGGGTGGACGATGCTCTGGTTGAGGGATCCTTCCGAGATCTGAACGCGGCGGATGATGCGATTTTTGCCGTCCAGAAGCAGCACCAGGAAATATTCCTTACGGCTGTCGCGGAATTCATGGTGGAAGTAGTCGAAGACCTGTTGGGGCGAGGTGAAGCGGTCGAAACTCTCGAGCTTGCGGGCCTGAAAGCGCGAAGCCAGCGTGAAGGCAGCTTTGACGCCGGCCGCCTTGGCCAATCCCATACCTTTGATGGCGGTGATCTCGGTGATGTCGGCGCTACCCAGTTCACGCAGGTTGCTGCCGAAGTGGCCGATCAGTTCGCGCCCCAGGTCGATGGCGCTCTGGCCGGTGGTCGGGTCGCCGCTTCTGACGATGAGGGCTAGAAGTTCGGCGTCGGTCAGGCCGGCCGCCCCTTGTTTGAGCATTTTTTCCCGAGGACGTTCATCCTGGGGCCACCCCTTGATCCCGCCACCCATGAAGTCTCCCCTTTTTTTCTGTAGTTCCCCCTCTTGGAGGGGAGGGTTCATTGCGCCATTATGAGGGAAATCACTGCACCGCCAGCCAGGAGGCGGTACCAGACAAATAGTGCGAGACTTTTTTTATGGACCATGCGTAGCAGGAAGGCCACGCTGATGTAGCCGGTAACCGCCGAAACACCGATACCGACCAGCATGGGGAGGCCTTCACCGGCAGGGATGCCGTGTTTTGCGACGTGCAGCGTCTTGAGGAGAGCCGCTCCGGCTACTATGGGTAGTGAGAGCAAAAAGGAGAAGCGGGCCGCGCTCTCACGGGTAAAGCCCAACATCAGGCCGGCGGTGATGGTGATTCCCGAACGTGAGACGCCGGGGAGCAGCGCCAGGCATTGGAACAGGCCGATTGAAAGGGCATTGCCGGTTTTGACATCCCCCAGACCGTATCGTTTGCGACCCCAGTGGTCGGCAAGACCCAGGATGATGCCGAACACGATCAGGAAGATGGCGATCAGCAAGGGGCTCTCCCGGAAAACATCCTCCACCGTTTGTTCGAAAAGCTTTCCGACGATACCTGCCGGTACCGTGGCGGCCAGGATGAGAAACGGTAGCCGTTTGGCCGAAGAGTCCAGTGATCGCGTCGCCAGTGCATCGACTGCACCTAGCACCAGTTGGATAATATCTCGGCGGAAGTAGGCCGCCAGAGCGATCAGTGTGCCGAGATGCAGGGCCACATCGAAGGTCAGGCCCGATTCGGGCCATTTCAGAAACCAGGGGATCAGGATCAGGTGGGCGGAACTGCTGATGGGAAGAACTTCGGAAAATCCCTGCAAGGCACCGAGCACAACTGCATGAACCATATTCATGAAGATCCCTTTCTGGCGGGAGGCAGGAGCCACAGCTTGTTTCCTGACTCCTAGTGAATTCAAGATACTGCAAGACCGGTTCAAAGGCAACCGCCTAAACAGTTGTGTGGCAGCAAGGTTACAGTCTTATGACATTTCTGTGGGAAGTCTGCGAAAAGTGTGGTATCAATGATAGGTTTTTTACCTTACTCGCAACGGTGCTACAAGGACGGGAGGCGGCATGTTCGGATTGATCCCCAAGGAAGAGAAGTTCTTCCAGCTTTTTAAACAGATGACGGAGAACACTATAGAAGGCGCCAAGGCCCTCAAGGATATGCTCGACAATTTTGACGATCCTGCCACCAGCCAGCGCAGAATCAAGGATATCGAGCATAACGGCGACTCGCTCACCCACGAGATTATCCAGAAACTGAACAAAACCTTTGTTACCCCGTTCGACAGGGAGGATATCTATGCCCTGTCCGGCGCCCTGGACGACATCCTCGACCTGATCGACGCATCGGCCCAGCGGATCATCATGTATAATGTTGAGACCATACCCCACGAGGCCAAGTCCCTTGGCTTCATCATCCTCCAGTCTTGTCAGGCCGTGGACAAAGCGGTCGCCATGCTTGGTAAACAGTCAAACGACCATATCTTCGAGGCGTGCGTTGATATCAACGCCTTGGAGAACGAGGCTGACCGGGTTTCCCGCGAGGCCATCAGCCGTTTGTTTGACGAGGAGAAGGATCCGATCCAATTGATCAAATGGAAGGAAATTTTCGAAACGCTGGAAAAGGCCACCGATAAGTGCGAAGACGCCGCCAATATCCTTGAGAGCGTGGTGGTGAAAAATGCTTGATCCGGTCCTGGTGATGCTCTGCCTGGTCATCGTGGCGGCACTTCTGTTCGACTACATCAACGGCTTTCACGATACGGCCAATGCCATCGCAACCTGCGTTTCGACCCGGGCGCTTTCTGTAAAGGCGGCCATCTGCATGGCCGCAATACTCAACTTCGCCGGTGCCATGATCTCCACCAAGGTGGCCTCCACCATCGGCAAGGGGATTGTGGACAGCGCCAACATCACCCAGATGGTTGTCCTGGCCGGTATCGCCGGCGCGATCATCTGGAACCTGATTACTTGGTATTACGGGCTCCCCTCCTCCTCATCCCATGCCATCATCGGTGGTCTCATGGGGTCGGTGTACGCCCATGCCGGCCTCGGCGCGCTCAAGTGGGACGGGCTGGAAAAGATCGTTCTCGCCCTCCTGATTTCACCCGTGCTGGGAACAATCGTTGGATTCATCTTCATGTTGTTCCTCTACCGCGTGTTTCGCAACAGCGCCCCCAGCGGGCTCAACAAGCATTTCCGCCGTTTGCAGGTCCTTTCGGCTGCCTTCATGGCCTTTTCCCACGGAACGGCTGATGCCCAGAAATCCATGGGAGTCATCACCATGGCGCTGGTCAGTTATGGTTTTCTGAAGACATTTGTGGTTCCGTGGGAGGTGATGGTGGCCTGCGCCACTGCCATGGCCTGTGGGACGGCCGTCGGCGGCTGGCGCATCATCAAGACCGTGGGGCGTGATTTCGTCAAGCTCCAGCCGGTGCACGGCTTTTGCGTGGAGACCGCTTCGGCCGGGGTCATCCTGGGGGCATCGGCCCTAGGCATGCCCACCAGCACGACCCATGTCATCACATCGACAATTCTAGGTGTGGGGCTCTCCAAACGGCTCACGGCGGTCAACTGGAAGGTGGCCCAGCGTATTGTGCTGGCCTGGGTACTGACCATCCCCGCTTCGGGGTTGGTGGCCTATCTGACCTATCAGGTGCTGAATCCACTGCTCGGCAGGTAGGGGCTATTTCCAAAGACGTATTGCCGCGTACAAAAAAGGCGGGCTTCCTGCCCGCCTTTAATTAGTTTTATTACTCCAGATCCTCTCCAACTTCTTCCATCTCCCGTGTTATTTCTGCCATTGAGGCATCTCTCCGCCTGAATACGACCACCAGCCAGTAACAGGTGAAATAGGCGGCTACCGCCGCTACAAACCCGAGGATTGAACTTCCCAACAGCAGAGATTTGGCATAGGGTTTGAGGTGCTGCCATTCCAGCCCCTTGAGTGCCAGTTCATTAACAGGCTTTCCCCGTAGGAATCGGCCGAGCTTGTAGCTACACGCCAGGGTCGGCACCACGGTCAACGGGGTATTGATCCAGGCGCCGCTGATGCAGGTAAGCTTGTTGAGACGAAAAACGAAGGCTAATGCGATGGCCAGAGGGGTGTGGAGACCGAAGAAGGGGGTGAAGCTGATGAAGACGCCGACGGCAAAGCCGGCCGCAATGTGGGCGGGATGGCTATCCAGCGACAGGATGGCCTTGAACCGCTGTATGAATTTTTCCTTATTGAACATTCTCTCTCCAGATACGACTAACTCTAAAGCCTGCCTGCCGATCTTGTCAACTTTTCCGGTCATGTCGAACCAAAATAGTTGACATTTGACGTTTTATCGTACTAGTACCGATAGTATATTAAACATATTACAGCGGCTTTAACCTCCTGGTTGGAGATCGGTGTCCCCTCGCGCTGAGACAGTAGCCGTGTCCCCCATTTTCATTGTAGAATCGGGAAAGGAATGGTTAGAAAGACATTATGAAGCAAGCGAAGCAGAGCAAGCTGACAAAGTGGCTGCCCAAGTCTGTTCAGGTGCTTAAGGGCTATACACGGGCCGACCTCGCTGCCGACACAACCAGTGGGATCACGGTCGGCCTGGTAGCCCTGCCGCTGGCCATGGCCTTCGGCATCTCCTCCGGCGTCACGCCCCAGGCCGGCATTTACACGGCAGTCATCGCCGGTTTCCTGATCTCGGCACTGGGGGGCTCCCGGACACAGATCGGCGGCCCGACCGGGGCGTTCGTGGTAGTGATAGCTGCCATTATCGCCAAGCACGGTCTTTCCGGCCTGCTGACGGTCACCATGATGGCTGGTGTCATCCTGGTGTTTCTGGGGCTAACCGGCCTGGGCAGTGCGGTCAAATTCATCCCCCGGCCGGTTGTGATCGGCTTTACCAACGGCATTGCCATTCTGATTGCCTCCACCCAGTTCAAGGATTTCCTGGGACTGCGGGTTGACGCCAAGGTGCCCAGCGAGTTCATCGAGCGGATGCGTTTCATTGCCGTGAATCTGAACAAGGCCGATTTGACCGCCATTGTGCTGGCCCTTGCGTCGCTGGCCGTGATCCTGATTGTGCCCCGTTTCACACGCCGCATACCCGGCTCGATAGTCGCCCTGTTGGCGGCCACAGCCTGTGTTGCCCTGTTGGGTATCCCAGTAGAAACCATCGGCAGCAAATTCGGCGGTATCCCCACCGGGCTGCCCCGCATGCAGATCCCTGAATTTCATCGCGAACTGATCCTGCCTCTGCTCCCATCAGCTCTGACCGTAGCGTTGTTGGCAGCCATCGAGAGCCTGCTTTCAGCGGTGGTGGCCGACTCCATGAGCGGCGACCGCCACAACTCCAATGTGGAACTGGTGGCCCAAGGGGTGGCCAACCTGACGGTTCCCCTGTTCGGCGGCATCCCGGTAACCGGCGCCATTGCCCGTACTGCCACCAACATCCGCTCCGGAGCGCGCTCCCCCATTTCAGGCATCATCCATGCTCTGACCCTGCTCTGCATCATCCTGTTTGCCGCGCCGTTGGCCAGATTCATCCCGCTCGGAACCCTGGCCGCAGTGCTCTTCGTGGTGTCCTACAACATGGGCGAGTGGCGAGAGATACCGATGATCCTGCGCCTCAACCGGAAAGAGATCTCCGTCTGGCTGATTACCTTCATCCTGACCGTGGTGGCCGATCTGACCATTGCCGTGGAGGTCGGCATGACCCTGGCGGCGCTCCTGTATATCTACCAGGTCTCGCGTACCACCGTGGTGGCGCCCCTGACGGCCGAGGCTATTGAGAAGGCCAAGGCCCACATCGTACAGGATCACAGTATCCCTCATTACGTCAGCATGTTCCACGTACAGGGGCCGCTTCTTTTCGGCGCTGCCGAGAAACTGTCCCGCATGGCCAATTCAGTGGACCGTCTACAACCGGTCGTCATCCTGCGCTTACGCTACATGACCGCCATTGACGCCACCGGTTTGTACGCTATCGAGCAGTTCCACGAAAAGCTCCATGAATCGGGCAGAACGCTTATCCTGTGCGGTACGCGGGGCCAGCCCAAGAGACTGATCTACACCTCTAACCTGCCCAGACTGCTGGGTGCGCGTAATATACTGCCCAATATCCGCTCAGCTTTGCACCGGGCCGAGGATATCCACGAACAGTTCGGCGGGATCGGCGATGAAGCGGCCGCCGGGCTGGCGGAAGCCCCGGTATAGCGGCTGACCGTATTCAAAGGTAACAAAAGGTCAAAAGGCCGGCCCTCAATAGAGAGTCGGCCTTTTGCGTGTGAAGGGTGTTAGGGGGATCAGAACTTTATCTGAACCCGTTTTTTGCCGCCCCCTTCGTCCTTGACCCAGAGGAGGGTTTTTTTCGAGCGGGCGCACCATTCGCGGACATCGCTTTCAAATGTGGAACAGTCGGCGACGACTTCCAGGATATCGCCTGGTTTCATCTTAGTCGCCAGAATGCTGACCTTGAGGGTCGGCTGCGGGCATTTCATACCCAGGCAGTCAAGTGTTTGTGTAGCCATTGTTAACCTCCCTATGTGTGGTGTGATACCAAACCCCATTCAAGCGGGATATGCGGATTCGTCTGCGGGGTGGCTCGTGCTGCAACCTTTTTCTTTTCTTATCGTTCTGAATCAGTGCCGGCCAGCGCGCGAATGGAAGCTACGAAGTCGTTTGTCACCTGGGAAAACTTCTCTGCCTCCGCCGCGGAAACATAATCAAAATAGAAGCGCGCCGGATTAACCCCAAGCTGTGGCATCATACGCTCGAGAAGTTCGGCCCGGCAGAAGGCCCGCAGGTTACCCTCCTTGTAATGGCAGTCGCCCGGATGGCATGCAAGTACCATCACCCCGTCAGCGCCTTTCTGGAATGTCTCCAGGATCAGGGTCGGTTCGACCCGGCCGGAACACATGACGCGCACGACCGACAGCTCAGCGGGAACGGGAAGCTGGTTCATGCCGGTCTTGTCCGCTCCTGCATAGGAACACCAGTTGCAAAGAAATGCCACAATCCTGACCTCGGTCGGTGCACCGGCACTCATAACTTCTGCGGCAGGGTATGGCGCTCTGTCCGGCATGGTTTGGCAACTCATGATAATACCCCCTCAATCTCGGCGCGCAGCATGGCGCGGGAAAAACCCCGGGCCGTGATGGCACCGGCCGGACAGACCGCCACGCAGGTGCCGCAACCTCGGCAGAGAATGTCCGAAACGTCGGCCGTTTTTGCGACTTCATTCCAGGAGATGGCCTTATACGGGCAGACTCTGATGCAGCTCTTGCAGCCGGCGCATTGCTCCACGTCCACGACAGCCACCTGGGGGTCTACGGCCAGATCGCGCCCCTCCACCAGTTCCGAGAGTGCAACGCCAGCCGCTGCGGTGCCCGAGGCGAAGGCCTCGCGGATGTCGCCCGGTCCGCGGCAGGTGCCGGCCAGGTAGATTCCCTTGAGCGGGCTGAGAAAGGAGCCGGAGAGGGCGTGGATGGGGGCGATGAAGCCGGCATCGTCCACGCCCAGTTCCAGAAGACGCGCCGTTTGCGCAGTTCCTTGGCTGGGAACCGTGGGTCCGCAGAGCACTATCATGTCGGCAGGGATCTGGGTGCCGCTCGATGCACAGGTGATGACCCGTCCGTTCGGCGTTTCGGCCACGGTCAGGTCCCCGAGCCCTCTGTAACGGATCACATGGCTGTGGTCATGGTTGAAGAGGCGGGCGGCGTTGACTCCGGCGACCACCTGCTCCCTGATCAGGCGGGTGACGGTCAGCCCTTCCCGCTTTGCCGCGGAGATATGGGCATATTTCAGGGCAGCCTGGCAACAGGTGCCGGAGCAGTAAGTGACGACGTCATCGAACGATCCTGCGCACTGCACGATGGCGAGGGAGGCAGGGGCGGAACCGTCCCCTTTGACGAGTTCGCCGCCGCTGGGGCCGGTCATGGCCAGCAACCGCTCGAAGGCATAGGCGGAGAAGACATTGTCCCGGCCTGCGAAAACGGGCGGGGAAACCGGCAGTTCCTCGGCCCCGGTGGCCACAATGATGGCACCGACCTCCACCACACTATCGCGGATTGTGTCGTTGAAGTCAAGGGCACCCTCCACCGGGCATTCGGCCAAGCAGGCGCCGCACTCCCGGCCGTTCAGCTTCAGGCAGTGGCCGGCATCCACGTGAGGAAGGTTGGGGAGCGCGCCGACAAACGGGCCATCTACGGCAGCCAGTTCACCGCCGCAGTTCCAGCGGTTTTCCCGTCGCACCGGGCAGACCGTGGCGCAGATCATGCAGCCGATACAGAGTTCAGGATTGATGTAGCGGGGTTGCTGACGCAGAGTTAGTTGCCAGTTGCCGAAGCTTCCTTTAACCTCGGTCACCTCCGTCAGGGTGAGGAGCTTGATGTGCTCGCTTTCCGGGCCGTGGAGCAGTTCGCCCATGCCCGGCTCAAGGAGGCAGGGGCCGCACTCCAGATTGGGGAATAGCTCTTCGAAGCGTACCGGCATACCGCCGAAAAAAGGCTCTTTTTCTATCAGCGTCACTATACGACCGGCGCGCGCCAGGGTCAGGGCGGCCTGAATACCCGCTGGCCCGGCTCCGATGACGGCAACGTCGGTCCGTACCGGGACATGGCGTTCCATGAGCGGCTGATGGTGGCCGACCCGCTGCAAGGCTGCTGTTATCAGGCGCGCCGCCTTGCGCGTCGCCTGGTCGGGATCGGCGGTAACCCAGGCCACCTGCTCGCGGACGTTGATCATCTGGAGGTAATAGGGGTTAATACCGACAGCGGTCAGCAGGTTGCGGAACGTCCTTTCGTGCTCCCGCGGCGAACAGGCTGCCACCACGACCCGCTCCGGTCCCTGCTCCTTCAGCCAGGCGGCTAGTTTCTCCAGGTTGTCGGCACCGCAGGCCAGTTCATCGGTCGTGACGACCGGTTTGTCCGGGTGTCCGGCCAACTGGGTTCGCACCTTTTCCCAATCGATCTTCTCGCTGATGATGCCGCTGCAGGTACACAGGATTATGGCGGTTTTCGGTTGATGATTCATGGTGCCTCCGCGGGTGAACCCGCATGTCTCCGGGCGAGGATGGAGCGGACTGCGGTGCAGGCCCGCTGTACCGCAGTCTCGACCTCGGGAGTAAGAGCTTCGCTGAAAGTTGTGACATCCTTGGCGACCACGGCAACCAGGCTTATGTCCGTGTCGTCGGGGAGCGGCATCCCCATGGTGCGACCGATATCGAGCGCCTCGGTGAGACCGCAATCATGGCTACAGGCCGCGTTGTGCGAAGCACCTTCGATGCCGCTCACGACCACCTCGCCCGGAGAGAGGCCCTCGTCGAGCAACGCGTCGATGATGATGGCCCCTCGTGTACCGGACAACTCCTCCAACAGCAGTAGACCGCCCGCATGAGCCTCCACGAAACGGACGCCGGGATACTCCTCTCTGGCAAGTTCGCGGACGACCCGGGGCCCGACACTGTCATCGGTGAGAAACGGTGATCCCAGGCCGATGACCACCATCAGCAGCCCCGGCTGATCCGGTCGAGAATGGTACCGACGCCTGCGCGGCGGATCGTGATTTCCAACGGTGCGGTGCCGATGGCGTGGGTGGCGCAGGAACAGCAGGGATCATAAAGACGGAAGGCCATTTCAACCCTGTTAAGGATGCCGTCGTTGACTACACCATTGTGGATCAGACCCTTGGCGGCCTTGGCGATGGACATGCCAATGGGGGCGTTGTTGTTGGTCGTTCCGACCACCAGATTGACACTGGTAAGGATGCCCCGCTCATCACAGCTGTAATGATGCGTAAGGGTCCCGCGTGGCGCCTCGACGGAACCGATGCCGACACCGGCGCGATATGAAACGATCTGCCGAACATTAGGGTCGCACAGCTCGGGGTGGTCGGCCAGTTCCTGCATCCGTTCCGCCGCATAGAGGAGCTCGACCAGGCGCGCCCAGTGGGTGGCGAGCCGATGGTGTACCGGGCGATTGCGGCCGCCCGGACCGGTGCCGCGGCAGCCGAAGGCATCGAAGAACCTCTCGAACTCGGCCTGGGCGCGGGGTGTTGCCATCCGGTCGGCCACGTTAAGTCGTGCCAGGGGGGTTGCCTGGTAGACGCCGCTCTCGGGGCCGTCCACGAACCCCTTCCAGCCGATCTTCTTCAGGTAGGGGAATTTGACGTAACTCCAGGGCTCCACATGTTCCGCGATATGGTCCAGGTACTTCTGGGGCCGGTAGCGGGTGAGCTCGTTGCCGGCCGGGTCGACGACCCGTATGGTGCCGTCGTAGAAGTTAGGTGCGTTATCGGCGTCCACTGTACCCATGGAATAGGTTTGGTGCGCGTAAAGATCACCCATTACCAAGTCTCGGTAGGCCTCGTTGCCCAAGACGATTTGGTGGAAGGTTTCCAAGGAGAACAGGGCGAATTCGATGTTTTGCCGAGCAATCTGCCGGGCTTCTTCGGCAATCTCCGGGGTGACCGCAACGCTCCATCCTCCGGGCAAGGCGCCGCAGAGGTGAACGCCCCGGCCGCCAAGCTTTTTGATCAGTCCGTGATTACGCGCCCGGCAAGCAATGACTTCCTTGCCGGCATCCAGGCCGACTTTGCGAATCACACCGAGGATATTTCGCTCTTCCTTGGGAGCGTCGGGCCCAACGATGAAATCGGGCCCGCCGAGGCAGTAGAAATGGGTGGTATGGTCGGTGACGAAAAACGCGCTGTAGATTAGCTCGCGGATTCGGACCGCTGCGGGGAGGCAGGGGGCTCCGAACATCTCGTCAAGAGCCTTGGCTGCGGCAATGTGGTGCGCTTCGGGACATACCCCGCAGATGCGGTTGGTGATGTTGGGCATCTCCTCAGATTGTCGGCCGACGCAGAAGGACTCGAAGCCGCGCAGTTCGGGAACCTGAAAATAGGCTGAAACAACCTCGCCGGCGTCGTCAAGAAAGATCTCGATCCTGCCATGTCCCTCCAGGCGGGTGATGGGGTCAATGGTGATGCGCTGGTTCATTGGTCAACCTCCGGGCTACGGTTGGCGACCGTGGCTGTTGCCAGATTGTAGCGATAGAAGGTGCCGAGCGGGTCCGCCACACCAGCAAGGGCGCCACGCAGATGGGCATGGATGTCGGCCTCCGCTTTGCCGCTGGACTCTCCGGGATCGACAACAGCGACAAGGGCCGACAACGCGGCTGCGCCAGGATCGGCATCCAGATCGAGCGCGCCATAACAGCCGGTACAGGGCATGGCGACGGCGGGGCAGAGGGCGCCGCAACCGCCATGGGTGGCTGTGCCGATGCAGGCAAATCCCTGTTCAGCCAGGCACCATCCTGCCTCGGGAAGTGCTTCGAAAGGGCGTACTAACCGGGCGGCCAAGGAACCGCGTTTTTCACGTTCACATTGGTCGCATACGGCTCGGGGCGTGCAACCGAGCAGCGTGCCGTTTCCCGGCAGGGGATTGCCTGAAGCGACGTGGCGGATAACGGCGACGATCTGTTCCGGTTCGGGCGGACAGCCCGGCATGGTGTAGTCAACCGTTACTGCCTCGTGCACGGCCAGCACCCGTTGCAGGAACGCCGGCAGTTCCAACTCACCGCCTGGTACGGCCGAGGTCGCTCCGGGAATTAGTCCCTGAATGTTATCGGTGCTTGCCGAGCCGCAGAAAACTGTTTCCAGCATGTGGCTGATGCCGTGCTGGTTGGCCAAGGCCGGGATACCACCGCTGGCGGCGCAGGCACCGAAGGCGATAAATATTTGAGATTTGCAACGCAGGAGTTCGGCCATTTCCAGGTTTTCTTCCGTCCTCAGGGCGCCGTTAAAGAGAGTCAGGAAGATAGCTTTGTCAGGTAGGGCCTCGATGTCGGCACGCTTGGTATCCAGGAGGCAGGGGCAGAACATGAAGTCGAAATAGGCATCAATCTCAAGAAGCGCCTCGTTGATGTTTGCCAGGGCGATCTCGCAACCGCCGCAAGATGCGGCCCAGTACATGGCAAGTTTAGGTTTGAGGTTCGGCATGACGCCTCCTTTTGTGATGGTCAGAGTCGGTCGGCGATGCCGCAGGCCTCATCGGCGGCCTCGGCGGTGGAGATAACGGCCCCGCTGATGGAGTTTATCGAATCATGTATGGAACCGCATTCCTTGGCAAGTTTTTCGGCAACATGCGACAGGTTCTGGGATTGCTGCGCCACTGCCATGACTAGTGAATCCACCGACCGGGAAACGGTCTCGGAACGGCTGGCCAGTTTCGTCGCACTTTGTATCACGGTCTGGGCGACCCGCATGCCTTCCGCAACTGTACTGTTAGTGGTCTTGATGATGGCGGTAACATCTTTCGTGCTGGCGTCGACATTCTCAGAAAGTCGCTTTACCTCATCCGCCACTACGGCGAACCCCCGTCCCGCCGTCCCGGCGCGGGCGGCCTCGATGGCGGCGTTGAGCGCCAGAAGGTTGGTCATGGAGGCAATATCGCTGATCACATCCACCATGCCGGAGATCTGTTCGGTGGCAGTGGAAATGGCGCGCATCGCCTCGTCGAGCTGCTGTGCACCGCCGGATGCCACGGATATCTCCGAGACCACGTCAGCCATACCGGACTTGGCCTGCTGTGCTTGGTTGACCATGGTGTGCCCCGTGGCGGCGAGTTCTTCAAGACGCTGGCTCGAAGCCTCCAGGGTATCGGTATCTCCCAGCATGTTTGCGCTGATCTCGCAGACGATGCCGACCGTTGTGGCCACTTGGTCTGATACCTGGATCATGGATTGCTTCAGGGGGGCAAGATCGACGGTCGGGGTGTGTACCGGTTGGCACTGCTCAACCGACAGGGAGGAGGTAAACTCATTGGTGGATTCTTCTGGGAGGCTTTCTCGTGGGGCGAGATAGATGTGTATGCTCGCGAGTGCCAGACCGGATACGATTGCAACCCAGACGGAAAAGAATTGTGAAAAGAGAAGGACGGCTACAAAGGCGGCGATGCCGGAAACCCATTTGAGGGGGGGAAAGGCGAAACCGGTAAAAACCATGATCTGAGTATGCTCCCTTCACTTCAACTGAGAGTATGTGTTGATTTTGTGCAGGGGTTCAAAGTTTGTCGCCAATCGGCCTCATGCCGCGCGGGTGGGTCGAAGGAGCGGCGCGCGCGGCACAGTGTTAAGCTGTGTTGTTCAACTGCCCGTCGGGGGTGACGGTCCCAAGAGCCTTGGCGCAAGGATGCGCACAAATAACATACGCCAGATCGGTAAAGCAACGGTGTATACATGGGTTGGAGGAATGCCGCCCAGTCCGTTCCCCGTGTTCTATATAATCAACAACATTTTTCAACCGGTGTCCCGGATGCCACAATCTCGGCAACCAGCAGTTCGGCCAGTCCGGGGAGCTTTCCGGACAGTAGTGGCGAAAGCTCGGCACCGGCCTCATAGGATGCGGGGATGATACCGAACAGGGTGATCTTTTCGGGACAGCGGTCACGGATTTCGGAGAGCGCCAGTACCTCTTGGATGCCGATCTGGTGTGGCGACATCTTGATCGGCAGCTTGCCCAGCATGAAGTCGTCTTTCTCGTAGCGATAGATATCCCCCGGCTCTCCCTTGGCTTCTATAACGTCCACCAGGAACACCTGGTCAGCGTCTTCAAGCATGTGGGAGACCATGATACCGAGCGTGCCGCCGTCGTACAAGGTTACCTCGGGCGGAAATACATAGTGTTTCTGCAGGTACTGGATAAAATGGACCCCGAAGCCTTCATCGGAGAGGAGCAGGTTGCCGGCGCCAAAAATAAGGGTTTTCATGAAGTATCCTTTTGCCATCGCTAAAGACACAAAGAGCACAAAGGCTGCCGACAATAGTGAACAGTGGCTCGGCTTATTCGCTCCACCTCTCTTCACTATTGTCAGCGCCCTTTGCGCCTTTGTTGTGAGAGTTGCAGGGTGATTGCTACATTACCTTAACGTTTGTGATCTCTTTCCCCTCCGGGTCGATGGTATGCACCGCGCAGGCGATGCAGGGGTCGAAGGAGTGGATGGTCCTCAACACCTCAAGCGGTTTGTCTGCCACGGCCACGGGATTGCCTACCAGCGAGGCTTCATACGGACCAAGTGCACCCTTGTCGTCACGCGGCGAGGCGTTCCAGGTCGAGGGGACAACCGCCTGGTAGTTCTTTATCTTGCGGTTTTCGATCACCATCCAGTGAGAAAGGGTGCCGCGCGGTGCTTCGTGGAAACCGACGCCCTTATATTCGCCTTTGGGTATTTCGGTGGGATTAGCATAGACCTTGTCGCCTTTACCCACGTTTTCCAGCAGCTTGTCCAGGTACTCCAGGGAGTAGTCGGCCATCAGGTGAGCGCGGATGGCCCGGGCGCCGAGGCGGCCCATGGTGGAGTGCAGGTCGTTCACGCCGACACCGATCTTGGCGCAGCTTGCATCCACAAGCTTTTTGACTTTCTCGTTGCCGCCGGCATAGGCGGCAAACAGCTGAGCCGGCGGGCCGACCTGAACCGGTTTGCCGTCCAGACGGGGGGCCTTGCACCAGGAGTATTTGCCGTTGTCCTGAAAATCGGTGTAATTGGGCTTGGTCTCGCCGTCCCAGGGGTGCAGGGTACTGTTTCCTTCATACCAAGCGTGGGATACGTTTTCCTTGATGTTGGCTATCAGGTCCAGATCCTGATGGTTGGTGATGATGCGCGCCTTCTTGATGTCGCCGCCGTTGATGATGGCGCCCGGCAGGGCGAACTTCGTGTTCTTGGTATCTTCGGGCAACTCCGGCACGGCCAGGTAGTTTACCACGCCGCGGCCGTATTTGAACCACTCCTTGTAGATGGAGGCGATGGCTACCATGTCGGGATAGTAAACCTGCTGGACAAAATCGCGGGTTTCCGTCATCAGGGCTTTCAGAGCAGCAATTTTCTCCATGTTAAGGGTGGCCAGGTTTTCCATGTTGATGGCGGTCGCGACGCCGCCCACGCACAGGTTCTGGATGTGCGGGTTCTTGCCACCCAGAATGGCAATTGCCTGAGCGGCCTTACGCTGGTAATCCAGGGCCTTGAGGTAATGGGCGACCGCCATGAGGTTGGCCTCGGGCGGCAGTTTCATCGCTGGGTGCCCCCAGTAGCCGGAGGCAAAGATGCCGAGGCGACCTGTTTCAACGAAGGATTTCAGCTTCTGCTGGACGGCTTTGAATTCGGTTTCACTGTTGCCCGGCCAGTTGGAGATGGATTGGGCCAACTGGGCCGTCTTCTTGGGGTCGGCCTTGAGGGCCGAGACCACATCCACCCAGTCCAGTGCGGACAGGTGGTAGAAATGTACGATATGGTCCTGCACCGAATGCTGGGCCATGATGATGTTTCTGATATACTGGGCGTTCAGCGGTACATCCACCTTCAGGGCGTTCTCCACCGAGCGGATCGAGGAGATAGCGTGAACGGTGGTGCAGACGCCGCAGAAACGCTGGGCGTAAATCCAGGCATCCTGAGGTGGGCGATCTTTCAGGATGGTTTCAATACCTCGCCACATCTGGGCGGACGACCAAGCGTTGCTGACAGAGCCGCCGTTTACTTCAACATCGATTCTCAGGTGACCTTCGATGCGGGTGATCGGGTCAAGGGTAATGCGAGCCATGTATTTCCTCCGTTATCGGTTTTATTAACAATAATTCAACAGCGTATTGGTTTCTGCCTCGTTGTTCAGTGTTCCAAAGCCTTTTTTCCCACGGTGTGCTGATGTGCTTCCGCGAGTTGCTCGCGGGTATGCAGCTTCGGCAGAACCGGCAGTATCTTGACCAGTACCTGGTAGCCCAAGATCTCGAAGGCAACGATTCCGACCGTGATCATCACCTCTGCGAGGGCCGGGAAGTAATGCCACCCCTTGCCGGGGTTGAAGCCGATCAGATAGACATTGAAGCGGTACAGGGCGCCGCCCAGTACGATCAAGGCGGCTGATACGAACAGCCAGCGGATGGATTCCCTTCTGCGCTTGCTGAACAGGAGCAGGGAGCCGCCGGCGATCAGGCAGAATTCCAGTAGGAAGAAGCGCGAGTAAAAGTCAAAGGAAACTGCTTTGGCCAGTTGCCCGCGCCAAGCCAAGTCTCCGATGACGACGCTGAGCCAGATGACTGTCAGCCAAGGGATGATCCGTGCCAATCCTGAAAGTTCCTTGGTTTCAAAGGGGCGCTTGAAGGCGTAACACGAGAGGACCGACTCCAGGATGGCGATGGAGTAGCCGATATACATGCAGTTGATGAGGAACAACAACGGCAGAAAACCGGTATGCCACAGCGGATGCAGTTTGGTCGAAGCGATCAGCAAAAGCGAGCCGAGGGACGACTGGTGCATGGTCGGCAGGGTGATACCCAAAACAATGATGAATATCAGTATTTTGTCGAGCCGGGGACGAGCCCAGGCTGCCAACTCCTTGACCTTGTCGAGCCGGTCGCCGATCCGCTCGGGCCGTTCCATGCCCAAGCGTGAGTACACCCGGTCCAGCAGATGCTGCAAGGTCTTCCACTCGGTCTTTTCCAGCGTCGTCAGAATGGCGGGTAGAAACTCCATGATCAGGACCGTCGTGTAAGCCATGACGCATACGGCCACTTCGAACATGGCCGAGTTGGCCTGCCACTTGGAGGGGACGAAAAAATTGTAGGCGTTCCAGGGGCGCCCAACGTCCACCATGACCGAGAAGCCAGCCAGCCCATAACCGAACATGCTGGTCAGGATGGCGGAACGAATCATGGGATGATAATGCATACGGTTTCTGATATAGACCAGGATTGCCATAGCGTAGCCGCCGCAAGCGATGGCTGTGCCGGTGGCGACGTCGTAGGTAATCCAGATTCCCCAGGGGTAGCCGTCGCTCATGTTCGAGACCGCGCCGATCCCCTTTACAAAACGGAGAAGAATCAGCGCAAACCCGATCAGGGTCAGGGTCAGGAGGACTATGAACGAGGGAGTCAGTATCTTCGCATCGTGTTTCTGGTACTCATCGTGTCCCATCAGTGGTCTCCCCCCTCGTCGGTTTTTGTATCATGCTCTTTCTCCGCTTCGCCGTGCCCCTTCATGTTTTTAACCGCGATGAAGCAGAGCGTACTGTAGAGCGCAACTGGGGCGATGAAACCCTTGTAGATGGTATGCTGGATCTTTTCGGAGAATTCGGCAGGCGCATCCTCCTTTAGGGTCGGCAGGCCAAGCTTGTTGAACTGCATGCTGGCGAGATAGAGGTGGTTGGTGCCACCCACTTCGTGCGCGCCATAAATGTGGTTGATGTACTTGCCCGGATTTTCCCGCAGCCGCTTTTCAGCTTCTTCCAGCAGATCTTTCCGTTTGCCGAACATGATCGCACCGGCCGGGCATACTTCGGCGCATGCGCTGATTCCTTTCTTCGGCAGGTTGGTGTTTTTGCACAGGTCACATTTAACGATCTGGGGGATCGCCTTCTCCCACTGGAATTTGGGGATGTTGAACGCGCAGGCCACCTGGCAGTAGCGGCAACCGATGCAGGTGTTCTTGTTGTAGTCCACGATGCCGGTTTCCGGATCACGCGTCATGGCGGCAACCGGGCAGACCGAAACGCAGGAGGGTTTCTGACAGTGCATACAGGAGTATTTGACGTAGGACCACTCCTGCTCCGACTGTTTGAAGAGCTTGATCAGGGTACGAGTGCTGCCTGATAGATCCTCCGGGGCATCCCACAGGCCGTCGGTGTCAAACTTGGCGCGCTCGTAGGAAAGGCTGCCGTAGTCGCCGTTTACCCGCTTGCAGGCCGACATGCAGGCCTTGCAGCCGACGCACTTGGTGGCGTCGTACAGCATGCCGATGGTTTCATTGTTGATCTTATGCCCCTCGTTGGCCGAGGCCTTCTTACCAGCCAGCAGGGCTGCGCCGGTGGCACCCATGATTTTGAGGAACTGGCGTCTACTCGGTTTTGCCATGATCATCTCCCTTCTCCGGGCCGTCCGGCAGTTTCTTGGCCATCATGACGCCCGCACCGATGGCTGCGCCGGCAGCCAGGCCGATGACGCCGGTGGTCAGAGGATCAGGGCCTTTGCCCTTTTCCTTCAGGTCGATCGGTGCATAACTGTCGAACGGCGTTGGTTCGTGAATCTGAACCTTGTCGGCGATAGCGGTCTTGAACAGCAGGTCCGGCTCGGTGCAGCCAATGCAGGGATGACCTATGGAAACCGGCCAGGCGCCCACATCATTGAAGCGCAGCACCGAACAGTTGGCATAGGTGGCCGGTCCCTTGCAACCCAGCTTGTAGAGGCAGTAACCCTGGCTGTGCCCTTCGTCGCCGAAGGCGCGGGCGAAACGACCGGCATCGAAGTGAGGACGACGCTCGCAGTGTTCATGGATTCTGCGGCCGAAAGCAAATTTGGGACGGCCCATCTGATCCAGTTCGGGCAGTTTTTTGAACGTTACATAGTAGAGGACGGTTGAAAGGAAGTTGTAAGGGTTGGGTGGGCAGCCGGGAATGTTGATGATCGGCTTGTCCTTGACGATGTCGCGGACCCCTACGGCCCCGGTGGGGTTGGGGCCGACGGACTGGATACCGCCGTAGCTGGCGCAGGTGCCCATCGAGATGATGGCGGCAGCGCCCTCGGCGGCATGCTTCAGCGAATCCAGGGATGTTTTACCGTGAACCTTGCAGTAGATGCCGTTGTCCTTGGTGGGGATGGCGCCCTCTACGACCAGGATATAATTTCCTTTGTTGGCCAACATGGAATCAGTCAAGGATTTTTCGGCCTGGAAGCCGGAACCGACCATGAGGGTCTCATGATAGTCAAGGGAGATCATGTCAAGGATCAAGTTGGAAACGGTCGGATGCGTCGAACGCAAAAGCGATTCCGAACAACCGGTACACTCCTGGAAGTGGAGCCATATCACTGCTGGCCTGTTGTCGCTCTTCTGGGCCGCTTGGGCAACTTTGGTAACCATCCCGTAGGGAAGTCCCAACATGGCCGATACGGTCATGCAGGTCTTCATGAAGTCTCGACGGGTAACGCCGGGGAAAAGGCCCTTTTCTGTCATTGCATCCTCCGCTGTCATGTACTTGAGTATGTGGCTGGTTAAAAACCTTGTAGTATACGGCAACAGGCGTGCCAATCTGGTGTTTCTGGGGCGCTTGTTACAACTGCGCGTAATTATTGAAGGAGATGCGCTCAATACCGAGCGGGTAGACGCCAAAACAAAACAACGGTTGCGTCTTTTTGCTACATGATGTATCTTTTTGTCCAGGTAGTCCCCTCCTGCTCCCCCTTTGTTCTCAAAGGGGAAAAGTAAAGTCTCCCGTGCACAAAGAAGAGATTGCAGGGTTTGTTTTCCCGCTGGTTCATGGGGGAGACCAGAGGGGAGCCGGCGCCATTCCGGAACGAGGAGCACGTGTAATGCCAAGTGTGTTTGTATGTGATGATGAAGCGGATATTCTTCGCTATCTCGATAAGCTTTTGAGTGCGAACGGCTACCGTGTTGAGACCTTCTTGCGCGGTAACGAACTTTTAAAGCGTGTAAAAGCTCCGGGTGCCGTGGAGTGCGACGTGATCCTGCAGGATGTACGCATGCCCGACATGGACGGTCTTCAGGTTCTCAAGCATCTCCGCAGTGAGCGCCCGGAGGTGCCGGTGGTCATCATGACGGCGCACGGTACGATTGACGATGCGGTTCAGGCTATCAAACTGGGAGCTTATGACTATATCACCAAGCCTTTTCCAAAAGAGAAGCTGCTGACGGTTCTTGACCGACTGCTCGACCACCACCGGTTGGCCAATGAAAACCTCATGCTGCGCAAGGAACTGCAACGGGGGACCGGCCGTTCCGAAACCATGATCTTCAGAAGCGCCCGTTTCCGTGAGGTGTACGACCTGACCTTGCAGGTCGCCTCCAGCGATGCTAACATCCTGATTCTGGGAGAGTCGGGCACCGGTAAGGAACTTATCGCCAGCACCATCCACGCCAACAGCCCGCGGGCCGGCAAACCATTTGTCTCCCTGAACTGCGCCGCTCTCTCGGATACCCTTCTGGAAAGCCAGCTTTTCGGACATGTGCGCGGCGCCTTCACCGGTGCGGTGATCAACCAGAAAGGGCTGGTGGAGGAGGCAGATGGCGGGACGCTTTTTCTGGATGAGATCGGCGATGTCAGTCCGACGGTTCAGGCCAAGTTACTGCGAGTGATTCAGGAAAAGGACTTCATTGCCGTCGGTTCTACCCGGCCCCGCAAGGTGGATGTGCGTTTCGTCGCCGCCACCAACAAGGACCTGGCGAACGAGGTTCGGGATGGACGTTTTCGTGAGGATCTTTATTACCGTCTGAACGTTATCACTGTCAACCTGCCCTCCCTGCGTGAGCGGCGTGAGGATATAGAGCCGCTGGCGCGCCATTTCCTGAATATCTATACCGCAAAGATGAAGAAAGAGGTCCGCGATTTCGAGGATGAAGCGCTGACAATGCTGCAGGACTACGACTGGCCGGGTAATGTGCGCGAGTTGGAGAACGTTATGGAGCGTGCCGTCATTTTGGCCCGTTCCAATACCATCACCGCTGCCCTGCTTCCTATCGGGAGGAGGCGTGAAACAGCGACAGCTCCCCATGGTGCGCCTCCTCTGGTGGCACTGGATGAGGTGGAGCGGCAACATATCAAGGCAGTATTGAAGCGGACCGGTTTCCACAAGAGCCGTACGGCCGAGATTCTCGGTATATCCCGCAAGACACTGGACCGTAAGATCGTCGAATTCGGCCTGAGTGCCGGCCGGGCCGAATGATGGTGGACATTGGTTCCTGGCGACGCAAGACTTCATGAAGTTCCTGCTCACCTCCATACGCTTCAAGCTGACGGTGGGCACCATGGTGCCGCTGGTGGCGGCCATCGCCGTTTGCTGGGTGGTCGGCTCCTCGATCATTATCACGCGCTTCCTCAGTGAAGCCCAACAAACGGTGGAAACCAACCTGAGCTCGGCCAATGAGATCTTTCTCGGGGAATTGGTGCGTCTGAGCGACGTCATCCGCCTGGCTGGCCTGTCTCCGGAGCTGTCAGCCGCCCTGCGCGACAACGAAGGCCCCTCTGCCGCTCTCCCGCTCCAATCCATACTCAGGAACGACCGCCTCAGCTTCCTGACTCTGGTGGACCGTTACGGTTTTGTTCGTTATCGGGCCGCCAACCCCGGCAGTACTGGCGATACGCTCAAAGCTGAAAAGATCATCTCCGATGCTGCCAAGGGGATCGTCTGCAGCGGTATCGCCCTGTTGCCGTCCGAACAGGTTGCGCGTGAAAATCCGCAATTGCCCTCACAGTTGAATATCCCTATCATGCCGACACCCCTTTCCCGGGTCTACACGAAACGGGTCGAAAACCGCGGGCTGTTCCTGGTTACCGCTGCGCCGGTCATGGCTTCCGACGGTTCCGTTGCCGGCGTGGTCTACGGGGGCATGCTGCTGAATGGCGACAACAAACTTGTAGACCGAATCACACGGGTTATCTTTCAGCCTCGTGAGAGCACCGGCCAACCGACCGGCAGTGCGACGATCTTTCTGGATGATGTGCGCATAGCCACCAGCGTGATGGACGAAAAAGGCGAACGGGCTATAGGAAGCATGATGTCCGCCGAGGTCTATAGTGCCATCAGCCGGGGCGAAAAATGGAACGGTAAGGCATTTGTCCTCGACAAATGGAATTTTACCGCCTATGAACCGCTCAGGGACTACCGCGGCGCTGTGGTCGGGGCTCTCTACGTGGGGACGCCGGAACAGCCGTATGCCGAGCTTCGTTCCCAGATCAACATCATCTTTTCCGGGGTCCTTATCCTCGTTACCCTGTTCGGCGTACCGCTTTCGGCCTGGCTTGGTTCCAAGATGGCCCGCCCGATCAAGGCTCTCGAAGAGGGGGCTCGCAGAATCGCAGCCGGTGAAAAGTTATCCGACATTACGGTGGACAGTCATGACGAGATCGCCTCGCTGGCCTCCGAGTTCAATGTCATGAAGCATCGGTTGATGGAGCGGGAACGTGAAATCCTGGGACTCAACCACACGCTGGAAGAAAAGGTGACCGAACGGACCACCCAACTTGAGGAGAAAAACGAACAGCTGTTGCTGGCCCAGAAGGACTTAGCCCAGGCTGAGCGTCTGGCGGCCATAGGACTTCTGGCCTCCGGCGTGGCCCACGAGATCAATAATCCTCTGGCCATCATCCGGGGGAACGTGGAACTCCTGGAGATGAACAATGGTGGCGGTGATCACGGCCCCGAGGAACTCGACACCATCATGCGCCAAGTCGCTCGGATCGAGCGAATCGTCAAGAATCTGCGAGCATTTTCGCGCAGTAGCACCAAACAGCTTAGCCGGTTTTCCCTGGGGGAGGTTCTGGAGGATATCCTGGACCAGGTTGGGCACCAGGTATCTCTTGATCCCTATACCGTGACGCGCGATTACCGGGGAAAAGAGATCGTGATCGAGGCTGACGAAGACCAACTGCGTCAGGTCTTCACCAATCTGATAGTGAACGGCCTGCAGGCCATGGAGGGGGGCGGTACGCTCTTCGTGGATATCGGTGCAGACCCGGAAGACGGACTGTGCAGGATAGCAGTGGCGGATACCGGCCCGGGAATCGACGAGGAGCAGTTGGAGAAACTGTTTTCTCCCTTCTATACTACCAAACCCCAAGGGACCGGCCTGGGACTGGCGGTATCCTACGGTATCGTCAGGGATCACGGTGGCGAGATCGAAGTTTTGAGCGAACCGGGCCAGGGTACGATCTTCAGCGTGATCCTGCCTCTTCGACAGACCTCTGAACAGCAAGAGCTACAGGTGGAGAAGGATAAAGATATTATCGCGTAAAAGGAGCGCTATCGTCTATGCATGACCTGTTACCAGATGGAGAAGACCTGAGACGCGCTGTCAAGTGGATCGCCGGTCACCTTCAGGAAAACCCCGAGCTGCGGCTTCCTCCGCTCATCCAGGAGGCGGTCTTCAAATTCGACCTCTCCCCCAGGGATGCCGACTTTCTGATCGACCTCTACCGTAGGGATAAAGGGAAAGAGTGACAGCCTGGAATTCGCCAAGGAGATTGATATGCTTGAAATCCTCCCCCTGTTTGGCATCGCAGGTGCCATAACGGTCGGCGCCATAAGCCCCGGACCGAGTTTCCTCATGGTTGCCCGTACCGCCGTGGCCTCGTCGCGTTCTGCCGGCTTGGCGGCTGCCCTCGGCATGGGGGTCGGCGGAGTTTTTTTCGCTGTAGCGGCGTTGGCAGGCCTTCAGGCGGTTTTCGTGGCTGTTCCGGGCGTGTATCTGGCATTGAAGGCTATGGGCGGGCTTTACCTTGTCTATCTTGGCTGCCGGATATGGAAAGGAGCCAGCCAGCCGCTTGCGTTTCAATCCGAAGCATCCGAACCCAAAAAACGGAACGCCAGGCGTTCTTTTGCAATGGCTCTCGGCACACAAGTCAGCAACCCGAAAGCGGCGATTGTGTACGCGAGTGTCTTTGCCGCCTTCCTGCCCCAGAACTTTCCGCTGTCTCTCTCCACGGTTACGGTTGTGGTCATTTTTATGATCGAAGCGGGCTGGTATGCCCTGGTAGCCGTGGCCCTTTCGTCTGCCGGGCCACGTGCCGCCTATCTGCGGTACAAGGCCTGGATAGACCGTTCGGCAGGAGGGGTCATGACCATTTTGGGGGTTAAACTGGTCGCCTCCACCCGGCAGGTCTAATTGGCTCGGGGACGGTCATTCTTCCAGCAGTCGGGCCGGGGCTGTCGCCGAACTCAAACATCAGGCATGAAAAAAGGGGGCATCGTATGGCTATAACACTTGCGTTCGACGTCTATGGAACCCTCATCGATACCCATGGCGTCATTGTTGCCCTGGAAAAGCATGTCGGTGACAGAGCCTCTGAATTTTCACGTACGTGGCGTGAGAAGCAACTGGAATATTCATTTCGGCGGGGGCTGATGCAGAATTATGAGAATTTTGCCGTCTGCACCGCCAATGCTCTCGATTACACGAGTTCATTTTTTCGGGTCCCATTCAGTCACGAGGACAAACAGGTGCTTTTGGAGGCATATAGCGTCTTACCGGCGTTCGCCGATGTGGAAGAAGGGTTGGCTCGTGCACGGGAATCCGGTTTCAGGATTTTCGCGTTTTCCAACGGCAGTGCCGTTGCGGTGGAGGGGTTGCTGAAGAATGCCGGTATCAAAGACTACTTTTTAGGGGTGGTGAGCGTCGATGAAATGAAGTCGTTTAAACCAAATCCTGCTGTCTATAGCCATTTTTTGCGGAGGGCCGGTGCCATAGGGTCGAATGCCTGGCTGGTGTCGAGCAATCCGTTCGACGTGATCGGGGCAATCTCCTCCGGGATGCGGGCTGCATGGGTCAAACGCTCGCCGGATGCGGTGTTCGATCCATGGGGGATCGAGCCGACGGTAACGGTCAATAGCCTTTTGGACCTTGCAGAGCAAATCAGTCGGGAACACGGAGAGAGCTAACAAACGCAAGGGGGCCGGGCCCCCCCTATCCCACCGTTTTTTTGAATCGTCCAACCGCCACCAGCAGCACGGTCAGCCCAATGGCCCCCAGGGCAGCCAATTCCCGCCAGAGTACCGTGATCCCCACCCCCTTGAGAAAGATGGAACGCAGGATGATCATGAAGTAACGCAGGGGATTGATCAGAGTGATGTACTGCACTGCAACCGGCATGTTGTCGATGGGGAACGAGAAGCCGGAGAGCAGCATGCAGGGAAAGATAACGAAAAAGGCGGTCATCATGGCCTGTTGCTGAGTGCTGCTGACTGTAGAGATCAAGAGCCCCGCCCCCAGAGAACTCATGAGGAATAGGCCGGTACTGAAGGCCAGCAGCCCCAGGCTCCCCCGGATGGGGATATCGAACCAGCGTACTGCCACGAAGGCAACAATGATCACATTGGCGTAACCCATCAGGATGAAGGGGATGGTCTTCCCGAGGATGAACTCCCCTTTGGTGATAGGCGTGACTATTACCTGTTCGATAGTGCCGATCTCCTTCTCCCGCACCACGGCCATGCTGGAGAGGAGCATGGTCACCACCATAACCAGCATGGCGATGACCGCCGGTACGAAATAGACCCGGCTCTCCAGGTTGGGGTTGAACCAGGCCCGGGAGCGTAGCACCACCCCCTCCGGCCGGGCGGCAACCCCGTTGCGGGCTAGTCGGCCTGTCAGCTCTTCCGTGTTGTAGGCGCTGATGATCGAAGAGGCGTAACCCAATACGATTCCAGCCGAGTTGGCGTCGCTGCCGTCCAGAATCAGGGCCAGTGGAGCCGTACCCTCCTTCCTCAGACGTCCTTCGAAGCCGTGGTCAAAAACCAGGACCGCCCGCACCTGGCCACGATCCAGCAGGTACCGGATACGGCCCTCGTCCGTGACTCGTTCGGTGATATCGAAGTACCCGGAGCGCTGGAACCGTTCCACGATCGTCCGGCTCTCGCGGCTGTTATCCCGGTCCAGTACGGCGGTACGGCTGTTGCGCACATCGGTGTTGACCGCATAGCCGAAGACCACCACCTGGAATACCGGGAAGACGAAGATCACGAACCTAGTGCGCGGGTCCCGCAGCACCTGGATAAACTCCTTTATGAGCATGGCCTTCAGCCGTTCGAACATGCGATGTTCCCTTGCAGGTTGTTGAAAAACAGCCATTTCGCCGCATCCTCGAAAACCACTTCGTGCGATGTAGCGCTGCTACGCCTTCTCGTGGTTTTCTGCGGGTGCGGCGATCTGACTATTTTTGGACAACCTGAAAAATAAATCGATCTTTCTCCTGAAGATTCTCACCGCCAGAGTCTCTCATCCCTCAACTTTTTCAATCGATTTTCTTTTTGAACTTCTTCACCGCCAAGGTCAGCACCGCCACGCCGAAGAAGGCCAGTACCAGCACCTGGGGGGCCAGTTCCCGGATACCCGCATCCTTGAGATAGATACCGCGCAGGATGTGGACGAAATGGCGCGCCGTGACCACGTTGGTGACGATCTGGATCACCTGGGGCATGTTGTCGATGGGGAACATGAACCCGGAGAGCAGGAAGGCCGGCAGCATGGTGGTCACCAGGGCGAATTGACTGGCCAGGAGTTGGCTTTTGACCAGGATGCTGATCAGTATCCCCAAGGCCAGCGCCCCCACCAAAAAAAACAGGGACAGGGCGAACAAGAGCGCCAGATTTCCTCTGAAAGGCACGCCGAAGACAAAGTATCCTACCAGCACACATAGGATCAGGTCGATGATCCCGATCATGAAGTAGGGGAGTAGTTTGCCGGCAATAATCTCTCCGCCGGAGAGCGGCGTGGCGATAAGCTGTTCCATGGTGCCGGTCTCCCATTCCCGCGCCACGGTCAGGGAGGTGAGCAGGGCCGCGATAACCATCATGATCACCGCTATCAGGCCGGGGAAGATGTAATAGCGCGACACCAGGTCGGTGTTGAACCAGACTCGGGGCCGTAGGTCCACCGGTGCTGGTGTCGGGGAGCGGCCGGCACGGTTAAGGCGTTGCACCATGATCTCGGCCGAGAAAGCACGGGCCACCGTTTCTGCATAGGCCAGCACGATGGTGGCAGTGTTGGCATCGCTGCCGTCCAGAATAGCCTGAACATCGGCCCGCCCGTGCCCCGCCAGGGTGCGGTTGAAGTCTACCGGCACCACCAGGGCGATGATGGCGCGGCGGCTGTCGATGGCGCGCTCTATCTCGCCGTAGGACGAGGCCCGCTCCACAAGCTGGAAGTAACGGGAGGAGGAGAAGTGGGTCACGAAATCCCTGCTGGCCGCCGTGTCGCTCCGGTCCCACACAGCCAGCTTAACCTTTTCGATGTCCAGATTGAGGGCGTAGCCGAACAAAAACAGCATGAGCATAGGGATGGCGAGGCCCATGATCAGGCTGCGGGGGTCGCGCATCAGGTGCAGGCTCTCTTTGCGGGCCACGGCCCAGGTCCGGCGCATTTTTATGGCGATGCGGCCAGTCATGTGTTCTCCCTTTGCAGTCGGCTCGATCCTTCGGCCCGGTCCCGCGCCTCGATCAGGGAAACAAACACATCCTCCAGGGAGGGGAGCACCCTGCGTAAGCGCACCTGCTTGGCCAGAGGGGATGAAGCCAGGGCCGTTTCGGTGGCTGCGCCATCCTCGGTTACCACGTGGGCGCCACGACCGAACAGGGCCGCATGGCGTACGCCGGGGAGCCGCTCCAGTTCCTCCAGCAGATCCTGGGGGCGTTCGCAGGCCGCTTCCAGAACCTCTTCGGCCATGTGTCCCTGCTTCAATTCCGACGGGCTCCCCAGAGCCACCAGTTCTCCCCGATAGATCATGGCCAGGCGGTCGCAGTATTCGGCCTCGTCCATGTAATGGGTGGTGACGAATACGGTCACGCCGCCCGCTGCCAGCCGGTTGATCAGATCCCAGAAGGAACGGCGGCTGATGGGGTCCACCCCCGAGGTTGGCTCGTCCAGGAAGATCACAGGCGGTTCGTGCAGCATGGCGCATCCCAGGGCCAGGCGCTGCTTCCAGCCGCCGGAGAGTTCGCCCGCCTTGGAATGGCGCCGCTCTTCCAATCCGGCCATGGCGATCACCCACTGCGCCCGTTGCATCAGCTTTTTAGGGGGGATGCGGTAGATACCGCCGTAAAAGGCGATATTTTCCTCCACGGTCAGGTCTTCGTACAGGGAGAATTTTTGGCTCATGTAGCCGATCCGCGTCTTGATCAGTTCAGGTTGATGCAGGACATCACAGCCGGCTACCCGTCCTTCGCCGGCACTCGGTTCCAGGATGCCGCACAGCATGCGGATGGTGGTGGATTTGCCGGCGCCGTTGGGGCCGAGGAAGCCGAAGATCTCCCCCTGGGCCACCTCCAGGTCGATGGCATTGACGGCAGTGAAGTCGCCGAAGCGGCGGGTCAGACCCCGTACCGACACGGCCGGTTCCCCGGTTACCTTTTCCAGTGGAGGTTCGGATGGGGCGGGAGAGGATGGTCCCGGTTGCTGTCCATCCGCGCCGCCGATCATAGCTACGAAGACATCCTCCAGAGTCGGTTCGACCTGCTCCAGGGCCTGCAATTCCATGCAGAACTGCCGGAACAGTTCGCGCAATTCCCGGTCGGTCTGCTCCGGCGCATCGCTGGTCAGGTGGAGCCGGTCGCCAAACAGGGAGACGGCGAGATCGGGGCGTTCCCGCCGCAACATCTGGGACGCGGCGCGTGCATCCGGAGTTACCAGTTCCAGAACGCTCCCGCGGGTCAGTCGTCGTAGGGCGGTTGGTTTGTCACAGGCCAGCAGGCGCCCTTTGTGGATCAGGCCGACCCGGTGGCAGCGGTCCGCCTCGTCCAGGTAGGCGGTGGCCACGAAGATGGTCACCCCCTCCCGCAACAGGCCGTAGAGGATGCGCCAGAAGTCCCGGCGCGAAACCGGATCGACGCCGTTGGTCGGTTCATCCAGAAAAAGCACCTTGGGGGTGTGGATCAGGGCGCAGGCCAGTCCCAGCTTCTGCTTCATGCCGCCGGAAAGATTGGCGGCCTTGCGGTCCCGGAACGGGGCGAGGTTGCTGAAGGCGAGCAGGTGCTCGGTCCGCTCCTGCCGTTCGCGGCGCGCCACGCCGAAGATGTCGGCGTAGAAACGGATATTCTCCGCCACGGTCAGATCGGGGTACAGGCCGAAACGCTGACTCATGTAACCGATCTCGCCGCGCACCGGTTCAAGGTCTCGGCAGGGATAGTCCAGCACCCGGGCATCCCCGGAGCTTGGGTCCATCACGCCGGTCAGCATGCGGATGGTGGTGGTCTTGCCGGCACCGTCCGAGCCCACCAGCCCGAACAACTCCCCGGGAGCCACGGAAAGGGTCAGGCCGTCTACGGCGGTCAGGCCGCCGAAACGGCGGGTGAGCTCTGTGGCTACAACGGTCATATCGTTTTACCTTGCACCATAACAATCTGAAAGAGCACGGGCATTCGATGCCGGCAGCGTGATCAATGAGTGCTCCCTTGGGGCGAGCCCTTCTGACTTCCCGTCTCGATCACCGCATCGGCCGGCATGCCCGGCTTCAGTTCCATCCTGGGGTTGGACAGGGTTATTTTGATGCGGTAGACCAGTTTGACCCGCTCCTTCTCTGTCTGGACGTTTTTAGGGGTGAATTCCGCCTCGGGCGAGATGAAGGACACCGTCCCCTCGAAGAGGCGTCCCGGCCAAGTGTCCACGGTGACGCGTGCCCGCTGCCCAACCTTGACCCGCCCCATCTCGGATTCCGGAATATAGGCCCGCAGCCAGACATCGTCCATTTTTCCGATGGTGACGACCGGAGCGCCCACGGCCAACATCTCCCCCTGCTCGGCATGTTTGGCCAGAACCAGCCCGCTTAGAGGTGCAGAGAGCATGCTCTGGGAAAGGCGCGTTTCGGTCAGGGCCAACCCAGCCTCGGCTGCTTCAACTTGCGACTTTGCCTGTCGCACCGCATCCGGCCGGGGCCCGATTCGCAGTAGTTTCAGGTGCTGCTCTGCCTCACGCACCGCGGCCGCCGAGGCGTCGCGCCCGGCTCGGGCGGCATCTAGGTCCTTCTGGGGGATAACGTCACGTTTGAAGAGCGCTTCGGAGCGGATGGCATCCTTTTTCAAACGTTCCGCCTCGGCCTTCATCCGCACCAGGACCGCCTCGGCCTGGGCGATCTCCTCGCGGCGGCTACCGGCCCGCAGGTCGGCCAGGGCCGCCTGGGCCGAACGCTTTTCAGCCGCCCGGACGTTTTTGTCCTCTCTCAGTTCGTCATCCTCCAGACGCGCCACCAACTGGCCGGCTGTGACCATCTCACCCTCATCAACCAGGCGCTGGGCCAAGCGGCCACCGACCTTGAACGACAGCTCGACCGTGGTAACCTCTATTGTCCCCGAAACCTTGAGAACTCCCGTCTCTGCCGGTCTGCGGCACATGACGAGGAATGCCGTCAGGGCAAGTGCCGTGACAATAGTGGCGCCGATAATTATCCTTTTCTGCATTGAGGGGCCTCCCGGGAATTGCCACACTGAGACATGTTTTTAAGTATATCACAGGGGCAGGCAATGGCACTTGCCCCGTCACGGTAAAGGCGGCCACGGCCGCCTCTTTTGTTATCCCGTAACCCTTGTTGCGGTGCTCTCACGCGGTTCGGGCCTGAATGATCCTCTTCCACCGCCGTCGTACCGGGATGTACAGGCTTGTTGCCAATAGCAATGCGACGCCCATCATCATCGGGTGGGCAACGGCCATGACAATCGGCGTCAGAAGTAACCGCGTGAGAGCGCGAAGTACCTCATGGCGGGCGATAATGCCTGCCAGTGGTGGACTGAAACGATAATAGAACGCCACAAAGGCCCGGCCGGGGGCGTTGGTCAGCAGGTAATGGTCGCGGAAGTCGCGTAACACCCGGACCTGGGGGTGAAGGTAGCTGCCGTATGCCGCTGTGGCGATGAAACAGCCACCACCGCCGCCGGATGAGGAAGCTGTAGCCGCAGGTACGGTGACGTTTGCCACTTGCGAAGCCGGTCCAGTAAGCCCGGCCGATTTGATGGGCATTACCGAATAGTAATAGGTGTGATCCACAACAATGGCGCTGTCGACAAAGGAGGTCGCCGATACTTCATTGTAGAGGGAAAGGGATGTGGAAGAGGTCGCCGAGCGGTATATTTGGTAGCTTGTTGCCCCGGCGACCGCCGACCATGACAAGGTGACCGATGCCGGTGCGCTGGAAGGAGTAGCCGACTGGATTGTTGTTCCCGGCAGGGCATACGCGATTTGGGTTCCGTCGCTGCTGAATCCGGCAAAAAGGTTGTCGTTGCCGGTGGTGTTTGCAAGCAGGAGCACGACCTCGTCGGCGGTGTTGAAAGCGGGGACCGTTATGAGATTGTTGCCGGTACCGGGGATGAATGAGCTCGTGCCGGTCCCTGTCTTGCGGAAAGCGACGGCCGAAATACCGGCATCGGCGGTGAGGGTAATGGTTAATGTCGCGGGTGAAGCGGCTGGCGGCAGTATGCGGAAGAATGCGAACGAGTAGTGCGGCAAGGTTGTGGACGGCGAGGGGATAGAGGCAACCGTTATCGGGTAGGCACTGAATTCCCCTGCCATGGTTGGGGATGGAATCAGCACGGTCTCCGATTGATGGGTAGTCCAGGCACCGGTGTACAGCTTGCCGGCATAGCCGAGAAAATCCGTGCCCAGGCTTGAACCGTCCGCTTGTAACAGCGTGTCGATTATGGGCAGCATGGGGATGTCGCCCCCGGATGGCGTTGTTGTCGCCAGGCGTTCCCAGAAACTACGCACGATGCTTTGCCCGCCATGTGCTTCGGCAAGATGTCGGTTGAACAGCCAGCGGCCGTACCCGCCGCCTGTGGAGATGTTGGGGGCGATATTGAGGCTCAAGTTCGTATTCAGCAGTGATGCGCTGAGGTACGCATAAAGCTGGTTGACGCCATCGTATAATTCGTCCTCGTACCAGGTGGAGGTTGCCTCGGCATACCAGACATCAAAAAAGAAGTTGTAACCGTATTGGATGGCATGGTGATATTCGTGGGCAGCAGTGATCTGGAGGCTTTGCAGAGGAGTGTATATCAGCGGATGAAAGACGGTACTGGTGAAATCCTTGTCGATTTCGATGTAGCTTCCGTAGGCATTGGCGAAACCTGTGGAGGGTGCAGAAGAAGTTGATGTCGTTTGCCCGTATATTTTCAGCGAAGCCAGGCTGCGCAGATAGATGTTGTAGGGGGTGCCTGGCGGCGGGTGGTAGCCGTAAACGGTCATGTAGTGCGAATAAACGTTTTCGAAGGTGTCAGCCACGGTCTGAACCCATGAGGTCACGCTATAGCCGGTTGCCGGCGTGGGGACGTCGCTGCCCGATGTTGCGTAGTGGATCAGGAAGTGTCCGCTGCTGGAGAGGAGGGTTGCCTCGCCCGTCAGAGTCGGCGCGGCAAGCTGTTTGGCAAGGACCACCTGGGTTGCCGCTTCCAATTGGCTCCAATCCCGGCTGAGCCCGTGCTTGAGCGGAGTTCCACATTGGGCGGTCCCGGCTGTTTCCGCCGTCGTGGACAGGAGCGCTTTCTCCATGGCGCTACCGGCCTGTTCGCCGAATGCGGCCAGATAATAGTCGTCAAGTTGCCCGGCATATCCCGGCAGGGTGAGGCCAAGTGCGCAAACAAGCGCGACGGCGAGCCTCCTGAGCCAGCTTTCCATCAGTCCACCATCCTTTTGCCCACGCGTAATGCAATGAGCGATGTTTGATCTTTTTCCACGCGAACTTCCCTGGCAAGTGGCCCGTCTCCGACGACATAACGTCCCGGAGGGAGCACGGCGGTGAAATAGCCCTGTTCGTCGGTTTGCACGGTTGTTACGACACCGTTGTTCGATGAGATGGGCAGGCGCATGGTGGGGCTGGCCAGGTATCCGGCGCCTTCGGTCAGCTTTCCGCCCGAAGTCCGGACGTAGCAGATTCCGGCCACGACACCCGTGCCTGCCGGCAGAATGGCCGCTTCGATCTTTGCGGTATGCGTCAGTATTACCGGCCGGGCACCGTCACGCACCGCCACAAAGCCCTTTCCGTCTGTTGTCTGGCCGGCGACGAAGCGGCTACCGTCGAAATGGTAATAATTCCAGGCGTCCCCCCGGCGTTTCGAGGATGCTACGGCAGCAGCGCACAGGAACAGGCAGACAACTACGGCAAGTATGAGGTTGAAACCGGCGGACATGGGGTGACTCCCCGGAACCTGAAATTTCGAAAAATTGAGTTATTGTGCAGCAAGTCGCGTGCACGAGTCAAACGGAATGAAGCCGGACTATCTTTGCTTGACAAAACAAACACATATTTATAAATTAAGAAGTTCATTACCCACGATTTTACCGGTTTTTCGGTTACCCGGCTCTTAAGCGCCTTGCATACAGCATCATTGACACCAGAGAGGAGTTCCGTTTCATGTCCGAAAAATTCATATTCACCTCAGAGTCGGTATCCGAAGGTCATCCCGATAAGGTTGCCGATCAGGTCTCCGATGCCATTCTCGACGCCATTCTTACCCAGGACAAAACGGCCCGTGTGGCCTGCGAAACCCTGGTGACCACCGGCATGGCCGTCATCGCCGGAGAGATCACCACCAACGCCGTCATCAATTATTCCGAGATCGTGCGCAATACCATCAAGGAGATCGGTTACACCGACTCTGAAATGGGCTTCGACGCCGACACCTGCGCGGTGCTGGTTTCAATCGACCGCCAGTCGCCCGACATCGCCCAAGGGGTGAATGAGGGTGACGGCCTGCACAAAGAGCAGGGTGCTGGCGACCAGGGGCTGATGTTCGGCTATGCCTGCAACGAAACCCCCGAACTTATGCCCATGCCGATCCAGTTGGCCCATGAACTGGTAGCAAAACTGGCCGAGGTGCGCAAATCCGGGCAGTTGGACTTTCTCCGTCCCGACTCCAAGTCCCAGGTTTCGGTTGAATACGTGGACGGCAAGCCGAGCCGTATCGACACGGTGGTCATCTCCACCCAGCACACCCCCGACGTGACCCACAAGGAGATCGAAGAACGAGTGATCGCGGAGGTGGTCAAAAAGGTCATTCCGGCTAACCTGCTGGATGCCGATACCCGCTATTTCATTAACCCCACCGGCCGCTTCGTGGTGGGAGGTCCCATGGGCGATTGCGGCCTGACCGGCCGCAAGATCATCGTCGATACCTATGGTGGCATGGGCCGTCACGGGGGCGGTGCCTTTTCCGGCAAAGATCCCTCCAAGGTGGACCGCTCGGCGGCCTACATGGGACGCTACGTGGCCAAGAACCTGGTGGCCGCCGGTCTGTGCGAACGGTGCGAAGTGCAGGTGGCCTATGCCATCGGCGTGGCTCAGCCGGTCTCCATCATGGTGCATACCTTCGGCACCGGCAAGGTGAACGAAGACCGTTTGGCGGAACTGGTGCGCGAGGTATTCGACATGCGTCCCCGCGCCATCATCGAACAGCTCGACCTGCTCCGTCCGATCTACAAAAAGACCGCGGCATACGGCCACTTCGGCCGTGAGCTGCCCGAATTCAGCTGGGAGAAAACCGACAAGGCAGAGATTCTCAAGACCAAGGCGGGCATCTAAGCGTCCCAGCCGCACAGCATTGCATACATCCTGCCGAATGGATGGACAAGGCCGGGGCGGTTGCAAAACCGCCCCGTTTTGTTACCCAGTGTCCCATGCGGCCAGTCGCGGAAATTGCGAGCTTGAACTAACCGTTCGGGATACGAGCTATATCCTCGCTGTTGACAAAACGGTGGTATGGAAATTAGTATACTGCGAATATATATCAGAGGAGATTTGCATGGCACAAGGGTATAAGGTAGCAGTCCTGCCGGGCGACGGCATCGGACCGGAGGTGATGGCCGAGGCGTTGCGGGTACTGGACGCCGTTGAGAAGAAATACCAGGTAACCTTCGAACGGACCCACGCCAACGTGGGCGGGGCCGGCATCGACAACGAGGGCAAAGCCCTGCCCGAGACAACGGTGAACATCTGCAAGTCCAGTGATGCCATCCTGTTTGGGTCGGTGGGGGGGCCAAAGTGGGAAACCCTGCCGCCCGACGAACAGCCGGAGCGCGGGGCGCTGCTCCCCCTGCGCAAGATCTTCGGCCTCTATGCCAACCTGCGGCCGGCCATTATCTTCCCGTCCCTTACCGGCGCATCGTCGCTCAAGGAGGAGGTCATCGCGGGCGGTTTCAACGTCCTGGTCATTCGCGAGCTGACCGGCGGCATCTACTTCTCCCAGCCCAAGGGTATCGAGGGGAGCGGCCGGGACCGTATCGGTGTGGACACCATGCGCTACTCCGTGCCGGAGATCGAGCGCATTACCCATGTGGCCTTTCAGGCAGCCCGCAAGCGGGGCAAAAAGGTCTGTTCCATCGACAAGGCCAACGTTCTCTCCAGCTCGGTATTGTGGCGCGAGATCGTCACGACCATTGCCAGGGAGTACCCGGACGTGGAGCTGTCCCATATGTACGTGGACAACGCCGCCATGCAACTGGTGCGCTGGCCCAAACAGTTCGACGTGATCCTGTGTGAGAACATGTTCGGCGATATTCTCTCCGACGAGGCTGCCATGCTGACCGGCTCTCTGGGCATGCTGCCGTCTGCGTCCCTGGCCGAGGGCACCTTCGGCATGTATGAGCCGTCCGGCGGCTCGGCCCCGGATATCGCCGGCCAGGGGATCGCCAACCCCATCGCCCAGATCCTTTCGGCGGGTATGATGCTTCGCTTCTCCTTCGGCATGGTCGAAGCATCCGACGCCATCGACAACGCCGTGGCCAAGATCCTGGACCAGGGTTTCCGCACCCGTGACATCTATCAGAATAAACCGGGGGAAAAACTGGTGAACACGAAAGAGATCGGCGACGCGATCATCGCGGCATTATAGAAATCCAACTCACTCGGAAAAGGAACAGACTATGAAAGTCGGAATCGTCGGTTGGCGCGGTATGGTCGGTTCGGTCCTCATGCAGCGGATGCAGGAGGAGGGTGATTTCACCATTGGTATCGAGCCGGTGTTCTTCTCTACGTCCCAGGCCGGGCAGCCGGCCCCCATGAACGCCGGCAGCCTCAAGAGTGCCGACGATATCGCCGAGTTGAAGAAGCTCGACGTCATCCTCACCTGCCAGGGGGGCGACTACACCAAGGCGGTTCACCCGCAACTGCGCAAAGAGGGGTGGAACGGCTATTGGATTGACGCGGCCAGCACCCTGCGCATGGAACCGGAAGCGGTCATCATTCTCGACCCGGTCAACCGCAACGTCATCGATGCAGCCTTGGCCAAGGGACAAAAAGACTTCATCGGCGGTAACTGCACCGTCAGCCTGATGCTGATGGGGCTGGGGGGGCTGTTCCGTGCCGGGTTGGTGGAATGGCTCTCCTCCATGACCTACCAGGCGGCCTCCGGCGCAGGCGCCCCCAACATGCGTGAACTGCTCGCTCAGAAGGGCGTTCTGCACGACTCGGTCGCGCACCTGCTCAAGGACCCCTCGTCGGCCATACTGGAGATCGATCGGAAGGTGACCGCCACCCTCCGTAGCGATGTCATGCCCAAGAAGGAGTTCGGCTACCCCTTGGCCGGGAGCGTGCTCCCCTGGATCGATCGGGAGGTGGAGGATGGCCAGAGCCGCGAGGAATGGAAAGGGTTTGCCGAGACCAACAAGATTCTGGGCACGACCACGCCGATCCCGGTGGACGGCATCTGCGTACGGGTCGGTGCCATGCGCTGCCACAGTCAGGGATTGACCATCAAGCTCACGCAGGACGTGCCGTTGGCCGACATCGAACAGTTGATCGCCAACGACAACCAGTGGGCCAAGCTGGTGCCCAACACCAAGGCCGACACCCTGGCCCAACTTACCCCGGCTGCGGTCTCCGGCACCCTTATGGTTCCGGTCGGCCGGGTGCGCAAGATGAAGATGGGACCCCAGTACCTGCAGGCCTTCACCTGCGGCGACCAACTCCTGTGGGGTGCGGCGGAACCGTTGCGGCGCATGTTGAGAATCCTTGTTGAGAAGTAATGAATGAGAACGTGTCTTTTGCGCAATCTCCGTGTAAGTTTTCGGGCTCCCGCCTGCGACATAGCCTTGCTACGTCTCGGCGTGCCCCCCCGGCAGCCTTGACCTTGCGTAAAATCACGTTCTTTAGGTAAGATCCGGAGCGCCTCTCTCGTGGGGGCGCTTTCTCATTTGAAAAGGTTGCCATGAACTCAGTAGTGAACAAACCCGAACTCCTGGCCCCGGCCGGGTCGTTGGAATCCTTCTTCGCCGCCATGGAAAAGGGGGCTGATGCGGTCTATGCCGGGCTGCGCGACTTCTCCGCCCGAGCCCGGGCCAAGAACTTCACCATGGGCCAGATGGAACGGATGCTGGCCTATGCCCACGCCCACGGCCGGAAGATCTACATCACCCTCAACACCCTGGTGAAGGAGAAGGAATTGCCACAACTGGTGGAGACCCTGGCCGCCCTGGCGGGGATGCGGGTGGACGGAGTGATCCTCCAGGACCTGGCCGTGGCCCGGCTGATTCGCCGTCACTTCCCCACCATACCGCTCCACGCCTCGACCCAGATGACCATTCACAACACGGCCGGCGTCAAGATGCTGGAAGATTTGGGATTTCAGCGGGCGGTACTGGCCCGCGAACTGGCCCTGGACGAGGTGGCGGCCATTGCCGCGGCCACGTCGGTGGAGATTGAGACCTTTGTCCACGGCGCCCTTTGTTTTTCCGTCTCGGGGCAGTGCTTCTTCTCCTCTTATCTGGGGGGGCACAGCGGCAACCGGGGGCGCTGCGCCCAACCCTGCCGCCGCCTGTATAACCATCGCGGCAAAGAGGGGCATTACTTTTCCACCAGTGACCTGTCGGCCATCGACATGCTGCCGGAACTGGCCAAGGCCGGGGTGAAATCCCTCAAGATAGAGGGGCGCATGAAATCGGCCGAGTACGTGGCCAGCGTGGTCGAGGCCTACCGACTGGTCCTGGATGCGCCGGAGCGGTCCCGCAAGGAAGCGCTGGGCACTGCCAAAGAGGTCCTGAAATATTCCTTCGGCCGTACCCCGACCAAAGGCTTTCTTGCCTCCCAACAGCCGGACGACATCGCCAACCCCTGGCAGAAGGGGGGGACCGGTCGTTTCGTCGGCCAGATCAAGGGAGTTAAGGGCAACCGCTTGACCTTCGAGAGTCGTGACCCTTTGTTCGTGGGGGATCGGCTGCGAGCCCAGCCCAAGAGCGATATGGCCGGTCAGGCTTGGACCGTGCGTGAGCTATTCGTGGGTCGCAAGAAGGTGATGGAGGCTCGCGCGGGCAGCGTGGTGGAAGTGGAAACCCCCTTCCGTTTCAGTGTCGGGGACTCGGTCTATAAAGTCTCCTCCCGCGAGGCCTTCACCCTGAGCGAGAATGCCTGCCTGCGGCGGCTGGAGTCGGTGCAGCGGGATAAGGTGCCGTGTCGGCTGCGGGTCGCTCTGCATGACGGTGTCATGCATATAGACGCCGAGGCCGGTGGGTTGAAGCACCCATTCCAATTTCCCCTCGGCCCGTTGGAGCCGGCCCGTAGCGGAGACATGCAGTCAGTGCTCCATGGGCAGTTTGCCAGGACCGGCGAGACACCCTTCCTGCTGGAATCCTTGGAGGCTCCCGATTTCCCGGTGGTGTTGATACCGTCGGCCATCTTTAAGGAGGTGCGGCGGCAGTTTTATCGACAGTTGGACGAGGTTCTCTCCACGGGCTTCCGTGAGCGGGTCACTGCATCTCGTACGGCGGCCTTGGGCGATGTGGCGGAGTTTCGCGCAGGCCCCGTTACTACCGGCCCCAAGGAGGTCCTGGCGGTGGTCATGGATCAACCCAAGGATTGGCGTTTCCCACTGCAAAGCGGTGCCGATACCACGATTCTGCCGCTCTCCAGGGCGGCCATCCACCAACTCCCCGGAACGATTCCCCGCATGCGCGGCTATGAGGAGCGCGTAATTTGGCAGCTCCCCTTCATAATCTTCGACCGGGATATGCAACTGTATCGCGACACCTTGCGCCAACTGCACCAGGCCGGATTCCGGAATTTCGAGGCTGCCAATCTCTCCCATTTCCTTCTTCTGAAAGGGTTGGCGGGCGTGCGCATCTCCACCTGGCACCGCTGCTTTTCCCTCAACAGCCAGGCCTTGGCCGCCTGGCGGGAGTTGGGAGCTGAGACATGCACCCTCTATATCGAGGACGACGCCGCCAACCTGACAGACCTTTTGGCCGCCCGGGTCAACGTGGAGCGCAGGGTTATTGCCTATGCGCCATTGTCGGTCATGACCACCAAGATCCGCATCAAGGATGTGCACAGCAACATTCCGCTTCACTCGGACCGGGGAGAAGCGTATAGTGTCACCAGCCGGGACGGCCTCCAGACTATCTCTGCCGCCACTCCTTTTTCCCTGACCGCCCGCCACAGCGAACTGCGCCGCGCGGGGTGTTGTTCCTATGTGATCGATCTGCGCCAGGCGCCGAGGGAGAGCTGGAACGAAATTTTGGCGGCCTTCAAGGCGGGGCGCGAGATACCTGGTACGACGGAGTTCAATTACGCTACGGAATTAGTATGATTTTGATGAAGACCTTTCTCACGGTATCAGCGCTGCTCCTACTGATCGTTGCCGATGCCCGTGCGGAGCGCATCATCGCAGGGATGGTGCGGGGGGTCTACGACGGCGACACGGTGTTGCTGGCCACCCGGGAGGATAGCCGGCTCAAGGTGCGTTTGTACGGCATCGATGCCCCTGAGACCGCCAAACCTGACAGTCCCGGACAACCCTTCGGAGAGATCTCCCGGCGGACCCTGATGTACAAGATCATGGGTCGCCAAGTCTCCGCGGAGGTTATGGATGTGGACCAATACCACCGCACGGTGGCGGTTATCCTGTATACCGGCCGGGACATCAACCGCGAAATGGTGGCTGAGGGGATGGCCTGGGCCTATCGACAATATCTGCAAGGACCTTACGCCTCTGAGTATATCGGCGTGGAGGAGATGGCCCGTGCCCGGCACAAGGGGCTCTGGCGGGACGCCAACCCGCTGCCTCCCTGGGAGTTCCGCCATGCCCAGGAGATCGGTGGCAAGCGCCGCGGCCGTCGTTAGTGTCCCGTGCGGTGGATTGTCCGTACAAAAAAACAGCATCACAACGGGAGGAACACATACGGGTGATTGATCTCCTGATCCATCTCGTTCTGGTCATCCTCATGCCCCCCCTGCTGCCGGGAGTGATCAATCGTACCAAGGCCGCCTTTGCGGGCCGTACCGGTGCGCCGCTGCTCCAGCCATATTTTGATCTGTTTCGACTGCTGCGCAAGGGCACGGTCTTCAGCCGCACCACCACCTGGATCTTCCGGGCCGGCCCCGTCGTGAGTCTGGCTGCCACCCTGGTCGCCGCGCTGTTTATCCCTCTTGGCTACCACCCCCCCCCGCTCTCATTCAACGGCGACATGATCCTGTTTGTATACCTGTTGGCCTTGGGACGCTTCTTTACCGTTGCCGCAGCCCTGGACACCGGCTCCAGCTTCGAAGGGATGGGTGCCGCCCGCGAGGTGAGCTTTTCCTGCCTGGCCGAACCGGTGGTGCTGATCACCCTCCTTGTGCTGTCACGCCTGTCCGGGTCCCTCTCCCTGTCTGGAATCCTGACCCACAGCTCAGCAACTCTCTGGCTGACCTCCGGGGCTTCCCTGGTCATGTTGGTGGCCGGGCTGTTCATGGTGCTTCTGGCGGAAAACTGCCGGATTCCCTTCGACGATCCAACGACCCACCTGGAACTGACCATGATCCACGAGGTGCTGGTGCTGGACCACAGCGGTCCCGCTTTCGGTATGATTACCTATGGCGCGGCGCTCAAACTCTATGTCCTCTCCGCCCTCTTCCTGCATGTGGCCCTGCCCTTGCGCGATGCCAACCCTTACCTCGATTGGGTTGTTTTCGTGGTGTCCATGATTCTTCTGGCGGTTGCCATCGGCGTGGTGGAATCGTGCATGGCCCGCCTCCGCTTGACGCGCGTGCCTCAGATGCTCCTGGCGGCCTGTGTCATGTCGGCTTTTGCCATGGTCCTGGTGCTGAGGTGAAGTCATGAATTCCTTTGCCGACCAATTGCTGGTGCTGGTGCTGCTAATCAATATCCTCATCCTGGGAACCCACCGGGCCCGCGTCGCCATCCGCGCCATTGCCCTCCAGGGTATCGTCCTGGGAACCATGCCGCTGTTCATCCACCCGGTACAAGGACATATCCTGCTGATTACCCTGTTTGTCGTGCTGGCAAAGGGGCTCTGTATCCCCTGGCTGCTTTTCGGTGCTCTCAGCAAGATCGAATTCAGCGAAGACCTGCAGCCCTTTCTCGGTTATGCCGGGAATGTCATCGCCGGGGCCGTGGCAACCCTTCTGGCTTTCGTCTTCGCCACACGGCTCCCCCTGGCGCCCCATCACCAGCAACTATTGACCGTGCCGGCAGCGCTGGCCACCATTCTGGCAGGGTTCATCGCTCTTGCCAGTCGCCGCAAGGCCCTCAACCAGGTAATCGGCTATCTGCTGCTGGAGAACGGAATATTTATCTTCGGTCTGCTCCTGACCGAAGCCGTGCCGTTGATGGTAGAGGCGGGTGCGCTCCTGGACCTGATCGCCGGCATCTTCGTCATGGGGATCATCATCAACCAGATCAGTCGCGAATTTTCATCCATCGACACCAGCCGCATGACCGCCCTGCGGGAGGAGGAGTAATGACGCTGTTTACCCTCCTGGTCCTTATCCCGGTGACGGGCGCCCTGATCGCCTGGCTGATTCCCTCCAACGAGAAACGTCCCTGGGTGATGCCAGCTGTGGCCTGTCTGCATCTGATACTTGTTGTGGTCATCATAGCCGTGCCGCCGCCCCAGTCCCGCAACGAATGGATCGATCTGGACGCCATAGGCAAGTTGTTCCTGCTCGAGGTGTCTGCACTGTTCGCGGCCTGCGCCTTCTATTCGGTCAGTTACCTGCACTATCGCCGGGAACGGAACAACCGGGTGCTCTGCATGGGGATGCAGGTCTGTCTCGCGGCCATGTCCCTGGCGGCGGGGGTCCATCATATGGGGCTGTTATGGCTAGCCATCGAGACCACCACCCTTTCCATGGCACCCTTGGTCTACTTTAACCGCAATGCCCGTTCCATCGAAGCGACCTGGAAGTACATGCTGATCTGCTCCATCGGCATCGCTCTGGCGCTGCTGGGCATCTTCTTTCTGGCCTATTCCACGGTTGTGGCCGGGCTCCCTCCGTCACTTCTATTGGAGCCGCTTCAGAGCTATGCGCCCCGTTTACCGATTGGGTGGCTCAATGCCGCCTTTGTCTTTCTGCTGGTGGGGTACGGCACCAAGATGGGGCTGGCGCCGCTGCACACCTGGAAACCGGATGCCTACGGTGAGGCGCCGGGCCTGGTGGGGGCCATGCTGGCCGGGGGGCTGGCAAATTGTGGTTTTATCGGATTGATCCGTATCTACCAGATATGCATGGCTTCGGGCAATGTGCATTTTTACCGGGCGGCGTTGGTTGGGGCTGGGCTTCTGTCGCTCTTCACGGCGGCGGCTTTTCTGGTGCACCAAACCGACTTCAAGCGCATGCTGGCCTATTCCAGCGTCGAGCACATGGGCTTGTTTGCCGTGGCGTTGGGGTTGGGGGGCAAGGCGCTCTACGGAGCCATGCTACACCTGATCGGCAACGGCTTGGCCAAGGGGGTACTTTTCCTTGCGGCCGGCAACATCCACCGGGCCTTTGCCTCCAAAAGCCGGGACAGCGCCCGTGGCGCCTTAAGGCGCGCGCCCTGGAGCGGGGCCCTGTTCCTGGCCGGTTTTTTCGCTATGACCGGCTCGCCTCCCTTCCTCATCTTCTCCAGTGAATACTCCTTTTTTGCCGCCGCGTTCACCCAAGGACACCCACTCGTGGGGGGGCTGCTGGCGCTGCTGCTGATGGTGGCCTTCCTCGGGATGGCAATGACCGTGCTGCCGGTGGTCTTCGGCGAGCCTCCCAAAAACCGGGAACGGACCAGATACCATGATAAGGCCCTGCTGGTCGTCCCGCCGCTGGCGCTTTTGACTATCTTGGGGGTGGTGGGGATCTGGCTGCCACAGCCGCTGTACAAGCTCGTGAATGCCGCTGCGGCACTTCTGGAGGTGGCCCGGTGAGTAGCGATGGTATTCTCAAGACATTTGCCAACGGCCAAATCGTCCGTGTCAAGGATGTACCGGAGATAGCGCTGGAGGCATTTCTTCAGGAGATTGTGGACCTGACGGGGTTGGGATGGCGCATAGCCTCCTACTTCGGCGTGCCGGAACGGGAAGGGGTCGCCCTGTGGTGTATTCTTGCGGGTAGCCAGGAGCGTCTGGGCGTGTTTCGCTCGTGGGTGGAGGAACGCCTGCCGAGCATTACCTCCGCTTGTCCCGAAGCGCACCTGTTTGAACGGGAGATCGCCGAGCAGTGCGGCATCCCGGTGGACGACCACCCCTGGTTCAAACCGGTGCGTTACCAGCGGTCATTCGACCGGACCCGTGACGCTTGGGGACGGGGAAAGGATGAGCCGATTCTCCCCGCCGTAGGAGATTTCTACCGCATCAGCGGGGAGGAGGCTCACGAGGTCGCCGTGGGACCGGTGCATGCTGGCATTATCGAGCCGGGGCATTTTCGCTTCCAGTGCCACGGCGAGACGGTTTTCCATCTGGAGATCGCCCTGGGGTACCAGTGCCGGGGCATTGAACAGGCGCTAATCGGCGGCCCCCAGGCCGCCACCATGGCGCAGATGGAAACAATCGCCGGAGATACCACCATCGGCCATGCCACGGCCTATGCCATGATCCGGGAAGGATTGACTGGTACAGAGCCGCCGCCCCAGGCCGAGACCGTCCGATCGGTTGCCTTGGAACTGGAACGGCTGGCCAACCATTGCGGCGACATGGGGGCACTGGCCGGAGATGTGGGCTTTCTGCCGACCATGTCTTTCTGTGGCAGGATCCGGGGGGATTTTCTCAACATGACCGCCTTGTTATGCGGCAGCCGTTTCGGTAGAGGGCTGGTGCGGCCCGGCGGTACCTACTTCGGTTGTGCGCCGAGTCAGACGGCGGAATTGGCAAAACGTCTGGAGGAGGCGCGCAAGGACTACGATGGGGCGGTGAAGCTGATGTGGGATTCCCCCTCGGTCATGGAGCGCCTTGAAAAGACCGGTCGGGTCGGCAGCGACGACGCCCTGGCCCTCGGGCTGGTTGGCCCGGCAGCCAGGGCCTGCGGCATCGTGCGGGATGTGCGCCATGACCACCCCTACGGTCTCTACCGGTCGTTTCACCCGTCGGTGTGTGTGGAACCGGGGGGGGATGTGCTGGCCCGCGCCTTGGTCCGCTGGAAGGAATCGGAAGTCTCCATGGAGTTCGCGCTTGATCGGCTTGGTTCGCTGCCCGGAGGGGCATGCATGTCGGCCAGCGGAGAGATGGAGAAGGAACACCTGGCGGTGGCGTTGGTCGAGGGGTGGCGCGGCGAGGTGTGCCACGTGGCTATCACCGATGGGGGTGGGAAATTTCTCCGCTACAAGGTCAAGGACGCCTCGTTCCATAACTGGTCCGGCTTGGCCCTGGCCTTGCGCAACGGTCGGATATCCGATTTTCCACTCTGCAACAAGAGCTTCAATCTCTCCTACTGCGGGTTTGATCTCTAGCAGGTTGTTGAAAAACACCCATCTCGCCGCCATCCTCGAAAGCCGCCTTGTGCGGCGTAGCGCTGCTACGTCTCCGCGGGGCTTTCTGCGGGTGCGACGACCTGACTATTTTTGAACAACCTAGGTTTTTCTACAACCTCTTAGTACATGGTCTCCAGCACCTTGATGTGGATCCTGCCGATGATGGCGACGATCGGCGCCATGTCCTCCGGTAGATGCCCTTCCAGCAGCTTCAGGTGAGTCGGGTCAGCCGGCACTTGGTCGTAGGTCGGATCAACGGCCACCCATCGACCATTCAGCAGGCTCTCGGCCCAGCTATGATAGAGGAACCCTTTGCCGTCCAGATAAACCAGCCCCGATACGAAACGGGTCGGGATGCCGGCCGCCCGGGCCAGTGCCGTGTAGAGACGAGCATGGGTCTGGCAGTTGCCGGTGCGGGATTTGAGGCTGGCAACAGCCCCCCCCCCATCCTCTACTGTGTCGCGCATCCAGTCCGATGTCCATGATACCAGGGCCTTGACGATCTCCTGAGGTTCTTTCCTGCCGTCCGCAACGTCCTTGGCCTTGGCGACAATCTCCGGCGCATCTGACTCGATTTTCTCTGCCGGCTTCAGGTAGTTCTCACGGCTAACAGACTCTTTGGCTTGGGCCGTCTTTGCAACCGCCTGTCCCGTTTTGACTATGATCCTGCCTTCGCCGCCCCTCTCCACGGTCTGTCCCCCCTCCTGCAGGAGCGGCAGGCTATCGTTCCAACCGCTGATTTCCACGCTGAGGCCGGTCAGTTTCTTGGAATCAGCGATGGGCGGTTCGGCCCGCACCAGACTGAAATCATAGATCAGATCCTTCTTGGCCAGCGCCACGCCACCCACGAACGAACCGAGTTGCTTGGGGTCTTCGGCCCTGGTGATCACCAGGCCCTCGCGTACCGATTCCAAGAGCGTATTACCCTTGTCGTCCACCCAGATATCGTTGTTGACGAAGGGGTACAGGTTGTTGCGCAGCTTGAGGGCCGGTTGGGAATCGGGTGTTTTTCCCTCCCCCAGAACACTGATTCTGACTTCCTTCACCTTGACCTCTTCCGGGTCAAAGGACAAGATGGTATAGGATCTGCCGGTGGAGACGTCATGCATCAGGGGATAGAGATTGAGAGCCGGTCCGGGGTAGACCTCGCCTTTGCATTTGAGCTGTTTCTCCGTAGTTTTGCCGTTGATCACGCTTTTTATGCGGATGATGTTGCCACTGACCCTGCCGGAGATGCGTGAGGCGGTACCGTTGATAGCCTGCTCCACCTCGAAGGAGCGAAGTGCGAGACTTTTTCCCACCAGATAGGTTTCCCGCGTCGCCGACTCCTTGGAAAATCCCATGACTTTCATGCGCGTGCTTCCGTCACCCTCCATCAGGTAGCCGTCGGGGGTTTCGGAGATTACCTGGCGATAGAAGCCGACCCGTTCGTTATCCACGTAGATCCCGAACCAACGTTCCGAAAGCGGCGGCTTGTCCAGTTTCTTGAACAGGGCGGCTGTGGCCGGGAATGCAGCGGACAGGGTGAGGATTATGACAATAAGTGCACGGAGAATAATTCTCATGAATACTCCTTTTGAAGAGACGGGTGCCGGTTGCTACGCTCAGGAGTGACGGGTGGTTTGTGACCCGGGTTGCAACGAAAGGCATAATCGGCGCAGGATATGAATAAAAGACGGAAGAAATTTCCAATTGGTTACAACAGACTCACCAGATCGTTATAAAGTGTATTTCCATTCTCGTGCCCCTGTTAATTTGCGGTGATTTTTAGCGCATTCCACGTCTATCAGGTGACGAAAAAGGTCATTCGGTGAAAAAAGGGGTTTTCTCGGCTTCTGGATGTGGTTCGGTGCTCTTCAGCCGGCATTGATCCGTGGCAGTACCGCCGTCTTTTTCAGCATTGGTCTGGCGCACCAGCGTGGCTGCACAGGCCAGCAACTCATCCCTGCCCGCAGGGGTCAACCTGCGGTATTCAGCGACCAGTCGTTGTTCATCGAGTGTAAGATCCATATAACTGTTCTCCTTCTGATCGTGTCAGGTGTGCTGTACGGGGGTTGTGGCATGGCGTGCCGTTTTGACAGACACTGAGCGAAGTCCACTCAAGGGGCGGGGGTGAGGTATTCCACCCGGTTTCGACCATTGGCCTTGGCCCGGTAGAGTGCGTCGTCGGCCATCTTGATGAAGGTGTCAACTGTTGTACCGTCGGGTGTCGGCAGTGTGGCGATACCCATGCTGACGGTAATTGACAGGGGAGCCAGCGCCCCGTTGAATTTGGTCGCCTGGACTGATTGGCGAACACGCTCGGCAACGAACAGCGCCTCCTTAAGCATAGCATCCGGCAAGAGGGCGACGAATTCTTCGCCGCCGTAGCGGGCGGCGATGTCGTAACTGCGGAGTTCCTTCTGGAGTTGGAGTGCCACCTTGTTCAGCACCACATCGCCCTGCAGGTGGCCGTAGGTATCGTTGACCTTTTTGAAGTGGTCGATGTCGAGGATGATCAGGGAGAGGTTCCCCCCTTTGCGGAGGCTGCGCTGGAATTCCTTTTCCAGGGCCTCCATCAAGTAACGGCGGTTGAAGAGGCCGGTCAGATGGTCGGTGTTGGACAGCTCCAGCAGAAGCTCATTGGTTCGCTTGAGATCGTCCTGCAGGTGTTTGATTTTGAGGTGGATCTTGACCCGCGCCACCAGTTCTTCGGGGTCGAAAGGTTTCGTGATATAGTCGCTGGCGCCTTGTTCGAGCCCCTTGATCTTTAAATCCCGATCATTCATTCCGGTCAGTATGATGACCGGCACATCCTGCAGATCGGGGCGCGCCTTGATCATATTCAGGAATTTGAAGCCATCGATGCGGGGCATCTCCAGATCGCAGAGAATAACGTCCACCGGGGATGAAAGCAGTTTCTTGAACCCCTCCAAGCCATCGTCGGCTTCGTGATAGCGTGCGAAAAGCTCATGCGATTCAAGTGTATGGATGATGCGCTCGCGGACAGTATCCGAATCGTCTATGATCAAAACGCTGTTGGACATGTGGCTATATTTACCCCAATTCGTCGGCAAACACAATTTCTAAAAATTGAGCCAGAATAGCCGCGGTCAAGCCCCAGATATCATCCCCGCGGAAATCGTAGTGGCGCACCATGAAGGATTGTCCCTGCCACTGGCGCGGCTCCATGCGCAGGACCGCGGGATCGAGGAAATGGGTGACCGGCGCTTCGATGATGCGTTCGATCTCACCAGGGTTGACGGCGTAAGGGTAGTCGTCCGGAATGAGGCCAACGAGGGGGGTCACCAGATAATGATGGATGGAGTAGAAATCATCCAGGCTACCCAGAATCTCCACTTGGGAGGGAGGGATGCCGACCTCCTCCCAGGTTTCGCGCAGGGCTCCCTGTTCCGGTTCTTCCTCTGGGTTGAGAGCGCCGCCGGGAAACGATATCTCTCCGCTATGGTGCAGCAGGTGGCCGGTCCGCTTGGTAAAGAGCAAGTGATAGTCGCCATTGCGCAGGAAGAGCGGCAGTAATACCGCGGCAGGTACCGGCCCGGCCTCCATGGCCCTGCGGCTACGGGCCGCCAGGGCTGCGCGTGCGCGCTCCGGCAGGTCCATCTAAAGAAGCGGTTCCCTGGTCAGGCGCTTCATCTCGGCAATGGTGGCGGCGTAGTCAGGGCTGCCGAATACGGCGCTGCCGGCCACGAAGACATCAGCGCCGGCATGGGCGATGCGGGCGATATTGGAGGTCTTGACGCCGCCGTCCACCTCAAGTTCAGCCTCGCCGCCTCGCCGGTCGAGCATGCCGCGCAGGGCCTGGATCTTGGGCAGGCACGCCTCGATGAAACTCTGGCCGCCGAAACCGGGGTTGACGGTCATCAACAGTACCAGATCCAGGTCGGCAATCACATACTCCAGAACATTGAGCGGCGTGGCGGGGTTGAGGGACACGCCGGCCTTTTTGCCCAAGGACCGGATCAACTGCACGGTGCGGTGCAGATGGTGGACCGCCTCGGCATGCACCACGATGATGTCGGCCCCGGCGGCGGCGAAGTCCGGGATGTAGTGGTCGGGGTTTTCGATCATCAAGTGCACGTCCAGCGGCAGGCTGGTCACCCGGCGTGCCGCCTCCACAATCAGCGGGCCGATGGTGATATTGGGGACAAAGTGGCCGTCCATGACGTCGATATGGATGTAGTCTGCACCGGCAGCCTCCACGGCGCGGATTTCGTCGCCGAGGCGGGAAAAGTCGGCCGAGAGGATGGATGGGGCGATTTTTTTCATAGGTAAAACTCCGGATTCATTTTTGCCACGGAACCTCAGAGACACAGGCGGGAAGCCAAAAAAGGATTAGGGGGTGATTATCCGATCGGCCCTGCTGTGTCGCCTTGTCTGTTCTCTATGTTCCCGTGCCTCCGTGGCGGATTTTTTATGACTATGACTTTCGCAGCCGCGCCGCGAAGAAACCGTCCATGCCGTGGCGGTGGGGCCAGGCGCGGAACATCCCCGCGGCAGTGAAAAGTTCCCGATAGTTCGGAAAAAGTTCGTTCAGGTTTTCTAGCACATAATTGGGGTGGCGTGAAAGGAAATCCTGCACCACCTCTTCGTTCTCCTCCCGGGAGGTGGAACAGGTGGAATAGATGAGAGTCCCGCCGTCTTTTACCATGGTCGCCGTATTGGCGCACATGGCCTTCTGGGCGGCGGCAAGCCGCAGGATGTCGTCCGGCGTGAGCCGCCACTTGGCCTCAGGGTTGCGGCGGATGACCCCCAGGCCGGAACAAGGGGCGTCCAGAAGGACCCGGTCGAAGGTCCCTGTGGGCAATGTCTCGGGGCGGTGCAGGTCGGCGGTGGCGACGGCAAGACAGTCGATGCCCAGTCGTTGGGCCGCCTCCCGGACCACCGGAAGCTTGGCGCGGGATATGTCTGTGGCCAGCAGTTCGCCGCGGTTTGCCAGCAACTGTGCCAGGTGAGTCGCCTTGCCTCCGGGGGCGGCGCAGCAGTCCAACACCCGTTCCCCGGGCTGCGGGTCCAGGAGCAGTGCAACCATCTGGGACGCCTCGTCCTGCACGGCGAACAGGCCCTCCCGGTAGCCGGGCAGGGTGGGGAGCTGGTGTCTCCCCTCCACCTGGATGCCGTGAGGGGAGTGAGCGCAGGGGGTCGCGGACACACCACTCTCGGTGAAAAGGCGGAGCAACTCGTCCCGCGTCGTCCGCAGGGTATTGGCACGCAATGTTAGAGGTGGCTGCCGGGACGACGCCTCGGCCAAGGCCTCCGCTTCCGGGAGATCGAGTTGGTCGAGCCACTGGGTAACGAGCCATTCCGGCTGGGAGTGCCGGGCGGCAATGGAGGCGCCCGGGTTTGAGGCGGGATCGGGAAAGGTGAGATCGTTCTTGCGGCGCAGGTAATTGCGCAGCACGGCGTTGATCAGGCCGCCGGCTCGCGGGACCAACTCCTTGGCCAGGTTGACCGACTCGTTGACGGCGGCGGATTCGGGTATCCGGTCCAGGCAGGCAAGTTGGTACAGCCCCAGGCGCAGGATCGTCAGGGCCTGGGGCTGGAGCGTGTCAAGGGGCTTGTCGAGGAGTTGCGCCAGGATGTGGTCGAGGCTGCCCCGGCGGCGGAGCACGCCAAAGACCAACTCCGGGAACAGTCCCCTGTCCGGTCCGGTCAGGTGGCCTTTCTCCAGTTCTCGGTCGATGAGCCGGTCGGCGAAGCCCCCCTCCTTGGCAATGCGGAGCAAGACCTGGCAGGCAGATTGACGGGGGTTTGCGGTGACGGTAACCCGGCCGCTCAAAAGCTGTGTGTCCGCGACATGTCCTGCAAGCGCGCCACCCGCTCGGTGATGGGCGGATGGGTGGAGAAGAGCGTCATCAGGCCGCCGCCGGTCAGGGGATTGACGATGAACATATGGGCCGTGGCCGCATTGCTCTCCATGGGGATACGTTGGTTGGCCATTTCCAGTTTTTGCAGGGCGCTGGCCAGGGAGAGCGGGTTGCCGGAGATGCTTGCTCCGCCGGCATCGGCGCCGAATTCCCGCGACCGGGAGATGGCCATCTGCACCAACATGGCAGCAATGGGGGCCAGGATAGCCATGAAGAGCATGCCGAAGACGCCGCCCCCCTCGTCGTCATCCCGTCGGCCGCCGCCGAAGATGGCAGCCCATTGGGCCATCTGGGCCAGGTAGGTGATCGCCCCGGCAAAGGTGGCAGCAATGGAGGAGATGAGGATGTCCCGGTTCTTGACGTGGGTCAGTTCATGGGCCATGACGCCGGCCAGTTCATCATCCCCCAGAATGCGCATGATGCCGGTGGTGGCGGCTACGGCGGCATGTTCCGGATTGCGGCCGGTGGCAAAGGCGTTTGGGGTGTCGGAATCGATCAGGTACACCTTGGGCATGGGTAGGTTGGCTCGCTGGGCCAAGCGGCGTACGATCCCGTAAAAACGCGGGTCATCCGTCTCTTCGATCTGGCGGGCGCCGTACATGGAGAGAACCATCTTGTCCGAAAACCAGTAGGAGAAGAAGTTCATTCCGGCAGCCAGCAGAAAGGCCATGGTCATGCCGCCCCTTCCCCCCAATGCCCCCCCGATGGTCACCAGGAGGACGGTCAGAAGTCCCATGAGAAAGGTGGTTTTCAACATATTCATCTGAGTACCTCGCAACGTTCATAGATAGGCAGGTCAATCTTGTCTAACTTATAATAATCATTGCCGCTGAAAAGCGCAAGGGGAGGGCGGTCGCGGGCGGCCTAACAGGCTAAAAAACTTGACAAGTGCGCTGCGGCGATGCTATCTAACCAATTCACATTTTTGAGACTATCGGAGGAGACAATGGAACGTACATTTGCCATCATCAAGCCGGATGCCGTTGAGCGCAAGCTGGCCGGAAAAATTCTGGACAGGATCGAGGCCAACGGCTTCGCGATTCGCGGCATGAAGAAGATCAAGATGACCCGTGAGCAGGCTGAAGGCTTCTACTATGTGCACAAGGAGCGCCCCTTCTTCAACGACCTGTGCGCCTTCATGTCCCGCAGCCCGGTGATCGTGCTCTGCCTGGAGAAGGAAAACGCCATTGCCGACTGGCGTACCCTGATGGGCGCCACCAACCCGGCCAATGCCGAGGCTGGCACCATCCGCAAGGATTTCGCCATCAACATCGAGGAAAACTCGGCCCACGGTTCCGATGCGCCCGAAACGGCCGCCTTCGAGATCCCTTACTTCTTCAACGCGTTTGAACTGGTGTAAGTCCCCTTTCCCCTGAAGCAGTTGAAAAAGGCCCTTCGTTTGAAGGGCCTTTTTCGTTACCGATGCTCCCATATCATTTTTTGCGCCTCGGCCAGTGGATCACCCGCCCCGTCCACCCAGTGGATGACCACCCCATTTTTCTCCATCCTGCGAAACCAAGTTTCCTGGCGCTTGGCAAAGTCGTGAATGGCGCTGTTCAGCTTCTGAAAAAGGTCGTTCCGCGTCAGTTCCCCCCGCAAAAAAGCGCCCACGAAACGGTACTCCAGACCGTAGTAATCCAGACGCTCCCAGGCGATTCCCCCATCGTGGAGTCGTTGGACCTCCTCGACCATGCCGCCGGCCAGCCTTTGTCTGAGACGCTCCGTTATCCTGCGCCGCAATTCGGACCGCTCCCAGCGGATGCCGATCACCAGGGGCCGGATAGAGGGGAGCGGCTCCGGTTCCGTGTGCCTCACCTGTTCGTGGCGGGCGATCTCGATGGCGCGGATGGTGCGTTGCCGGTCCCCCAGATCGGTGCTGTTGTGCTGTCCCGGCCGCAGGCCCCGCAGCAGGTCCGCCAGTTCGGTGTCGCTCCTGGCGGCCAACTCCGCCCGCAGGGCTTCGTCCTCGGGCACCTCCACCAACCGGTAACCACGCAGGGCCGCGTCCAGGTACATGCCGGTGCCGCCGCACAAAAGCGGCAGGCGGCCGCGGGCGGTGATCCCCTCGAACGCCTCGATGTACAGGCGCTGGAAGGCGAACACGCTGAACTCCTGGCCGGCGTCCAGGATATCGATCAGGTGACAGGGGATTGCGCCGTACTCGTGCAGGTCCTTGCCGGAGCCGATATCCATGCCGCGGAATACCTGGCGCGAGTCGGCCGAGATGATCTCGCCGTTCAACTCCCCGGCCAGGGCCACGGCCAGCCGGGTCTTGCCCGAGGCGGTGGGGCCTAAGATGGTGAGGAGGTTGAAGGCGGGTTGTTGAAAAACAGCCGTCTCGCCGCCGTCCTCAAAAGTCTTTTCGTGCGTCCTCAGGGCCTTTTCCGGATACGACGATCTGGCCATTTTTGAACAACCTGGGCTTTTCGATAGGTTGCTGGGGAAAGGGGCGTCAGTCATTAGGTGGGTCCTCCCCGTGCAGCCCCGCGAAAACCGTGGCGGCGACGGCCCGGTTCATCCCCGCCACCCCGGCGATCTCCTCCACGCTCGCCTCCTTGAGCCGTTGCAGGCTGCCGAAGTGTTTGAGCAGGGCGGTGCGCCGCTTGGCGCCGATGCCGGGGATCTGTTCGATACCCGAGGCGACCCCCTCCTTGCCGCGCAGGGTGCGGTGGTAGCCGATGGCAAAGCGGTGGGCCTCGTCGCGGATGGCCGCCAGAAGCAGCAGCGGGGCCGAGTTCTGGCGCAGCACCACCGGGTTCTTGCGCCCCGGCAGGAAGACCCGCTCGTCGCTCTTGCTGATGGTGGCCGACTCCGCGTCCCGTTCGGTGCGGCTCTTGGCCAGGGACACCAGGTCGAAGCGTCCGGCCAGTCCCAATCCGGTTACGATCTCCAGGGCCGCGTTCAACTGGCCGATGCCGCCGTCCACCACCACCAGGTCCGGGAGCCCCTCCTTGGCCACCTTCTCCTCGCGGAACCGGCGGGAGAAGACCTCGGCCATCATGGCGAAGTCGTCCTGCCCCTGCACGTCGCGGATGCGATAGCGGCGGTAACGGGCCTTGTCGGCCCTGCCCCCGGAGAAGACGACGCCGCTCCCCACGGAGTGTCGGCCCTGGATGGTGGAGATGTCGTAACACTCGATCCGCTGCGGGATGCGCGCCAGGTG